>JAIRWM010000135.1 GCA_031268975.1 Treponema sp. | reverse complement strand
CCCACGGCGGCGCGGCGGTAACCGACGGCGGCACGCCGGTACCCGGCGGTACGGCGGCCTTTACCGGCCAGGACCTTACCGCCCTCCCCAGGACCTACACGGTAACGGCAGCAGACGGCTCGACCCAGGCGTATACCCTGACGGCGGTAACGGTGGCGTACGGCAAGGCGGAGCTGCTGGGCGACATCGCCGCCGCGCCGGCAGGAGGCACCGTCACCCTGCCGGACGAAGCGGACATATCCCTGGACGGGACAATCACTATAACGAAAAACATTACCGTTCAAACTGAGCCGGGCGGCACCGCGACCATTACGCAAACCGCGAATAACTCTGCCATTTTTGAGGTTATGGCCGTCGGTGCCACGCTCACACTGGACGGCAACGGCGGAACGCTCATCCTTGACGGGAACAAGGGAACGGGGATCGCCAGTCAATACGGGCTGGTAACTGTTGGGGGGGCGACATCGTTTATTATGAAATCCGGGGTTACGATACAAAATAATCGCAGCGCCGATAATGGGGGAGGCGTTTGGCTTTTCGGTGGTACATTCACCATGGACGGGGGAACCATTACCGGGAACGAGGGGGACTATGGCGGCGGAGTATATCTATCGGGCATTGGTAGTACATTCACCATGAACGGCGGAACCATTACCGGTAATACCGCGGTACACGGCGGCGGCGGGGTGTACAACGCCGGCAATACATTCAACATGAACGGGGGAACCATTACCGGTAATACCGCACTAATGGGCGCCGGCGGGGTGCACAACAACAGTGGTACGGTAACCGGAACCGGGACCGCCATTTCGGGGAATACCCCCAATGACAAGAATTGGTGATCCACCGCCAGCCGGCCGGTTGTGGGCGCCGCCCGCCCGGCCGCGGATAAATAGCGTGGACGGGTCCTTTCATACCGGCATGGAACCACTTCATACCGGCATGGAACCATTTCATACCGGTACGGAATCACTTCATACCGGTATGGAATCACTTCATACCAGTATGGAATCACTTCATACAAGGTAACACGCGGCAAAGCCGCCTGGTAAAGGAGTTATGATATGGCTAAATTTCACGATTATGTACCGGTCAACGACAAAGACTTTGACCAGTGGTTCAAGAACCTCTCCCAGTACGTGAATGCGAAAACCTCGGGGCAGAACCCCGAATGGACCCACATTCCCGCTGGGGAAGTAACGCTTTTGGTCGACAGTTACGCTGCCTGGTACACGGCTTACGTCCCTACGCTGAAGCCCCACACCCCCGCGGAAACCCTGGCAAAGGACGAGGCGCGCGCCGCTTCGGAGGCGGTTATCCGCCCCTTTGTGGGCCAATGGCTCATGTGGAAACAGGTAAGCGCCAAGGAACGCGAGGAGGTGGGGGTGCACAACAAAAAGCCCCGCCGCGACCAGATCCCCGCGCCCACCACCGTGCCGGAGCTTGAACCCCGCGCCGGCGTCCCCCGGCAGGTGCTTGTCGATTACCGGGACAAAGGCGCCGCCGGGCGCGGCAAACCTGCGGACGTGCACGGCCTTGAACTGCGCTGGGCCCTCCTTGAAAGCCCGCCAAAGAACGTCGAAGACCTTGGCCAGTCGGCCTTCGACACCAAAAGCCCCCTTGTCCTCTCCTTCAAAGAACACGAACGGGGCAAACGCATCTACATGGCCGGCCGCTGGGAAATCGAGCGCGAAGGGATCAAAGGCCCCTTCGGCGATATAATTTCGTCCATTGTACCGTAAGCTGCGAATCATGCGAACGAAAAGAATTTAACCGCAAAGCCGGCCGGGGCCCTAGGTTTCACCCAGGGCCCCGGCAAAGGCGACAACGTGTTTCCAGTGTTCAGGGGTAAGGCGCAGGCGGCTGTCGCCGGGGCCGTTAAGGCTGCGCCAGGTTTCCGGGATGCGCCGGCGGTCAAGGGGCCCCGCGGCGGCGCTTGACAGGAGGGCGTCCGAGGTTTCCGGCTGTCTGCGGACAAGGGCGGAAAAGGCCGCCGCTTCGGACGCGGGAAGAACGGTAATGGTTTGGGCGCCCAGGCCCGCCTTGAGAAAACCGGCGTCGTCGGAAAACGGCGTGGCAAGGAGCAGCACCCGTTCAATTCTGGCCGCCCTGGCCGCTTCCAGCGCTTTTGTCCGCAGCTTCCCCGTCTGCCAAAGGAGCGCGGCCCCGCCTCCGCGGCGGCGCAAAAGGGTTTCCGCCGTCGTGGACACAATCAGCGTATCCCCCGATCCGCAGGCGTCAAAGATAAAAACGTTTGTATCCTGCCCCCGCTCTTTCAGGTAAAGCGCGAGGGCATACGAGCCCTGTTCTTCCAGGGCTTCGCCGGTTTTAAGTTCTTCCTTGTCGGTAAAAATGATTCCGGCGCCGCCGCTGACGGCGCCGGCGGATTCTTTTATCCGGAGCGCCGTTTCCAGCAGCATGAACACGGCGGCGCTGTTGTCGTTGGCCCCGGGGCTGCCTTCGGCGCGGTCATAGTGGGCGGCAAAAATAACGGAGACGCTTTGCGGGAAACCTTCTCCCGTCCGGGCCGCCGGCTTTCCCCGGGGGAACACGGCGATATGCCGGCTTTCCCCCAGGGCAATTTCCGTAAAGTCAAGGCCCAGATGTTCCAGCATTGAACAAAGCATGCCCCGGCGGTCGGCGTCCGGGGCGATAAATTCCATAAAGCGGCTGTAGGGCGCCCTATGGAACAGTTCGTGCATGGGCTACAGTTTGTTTGCCGTAAAGCGCCGGGAAGGATGCACCAGTTCTTCCTGGGCGGCAACGATAAGAATTTCAAGGCTCCGCGCCCGGTGCGTCGCTTCTATTATCCCGTAGACCGACGCCGCGGTTTTTTCAAGCGTCGCCCGTATGTCCCCGGTTTCAAGCCAGCGGGAAAGAAACACCGCGGTAGTAAGATCGCCGGAGCCGGCCATCATGGAAAGGTTTTCGAAACGCAGTTCCGGGGTAACGACGCTGTATACTTCTTTGCCGTCCGAAACAAGCATTTCAATTTCGCCGTCCTGCGTTTCACCGGCGGGGGATTTTGCCGGGGGGGAATCATCATCAAAAACACCGGTAACCTGGCCCTGCCGGTAACTGGTAATCAGCGCCACTTTCGGCCCCGCCTTATGGAGGGCGCCTATCGCCTGGAAAACGCCTTCGCGGGTTTGGGTTTTAATTCCGGTAAGGGCTTCAAGCTCAAACTGGTTTGGGGTGATAATATCCGCCTGGGGAACCACTTCGCTTTTGAAAATATTGGGAATGTCGGGGCTTACATAAAACCCCCTGCCCACGTCCCCCATAACCGGGTCGCAGCAATAAAGGGCGGCGGGGGCGGCGGACCGTACCCGTCTGACCGCGCCGAGTATGGCCCTTCCGGCGGAAGCGTCTCCCAGGTATCCTGAAAGCACCGCTTCGCAGTTTTTTAAAACGCCCCGTTCTTCAAGCCCCAAAACTATTTCGTCAACCAGCGGGGCGCCCAGTACTCTGCCCCGCCAGGCTTTGTATCCGGTATGGTTTGAAAATTCGACAGTGTGCACGGCCCAGACCTCCCGGCCCAGGCGCTGAAGC
Organism: Treponema sp.; assembly: GCA_031268975.1. GTDB lineage: Bacteria > Spirochaetota > Spirochaetia > Treponematales > Breznakiellaceae > JAIROH01. The sequence continues at coordinate 12,247 of JAIRWM010000135.1, read as the reverse complement.
GGAAAAACCGCGGCGCTGTTTCCGGCGTGTCCGTATGCCACATGAGATTGTATTGAAAGCACGGCCATAAGTTACCTCTTTCCCAGAATACCTTTTACAAGGAATCGGATCAAGGCGGGAAGCTTTAACCGGGCGCTGCCGTATCTGCGCCCGAAATCCCGTACCGCGTCGGGAATGGAAAAGTGTATGCCGTATTTCTTTTTAAGCAGATCCCAGTACTTGACTATCCACACATACAAATCACTTGTTGTCCTTCCCGAAAACCGCCCGCACAGATTTTCTTTTGTGATAATGTCAACTATCGGTTTGTACACGTTGTCGAACCAGGAAAGCGCCGCCTTTTCAAAGGGAATTTCTTCCGAATACTGCTGGTTAAGATAGTACTTGTGAACCAGGATATGGTTGTAAACTACGTCGTAGCTGCCGGGCATGCTGAAATCAAGGCCGGTATATCCGGTAATTTTTTCAAATTCCGTTTTTGTGTAAAACTTCTTTTTTTCATAGGCGATAAGGGCTCTTCTCAGATCGTCTACTGTCATGGACGGGTCTATGGTTATTTCCGTGGAAAGGCTTGTTACTTCCGCGTCGACATTTTCCACGCCCTGGGCTTTTGCCACCGATACCCGGTGGTTCCCGTCCCTGACAAAATACACGCCCCCGATTTCGTAAAGCTGTATGGGCGGCAGTACAATGTCGTTAAGCCGGGCTTCGTCTATCCGTTCCCACCTCGGGCGCAGATGATCGGACTTTGGCAAAAAGTATTTGTTAAAGTCCCGGTAACGGCCTTCGCTTCCCACGATAAGGCTGATCGGCACCACCTTCATTCCCCGGTAGGTTTCGTTTTCCGGCTTGAGCAGTTCTTTTACATCGTCCAGGGATAAAAGCCTGTTTCTGCCCGGGTCCAAAAAATGCATAATGCCCTGAAAGATTTCTTTGGCGCGGGCTTTGGAAAAATCTTCCGACGCCTGATTTTTAACTGTTTCATTCATGGTTATACTGTTCTTCCGTATTTAAAACATACTGGCTGTAAGCGTTTATTACCAAGGTTTTTTCATATTTTGTGGTTCGTACACTTGAAAGATCGTACAGATGAATGTGGCCGTGAACAAGATACCGGGGTTTGAATAGTTTCATAAACAAAAGAAAGCATCTAAAACCCCGGTGGCAGGGATCGTTTTTGTCGTGTATGCCTCTGGGCGCGGCATGGGTAAGGAGTATATCAAGACGACGCCCCCGGAAAATTCTGTTGATAACAAGGGAAGGAACGATCTTTATCATCTCAAAAAACATCATCAGCTCCGAATACTGGTTTTTTCCGCCGTTGTACCACATCGACCCGCCAAGACCGGCGATGGTAAGGCCGCATTCCCTCCGCACTCTGGACCCCATGTGGGTAAGCCCTGAATTGCGCGGATACTTTTCGTATGTTTCATAGCCTTCAAGGTTATGGTTGCCGTACACAAACAGCAGAGGGCGGTTGATGCTGGAGACGATAAAATCAAGATAATCCAGCGGAAGGTCGCCGGCGCAAAGTACCATATCCACATCCTGATACCGCGCCTTGATTGAAGATGAATAAACGATTGGATCAATCTGGTCTGAAACGCAGAGAATCTTCATTTTTGTTTCAGCCGGACTGCATCTGCCGCAGCAGAAGCTGGAGCTTGTCCTTGTTGAACAGTTCCACGGAACGGGACTCGGCGTATTCCACGGCGGATCTGGTAAAGCCGGAACTGGAAACAACCGCTGCCCGCACCATGTTCTGCGCCTTGGCATCGTCCAGTATGGAGCGTATTTTTGAATCGTCCACCGAATCCGGAGAACGGTAAACACGTATCAGCCGGGGCATTTTACGGGCATTGCGCCACTTTTCCGAATCGTTCTCGATGGCGACAAATTCCCCGCCGTCGGGAATGGAACGCGACTGTTTGACCTGGAGGGAAAGCGCGAAGGTGATAAGCCGGGTACAGACAGCCATAAACCCCTGCTGATTCCCGCTGAGAAAATCCTTTATGGCGTCATCGTTACGGAGATCCTGGTATTGGGCAAGCTTTGCCTCAACGTCGCGGAAACCCTGTTTTACCGAATGAATCGCGTCCCACTGGGCAATGGCGCTGTCCATGTCCCTGGTTTTTTCGTAACACATTGCCAGAAAATACCGGACATAGAGGCTTTCCTGGGCGCTTTCCGAAGTACTGCAGCGCAGCGCCCGTTCAAGATCGGGAATCGCCTTTTCCGGGGCGTTAAGCGACATGTAGCAGCTTCCCCGTTCAAGCAGGGCGCGCAGGCGTAAAGACTGATCCCGCGCGGCCTTTTCGAATGTGGAAATGGCGGACTGAAAATCCTTTCCGTCTTTTTGTATTTTTCCCAGGTAGTAATACGCTTCGGCGCTGTACTTCAATTTAAGGGATCGTTCCAGGGCGGATTTGGCTTCCGCGAGGTTTTTGCCCTTATACAGCAGAGTCCCCAGTTCCAGATGAACCGCCGGATCCCTGGGGGAAAGCTCAGACGCTTTTTTTAGATAATTCACCGCCATATCGGAACGGTTTCTTGCGGTAAAAAGTTTCCCCGCCTCGTAGTAGTATTCCGCTTTTTGGGGATTTAGCTTGATAAGCAGTATGTATTCCTTGAGGGCTTCTTCGCCCTGTTTGTTTCTGACAAAAAGCCGGGCCAGCTCCCGGCGGAACTCTTCTTCCGGGGTATGTTCCCCAAGGTTTCCCGACTCGGTAATGACTTTGAACTCGGCCAGGGCAAGGTTGTCTTTTTTATCCGCCAGATACGCCTTTCCCAGCATATAGCGGGCGTCGGCGTTCCCGGGGTCTTTGGCGATAAGGGCTTTTGCCGCCTTTACCGCCGTTGGGGCCCGGCCCCGTTTTATAAGATCTTCTATGCCTTCAACCCGCTTCGGCAGGGCAATGGCTTTAACCAAAAAGAAGAGAAGAAAGCCTATTCCTGTGGCGATAAAAATGCTTACGACAATAACGAAGGTCATTCACTTCCCCTGCGGTTTTTAACGGTTATCCTGGGCCCGGCACGTGATTTTCTCATTAAAATATAGTATCTTTACCGATATAGATATAACAGCAGGTTAGATGTTTTTGTCTGCCGTGTAAAGACGTTCAAGGAGGGGAACGGTGAAACGTTTCAGACTATACCGCGTTTTCATGTTCTTCGTTTTGGGGACAGGCTTCGTTTTTGCCCAAAACGGGGCCCCGGACGGGTCTTTGTCCGGCCCGGGCGGCGATTTCCGGCAGGGAGAAGAGCTTTTCCTCAGAAACAGGCCCGCCGAGGCGCTCGGTTTTCTGGAAAGAACCAACATCGCCGAGCCGGCCAACGTACCGGCGGCGCTGTATCTGGCAATGGCCTATGAACAGCTTGGAAGGGCGGACAACGCCATTGATGTATACCGGCGAATTCTCCCGTCGGGCGGGAAGTACACGGCGCTCATCGCCTACAATCTGGGAAATGTCTACTATTCCAAAGGCACGGCGGTTTTCGCCGAACAATTTTATACCAGGGCGATTGAGACCGATCCGGGTTACGCGTCGGCATATCTTAACCGGGCCAATACCCGCGTAAAAACCGGCGCGTTAAAGGACGCCGTCCCCGACTACCAGTTGTACCTTACGCTGGAGCCCGCCTCCCCCAAACGTCCCCGGATTGAAAGGCTTATCTCGCTTATAGAGGAAGAAGAAGCCGCCGCCGAACAGCGTAAGGCGGCCGCGGAAGCCGCCGCGCGGGCGGAAGCGGAAAGACGGCAGCGGCTTATTGACGAGGTTTCGGCCTCCCTTCAGGCGGCCGCCGAGGAAACCCAGGGCTTTACGGCGGGTTCCGAAAATGTAACCGGCTATGACGGAGAATTTGAACTTGAATAAAAAAACGATTTTTTTCGCGGGCGGGGCGCTGGTCCTGGCCGCCATTATCGCAGTGATTTTTTTGCTTGCGGCAAGGAATACGGGAAGCGCCTCCAAACGGGATAACACCGTCCGGCTGGCCAGGGAATATTTGGATCAGGGGGAATATCAGCGGGCGCTTGATCTTTTGGACGGCCTTCTCATTGCCAACCCCAACGACGAAGAAGCCAGGGATCTTCGGGATCAGGCGCTGCGGGCAAAGCAGGGCGAGGGCCTCGCCGCGGCCCGGGACGGAGCGGAGGCGGACGCCGAGCCGCCGAAACGGGAAGATCCTCCCCCGGACAGCCGGAGGGCGGACGCCGAAGGCCGGGAAGCCGCCGCCGCTTCGGCAGACACCGAGGCGCTGGCGGCCCGGGCGGCGGCCGAAGCCAGACGGCGGGCCGAAGCCGAAGAGCTTGCCCGGATGTCGGCGGCTGTTCAGGCCCAAATGCGGGAAGTGAACGCCCTGGTTGAAAAAGGCAGGGCGGCGGTACAGCAGAACAACTTTAAGGCGGCCGAAGAGAGCTTTTCCCAGGCACTGTCGAAACTGCCCCGGGGCGAAACCCGTTTTGAAGCGCAAAAATACGCGGAAATTTCCGACGCATGGTACGACGGCTTTGCCCGGAACAACGACAACGCCCTGGGAGAGACCGCCGTCAAAAGCGCCGTTTCTAATGCCCAGGAATCAATACGAAAAGATCCGGCTTTGGCCCTTCCCCAGTATACGCTGGGCAGGATAAACCGTGACCGGGGGAACTGGGCCGGCGCCGAAACCGCGTTCAGGGAAGCCGCCCGGCTCGATCCCAACAATTACCTGTACGCCTTTGAGCTTGGCAGGAGCAGTTTCCGTCTGGGAAAATACGACAGCGCCCGCATGTCCTTTGAAAGCGCGGTCAGGCTTAACGCCGGCTTTGAACCGGCATGGTACAATCTGGGCGGAACATATTCCGCGCTGAAAAAAAGCGATAACGCCCTTACCGCGTATCGCAGGGCGGTCGCGCTTAAAAGCGACTATGCCGTCGCGCACCGGGAAATAGGACGCATCCTTTCCGCAAAAAACGATTATCCAGGCGCGATAGATTCCTTTAACAAAGCCCTTACGTATAACCCCAAAGATATCGCGTCGCTGCGGGATCTGGGTTACGCCCAGAATCAGGCCGGGCTTAACCAGGCCGCGGAGACCTCGTTTACCCAGGCGCTCGCTTCCGATCCCAACGACGCCCAGACAAACGACAACATGGCCATCGTCAAAATTGATCTTGGAAAATACGGAGAAGCGGTACAGTACTCGGCAAAAGCCGCCGCCGCATCACCTGCAACCGGGCGGTATTCCTATACCCTTGGACTGGCCTGTGAAAAATCCGGCGATATTGACGGCGCCATAACCGCCTACAAAAACGCCGCGCGGGATCCTTCCTATGTACGGCCAAGGATCAATTTGGGGCAGTTGTATCTGGACAACGGTTTTCCGAGCGAAGCCCTTTCGTACCTTATGGAGGCTTACAGAGCCGAGCCCAATTCCTTTGAGGTCAACAACAATCTGGGGAATGTGTATGTCCGCATGGAAAACTGGGACGCCGCGACAGAACGCTACCAGGCGGCCCTTTCCCGGCAGAGCGCGAATGTTACCGTACGGATGAACCTGGCCCGCGCCTATGCGGGATCGGGGAACCTTGCCCGGGCAAAAGAAGCGTACCTTGAAGTACTCAAGCTTGCCCCGTCAAATTACGACGCGCTCTTTGAGCTGGGTAAAGCCTGCGCAAGCATGGGAGACGCCGCGGCTGCAAAACAGTACCTCGCGAGCCTTCTTGAAAAAAGCCCATCTTACAGCGGCAAAACGGAAGCGGAGAAGCTTCTTGCGGAACTATGACAGAAGACAACAAAAAAAACAGAAACGGCAAAAAACATTTTGCGGTACAGAATATTGTTTTTGGCGCACTGCTGGTAATTCTCTTTATTCTTGTCTGCCGCCTTTTTGCCCCGTTTTTTACGACACTTTTGTGGTCCATCCTTTTTTATGTGTTGTTCAGCCCACTCCATGAAAAGATCGTTTCAAGGCTGGACAGGACAAGGCTTAAGGGCAAGATCCTCCGCAATATATGGGCGGCCGCTTTTTCACTCGGGACGGTTATTATTATACTTCTTCCGCTGGCTTTTGTGGGCTTCCAGTTTTTCAGACAGGTTATTGATCTGATACACTTTGTCCGGAATTATCTGAACTCCTATTCCGGCCAGGAAATTATAACGACGCTCTTTGACGACATTTCCCAAAAAATAGGCGAGCTTAGTTCAGGGCAGATTGTTTTCAGCGCGGATGAAATCCGTTCCAGGATTCTTGTCTTCCTGAGTTCAGGACTGCAGAATCTGCTCCAGCTTTCACGCAATGTGGCGATGAATGTCGGTTCTTTTTTTATCGGCCTGGCGTTCATGGTGTTCAGCCTCTTTTTCTTTTACCTTGACGGAGCGTACCTTTCAAACCTTGTTCTGCATACCGTTCCCATCAGAAAAGATTACATGAAAGCCCTGGTAGGTAAATTCAAGGAAATAACAAAAAACCTTGTCCTGGGTTATATTATGGTCGCCCTCGTCCAGGCCGTTATGGCTTTTATTATTTTTTCGGTTTTTAAGGTAACGGGGGCGCTGGTCTTTGCCGCCCTTACTTTTTTCTGCGCCTTTATTCCCATCCTCGGCGCGGGTGTTGTGTGGTTCCCGCTTGGCCTGCTGCGGATTCTTTACGGCGATATCATCGGCGGCATACTTTTCCTGCTTTCCTCCGGCATATTTATCTCGACACTGGACAACCTTCTTCGTCCGTTTTTCCTCCGGGACAGGATACAGCTCCATCCGCTGATAATTTTTTTCGCCATACTGGGCGGCGTAAGCGTTTTCGGGTTCAACGGAATAATCCTCGGCCCCATGCTGGTGATTCTTTTTCTTACCGTGCTGGATCTTTTTCTTATGGAACATAAAATTGGGCAGGATGATAACCGAACAGGAAACAATGCCGTATGAACGCAATTATTACCGTGGTAGGAACCGACAGAGTCGGAATTATCGCCAGAATCAGCGCCTTTCTCGCCGACAGGAACATCAACATTGAAGATATAAGCCAGACCATACTGTCGGGAAATTTTGTCATGATGATGATGGTGGATATTTCAAACAGCAGCAAGGCGCTGGAAGAAACAAAGACAGAACTTGCCGGACTGGGAGACACCCTGGGGGTTTCCATCAGCCTGATGCATGAAAAAGTATTCAGCGCCATGCACCGTATTTAACGCCTGCCTGCATTATGGACAGACGCTGTTTAAAATGCCGGATTTTTAACAAGGGAGATTCATGCTTTTTACGCCCCTGGAAATAAAAGAAACAGTTGACATGTTCCTCCGTTACAAGCTTGACATTAGAGCCATTACCCTGGGAATTTCCCTTCTTGACTGCGCCGCCGCAACCGGGAAAGAAGCCCGGCGCAGAATAAGGGAAAAACTGCTCCGGCTCGCCGGCCCGCTGGTACAGACAGGCCGGGACATCGAAGTGGAATACGGCATCCCGATCATCAACAAGCGCGTCTCGGTTACGCCCATTGCCCTTGTGGCCGCTTCTTCTGATGACACAGATTATATTCCCTATGCCCGGCTTCTTGACGACATGGCCAAAGAACTGGGCATAGATTTTGTGGGAGGCTTTTCGGCTCTGGTACAAAAAGATTTTTCAGACGGAGACAAAAAACTTATCGATTCAATACCCGGCGCGCTTGCCTGTACCGAACGGGTCTGCGCTTCGGTTAATGCCGCTTCGACAAAAACCGGCATTAACATGGACGCGGTACGGCGCATGGGAGAAGTCATCAAGGACACCGCCGAAAAAACCGCCGGCAGGGACGGCATCGGCTGCGCCAAACTTGTCGTGTTCTGCAACGCACCGGAAGATAATCCCTTTATGGCCGGCGCCTTCCACGGCCCCGGCGAAGGAGAAAGCTGCCTTAACGTCGGCGTTTCGGGCCCCGGCGTTATCAAGGCCGCGCTGGAATCACACAAAGACTCAAGCTTTGACGAAATCGCCGAAATCATCAAAAAAACGGCGTTCAAAATTACCCGCATGGGACAGCTTGTGGGGATGGAAGCCGCAAAACGGCTGGGAGTTCCCTTCGGCATACTGGATCTTTCACTTGCCCCCACTCCCCAGGTGGGCGACTCGGTTGCCCGGATACTGGAAGAAATGGGGCTCCAGGCGGCCGGGACTCACGGCACAACGGCGGCGCTGGCCCTGCTTACCGACCTTGTAAAAAAAGGCGGCGTCATGGCAAGCGCCAGAGTCGGCGGATTTTCCGGCGCGTTTATTCCCGTCTCGGAAGACGAAGGCATGGTCGCCGCGGTCAAAGCCGGTTCCATCAGCCTTGACAAGCTTGAAGCCATGACGAGCGTCTGCTCGGTGGGCCTTGACATGATAGCCCTCCCCGGCGATACAAGCGCCGCCACGCTTTCGGCGATCATCGCCGACGAAATGGCCATCGGCATGATAAACGGGAAAACCACCGCCGTCAGAATTATTCCCGTACCCGGAAAAAAGGCCGGCGACTGGGCCGAGTTCGGCGGCCTTTTGGGCGGCGCTCCCATTATGCCGGTAAACCCCGCAAAGAGCGATGTCTTTATCGCCCGCGGCGGCCGCATTCCCGCGCCGATTCACAGCTTTAGAAACTAACGGGCGTTATATCCGCCCTGTTCTGCGCCGTCCCTCCTCAACGCTTATTCCCTTGCGGCGGGCCCAGTCGGCAAGCTGATCGTCGGCTGTTTTGCCTGTCCCGAAATACACGGCGGCCGGGTGGACGAAGTACATGCCGCATAACGACTGGGCGGGAATGATCATTGCCGATTCGCTTAAACGGAGCCCGGTTTTTTTTTCGGGATCAAGGACGGCCAGACAGGTTTCCTTGTCATGATGATCGGGACAGGCCGGGTATCCGAAAGCCGGCCGTATGATTTTATACCCGCCCGGAGGGAGCCCCCACAGTTCCGCCGCCGCCTTTTCCTGGAGTTCTTCGGCAAACGCTTCGGCGAGGCGGTCTGCCAGGGATGTGAGGATCATGGCGGTGTAATCGTCACCCCGATCCCGGTATGCAAAAACAGCTTCTTCAAGGCCAAAGCCCGATGAGAGCGCGAAAAGGCCAATCCGGCCGCCCCGGCCTTCCGGCGGGATATAGTCGGCGAGGCAGTAACTGGGAACTCCTGCGGCTTTTGCTTCCTGGTTCCGCAAAAAACAAAAACGTCCCGATTCTTTGCCGTCCTGATTCAGGATGACGACATCGTCGCCGCTTGAAAAAGCCGGAAAAAAACCCGCCGCCCCGCCAAGACGCAGTATCCTGTGTTCCGAGATGGTAAGAAGCGCTTTTTGGGCGTCTCCCCGGAGCTTTGCCCGTTCAGGCCGGGACGCCTCTGAATCCCAAAAACGATACAGCTCTTCCCAGTTTATGCGGGGAATAACCCTTTCAAGCGGATAATCGCCGTAATAAACGGCGCCTGAAATTTTCGGCTCGGGCAGAAAAAATTTTCCCCAGTCGGTGGCAACCCGGTTATTCCGCGCTTCTTCCAGGCTGAGAAAACGCCGCTTTTCCGCCATCGCGTAATGGCGTTCCCGCTCTTTTTCATGCGCGGCGTCAAGTTCCTTTAGGAAGCGCGGCTTTTCCGGCGAAAGCAATGCGTGAAGCACCGCGGGAATTTCCCCCGCGTCCCGGATGTAGACAACAGGACCTGAATATGCGGGGGCTATACGCAGGGCCGTATGGGCCGCGCTTGCGGCCGCCCCGCCTATAAGCAGGGGAACGGAAAAGCGCCGCCGTTCCATTTCCCCGGCAGCCTTGACCATTTCTTCCAGTGAAGGAGCGATAAGGCCGGAAAGCCCGATAAAATCGGCGTGTTCTTTTTCCGCGGCTTCAAGAATTTTTTCACAGGGAACCATCACTCCCAAATCGATCACGCTGTATCCGTTACAGCCCATAACAACGCCGGCTATGTTTTTCCCGATGTCGTGAACATCCCCCTTGACGGTGGCCAGAACCACTCTGCCGGCCTCGGATGAACTTTTTTCTTTTTCCATAAACGGCGCGAGAACCGCCGCGGCTTTTTTCATCACCCTGGCGCTGCGGATTACCTGCGGAAGAAACATTCTGCCTTCGCCAAAACGTTTTCCCACTTCGCCCATGCCCTGCATAAGCGGACCTTCCAGAAGTTCCAGCGCGCTTTTTTCTTTTTTCATTTCCAGCAGATCCTGTTCGATAAAGGCGTCAACGCCCTGCAGCAGCGCATACTGTATCCGCTCTTCCGCGGCGGCTTCCCGCCAGTGGAGACGGGGACCTGCGGCATCCGGCCGGTCTTCCTGCAGGCGCGCGGCCAGGGCAATAAGCTTTTCCGGCGGATTTTCCCCCCGGCAGAGCACGGCGTCTTCGGCGGCTTCCCGCAGTTCCGGCGAAACTTCGTCGTAGGAAAGAAACCCCGCCGGGTTGACAATCGCCATGGAAAGGCCCGCCTCCGAGGCGTACTTCAAAAAAACCGCGTGTATGGCGCGGCGCACCGTCTCGCTGCCCCTGAAGCTGAACGAAAGGTTTGAAACGCCGGCGGATATATGGACGCCCGGACAATGTTCCCGAATCCACGCGCAGGCGCGGATAAAATCAAGCGCGTACCGGTCGTGGCTGTTTATCCCGGTGGCAATGCTGAGTACATTCGGATCAAAAATAATGTCGGAAGGAGGATACCCGGCGCCGCACAGAAGCCGGTACGACCGCCGGGCAGTTTCAATCCGCCGTTCAAAAGACGCCGCCTGTCCCTTCTCGTCAAAAAGCATTACCACAACCGCGGCGCCGTAGCGGCGGGCAAGATGAGCCCGGCGGAGAAATTCATCCTCCCCTTCCTTGAGGCTTATTGAGTTGACAATTCCCTTTCCCTGTATCATTTTGAGCCCCGCCTCAAGAACGTCCCAGGAAGAACTGTCGATCATCACCGGGCGCGCTGCTATCCCCGGATCGCAGGCGCACAGGGCAAGAAAGCGGATCATTGATTCCTTCGCGTCAAGCAGGGCGTCGTCCATGCACACGTCAATAATTCCGGCGCCCCGGTCGCTCATGTCCCTGGCAATATCCAGCGCCTGTTCCCAGGCGCCTTCCCTGACAAGGCGGAGGAATTTCCTGCTTCCCGCTACATTGGTCCGCTCTCCGATATCGACAAACCCCCGGTCAATGTCCAGAACCTCAAGACCCGAGAGACAGGCGCGCAGCCGGTTCCCTCCCGGCTTCTTTCGCGGCTTAAAGGTTCCTGCAAGCCGGACAAGTTCCGCCGTATGTTCCGCCGTTGTGCCGCAGCAGCCCCCGGCAATATTCACCAGGCCCTTTTCAAAAAACGGCCGCATAAAGGCCGCCGTTTCGCCGGGGCTTTCCCGGTACACCCCGAATTTATCCGGCAGCCCCGCGTTTGGATAACAGCTTGTCAGTACCGGCGTTACGGCGGCAAGCTCTTCAAAAAAGGGAAGCATTTTTTCCGCCCCCAGGGAACAGTTCAGCCCCAGCGCCCAGGGCTGAGCGTGCAGCACCGAAACGGCAAAGGCGTCTATGGTCTGCCCGGCAAGCAGGCGGCCGGAAGCGTCGGAAACCGTGGCGGAGATTATCACCGGAATGTCGAGTTTTTTTTCTTCCAGAAGACGGGCAATGGCAAAAAGGGCGGCTTTCGCGTTGAGCGTATCGAACACTGTTTCCAGCAGCAGCATGTCAACGCCGCCGTCCACAAGTCCCCTCGCGTTGTCGTAGTACGACCCTTCCATCTGGTCCCAGACAATGTTCCGTTTTCCCGGATCGTCAATGTCCGGAGAAATGCTCAGGGTTTTCGGAGTAGGCCCCATACTGCCCGCGGCAAACCGGGGCTTTGAGGCGCTTGAATAGGCATCGGCGGCCTTCCGGGCCAGTTCCGCGGCGGCCCTGCTTATGTCGTATGATCTATCCGCAAGCCCGTAATCCGCAAGGGAAACAGCAGATGCGTTGAAGCTGCACGCGCTGATAATATCCGCCCCGGCCGCAAGGTACGCTTCGTGTATTGAGCTGATAAGTTCCGGCCGGGAGAGGCAGAGAAGGTCGGTGCAGCCGAAAAGGGGCGCAGGGTGGGAAGAAAATTCCGCCCCCCGGTAATCGGCCTCTTCCAGCCGGTGTTTCTGGATAAGGGAACCGGTAGCGCCGTCAAGCACCAGAATTCGTTGTTCCGCGATATCATCAAGCTGTTCCCGAATGGTCATGCCAAAGTAGACCATGTATCGGGCCTGTTCGGCAATTCAGTCGCGGAACGAAGATACCGCGCCGCTGCTTGGGACAGGCG
>JAIRWM010000106.1 GCA_031268975.1 Treponema sp. | reverse complement strand
CTGCCTGGCTTTCGCCAAGCCGTACCCTCTCTCGAAAAAACAATCGGCGCCGGCTCCCATAGCCCGTCGGATACAGGATACCCCTTTTGCAAATATCATATAATCTTGGCGGTGAAAATATTTTTCGCGGTCTTCGTTCGCGGTGATCTTCTTCGTTCTTCGCCCCGTTGGCGGATACATACAATGGCCAAAAAGTGGTATATTGAGGCAGAAGAGGTAGTACCATGAAACGCCGGATACTGTCCCTGCTGGTTCTTTTGCCGGCTGTTTGCCGCGCCCTTGCCGCCCAGAGCTTTCCTCCGCTGGAACCGTCCCCCCAGGCGTATGTTTTCGCGGAAAAGCTTTCCCGCCCGCCGTCGTACTGGCGGGACCTGGCGGAAGCGGCCCTTTGGGCGTCGTCGGTAAACGCGGAGGCCCCGGCGGGGGCCGGCGGGCAGAACGGCGGAGACGCTTCCCTCCAAATCATCGCGGCCGCCGCTGCTTCCCTTGCCGCCGCGCCGGATTTTCCTTCCGATCCGAAAGCCCGCGCGGAGTACATTCTTGTGTACATGCACAAAAATTTTCTCAAAGCCTATTCGGACCGGCAGACGCGGCTTGACGAACTGCTGCGTACCGGCCGCTACAACTGTGTTTCTTCCGCCGTGTTTTATATGATTCTCTCCCTGTCGGCGGGCCTTGACCCGGGCGGGGTTATGACGCGGGATCACGCCTTTGTGACAATCAACACCGGGGGGGAAATAATTGATGTTGAAACAACAAACAGCTTCGGTTTTGATCCGGGGAACCGCAGGGAATTTCATGACAGTTTTGGAAGGGTTACGGGTTTTGCCTATGTGCCTGCGGGAAATTACCGGAACAGGACGGCGATTAGTCCGCCTGAGCTGGTTTCGTTAATCCTTTCAAACCGCATCGCCGATCTGGAACTGCGGAACAGTTTTGCCGGGGCCGTTCCCCTGGGAATAAACCGGGAAGCCCTGCTTTCAAAAAGCGCCCGGACGGATCATAATTCATTTTTTGAAGATCCCCATAAAGATATGATGACCCGGCTCTTTAACTACGGCGCAAGCCTTATTAAAAACGGAAAAGACGACGACGCCCTGCTGTGGGCCGTTTACGCGGGAAAAACCTTTCCCGACGACGAGGCATGGCAGCGTTTTATGTACGCGGCGGTGCACAACAAAACGGTCAAGCTGCTGGGGGCCCGTAAAACCGCCGAAGCCCGCGCCGCTGTGGAATCGGGAAAAGAACTGCTTAGTGCCGAAAATTTCAAAACCCTGGATTCTGCGGTATTGCAGGCTGAACTGGCGGAACAGGTTAACGGAATAAAAGATCCCGGGCAGGCGGAAGCGGCCCTTTCCCGCATAAGCGCCGTCCGGGAACGGATTCCTGAAAAAAGCAGGGCCGATCTGCGTACTACTGCGCTGCTGAAAGAAGCGGAACGGCTTGGTAAAAGCAAAGACTGGATTGGGGCAATTGCCTGGATTGAGGAGGCCATGAAAACGTATGGCGGTAACGCCATGCTTGAAGACGCTTTGAAACAGTTTGCGAGAATCCGGGTGAGCGAACTGCACAACGGTTTTGCCGGCCTTTTCAACAAGCGTGATTACCGGGAGGCGAAGGCTTTTATCGAAAAGGCCCTGGAAGAATATCCTGAAAACAGGCAGCTTCTTGCTGACCTTCGCCTTGCGGAACGGGCCCTTGGGGAATGAGTTTTTTTCTTCACGCGGACCTGGACGCTTTTTACGCTTCGGTTGAACAGCTTGATCATCCTGAATACCGGGGGAAGCCGGTTATTGTGGGCGGCCTTCCGGGGGACAGGCGCAGTGTTGTTTCCACCGCGTCCTACGAAGCAAGGAAGTATGGGGTACATTCAGCGATGCCCATAGCCGAAGCGGCGCGGCGCTGCCCGGACGGTGTTTTTTTGCGGGGCAATATGGAACGGTACCGGGAAAAGTCCGGCGAAGTAATGGAGGTCTTTTCCGGCTTTTCCCCGGAACTCCAGCAGCTTTCCATAGACGAGGCGTTTCTTGATGTTTCAGGCACAGAAGGTCTTTTTGGCCCGCCGGAACAGTTGTCGAAAAAACTCAAGGCGCAGGTAAAACAAAAAACCGGGCTTACCGTTTCCGTAGGTCTTGCGTCCAACAAATACATAGCCAAAATTGCGTCGGGAATGTCAAAGCCGGACGGCTGCTGTATCATTCCTCCGGGAGGGGAAGAGGCGTTTATGCTGGAACTGCCGGTAGGAAAAATCTGGGGCGCGGGAAGCAAAACCCAGGAAGTTTTCCGGCGGCACGGCTTTAAGACATGCCGGGACATTCACCTTTTGCCGCAGGAAAAGCTTGTCTCCATTTTCGGCAAAGCATACGGCGTATTCCTGTACCGGGCTGTCCGGGGCGAAGGGGCACAGGCGTTTGAGACAGAGCGGGGAACACGCTCCATGAGCGCCGAGCGGACTTTTTTAAATGATCTCTATGATGAATTTGAAATCGAGACGGCGCTTTTTGATATCTGCCAGACCATCATGTTTCGTTTTCTGTCCTGCCCCTGGCAGAGCCGCACCGTGTTTATCAAAATCCGTTACGAAGATTTTACCACCGTAGGCGCTCGTGAAACACTGGAACGCCCCATTACCACTTTGAACAGTCTTTACGACCGGCTGCTCTCCCTGTTCCGCGGCAAATACCAAAGCGGACGCGGCGTACGGCTTATCGGCGCGGGCCTTGGAAATCTGGAAGAAAAAGCCCCGGAACAGGGGGACCTGTTCGGCAAAACAGACGAAAAAGAACGGCGGCTTGAACAGTCGATCCTTGAAATCAACAACAAATTTCCCGGCGCGGCGCTCAAACGGCTCCGGTCGCTTAATTCAGAAACGGAAAAACCGCCGGGCGCCAGGGACTAAAGACACAGCGCCTGCCATAATTTTTGGGAATTGAGGCAGGGCAGCGCTGATCAGCGTCAAGGTTAGTCAGCACTGTTTTAGGTGTTCTGAAAGGATCTTTTTCATTTCTTCCGGGATTGGCGTACTCTGCTCTGTGTTAAAATCGTAGTGGACCATAATCGCGCTGCCTTTGACGCAGAGCCTCT
>JAIRWM010000083.1 GCA_031268975.1 Treponema sp. | reverse complement strand
GAGCGACATAAGCCTTGTTTTCGCGGAAAAGCTGGTAAAGGCCTGTTCCGGGGCGGGAATGGAAAAGGTGTTTCTGGGTAATTCCGGTGCGGAAGCGAACGAAGGCGCCTGCAAAATCGCCAGAAAGTATTCGCTTGAAAAATACGGGCCCGGCAGACACCGCATTGTCACCCTTGCCGGGAGTTTTCACGGGAGAACCATTACCACCCTGGCCGCCACCGGGCAGGAAAAATTTCACAAGGATTTCGGCCCCTTTACCGACGGCTTTATCCACATTCCCGGCGGCGATACAGCCGCACTGGACAGGGCGCTGGATGGAAAAACCACCGCCGGTCTCTTAATCGAAGCCGTTCAGGGGGAAAGCGGCATTGTTCCCCAAAGCGGGGAATTTATCCGCGCCGCCGCGAAGCTCTGCTCCGAAAGGGATATCCTGCTTATGTTCGACGAGATCCAGTGCGGCCTGGGTCGGACGGGGACCTTTCTCGCCTGTGAAGCATACGGGGTGACGGCCGACGTTGTCACGCTGGCAAAGGGGCTTTCCGGCGGTATCCCCGTCGGCGCGGTTCTTGCCGGGAGCAGGGCCGCCGGCGTTTTCAAGCCGGGGGATCATGGTTCAACATTCGGAGGCGGTCCCCTGGCCGCCGCCGCGGGAATCGCCGTGTTGGACACGGTAACGGCGCCCGGTTTTTTAAAAGAGATTGTCCGTAAAGGCGAAAAAATAAAGGCCATTGTCGGGGAATGGAAATGCCCCAAAGTGAAGGAAGTCCGGGGCAGGGGTCTTATGACCGGTATGGACATTGCAGGCGAAGCCATGCCCGTGCTGGAAGCGTGCCTTTCCGCCGGACTTCTCGTGCTCAGCGCCGGGCCGGAAACCCTGCGGCTGCTTCCTCCGTACATTATAAGCGATGGCGAACTTGAACAGGGACTCGGTCTGCTCAGGGCGGCGCTGGAGGGCGTTACTTCTCCGTGACGCGGCGTTCTGCGGCAAGGGCCTGTTCTTCAAGCATCAGTGAACGGAAAATTTCGGCGGCGCGATGCCACGCGGTTTCGGCCAGGGTTTCGTTTTCCATTTTGCGGAAAACGTCCCCTTTGGCGGCCCAGTCCATACCCAGGGCAAAAGTATTTTCCGCACGGCGATCAAAGCCGATGGCGGCGTCAAGCGCGTCCTGCGCGCCCTGGTAGTTTTCCGCCACCGAGCGCACCGAGGCGATAAGGTACCAGTCGTAACCGGCCTGTTCAAGGTAGCGGCCGCCTTCGTGAATGGAAAGGGCGTTTTTAAGGGATTTTTCGGCGTTTGTGAACTGGCCGAGTTCTTTTTCGGCAAGGCCGATAACCGTCCATGCCAGAGCCGTAAAAAGCTTGTCGGATTTTACATTACCAAGATCGGCCTGTACCGCCGAAAGCACTTCCTGCGCGGTGGAACCGTTTTCGGCGAGGGCGCTCCTGCCCCGGTATATCCGGCAGGCGGCGGCCAGCGCCCTGTCGCCTGAAGCTTCCGCTTCAGCCTCGGCCGTTTGCCAGACTTCGACCGCTTCCCGCCGCCGCCCCTGGTAAAAAAGTACATTGCCCCGGGCAATGCTTACCCGCACCCGCAGGGCCGGTCTGTCTGTTGAAACGGCCATCCGCCAGGCTTCGTTAAGCAGCGAAAGCGCCTCGGCATAGTTGCCCCGGTCGGCTTCCGTATTGGCCATCTGGATCTGGGTTTCCGTCATGGCCTGAAGAACAAAAACCTCGGCGGGCCGCTTCGGCGACGTGGAACAGGAAACCATCACAAACGCCCATAAAATAGGGAACAAAAATGTCCGCATTGCTTTTTGCCGCATTCTCTGCCGCTCCTTGACGGTCAAAACCGCACGTCCCTTGGGTTAGTTCCGCTGGTATCCGTTTCCATGTGCTCGGGGATTCCGTTTTTCAGCAGCGGGTTGTTGCGCAGGGCGACAAGCACTTCTTCGGCGGTCATCAGCGTCGTCCTGACCTCGGTAAGCAGGTTGATAAGCTGCGGCATTTCCCGGGGCAGGTAGGCGGTACTCTGCTTTATGTCGGAAAGGATCCCTGAAAGGGATTTTACCGATACTTCCAGGTCGGTGATGATTGTTCCTGCCCCGCCGAGCAGCGCCTGGACCCCTTCCGGCCCGGAAAGCTGCGCGCTGATAACGGAAATGTCCCGCGTTATGCTTTCAATCTGCGCAAGTTCAGAAGGAAGAACGGCATCCACCGTGGCGCTTATGCTTTCAACATTGGTCAGGGTTCTGCCAAGAACGCTGTCGTCGTCTCCGGTCATGGCGAGGTTTACCTCGTCCAGGGTTTTGTTAAGGCCGTCCAGTATCGTGTTGGCCTTGGCCATCATTATCGCTATCGTGTCGCTCTGGGAAGGCATAAAGCCCAGCCCCCGGCCGATAAGCTCCCGGCCCGCCTCGGAGTTATACACCGGCACCACGTCGTTTTCGCTAAGCTGTCGGGTTCCCAGCCCCGGATGAAAAACAAACTGGTTTCCCAGTCCTATGGGGCTGATAAGTATCTGGATCAGGGAGCCTTCTTTGACCCGGTTGTTGTACTGATCGTAAACGGTAAAAACTACTTCCACCCGGTCGTCTTCGGTAAGCAGAAAACTTTTTACGCTGCCGACACGCATGCCCCGTAAAAGAACCGGCATGTTCTGGTTCAGCCCCGACGCGGAAGAAGCGTACGTTTTGTACACATAATCCCGGGAAAACCAGCGCTGCCGGGAACCCAGTAAAAAGATCACGCTTACCAGGGATAAAAGCGCCACGACAATGAAGAAACCGACTATTTGATCCGCGAAGCGGATTTTAAACTTCATGCTTTTTTTGATCCCCTTAAGGGGCAGCGCTGACTAACTTGTGGCTAATCATCGCTGCCTTAAACAATGCCGTTTTCAAGCAGCTCCGCAAGATCCTTGTCCTCCCGGATTTGTTCCACGGTCAACTTTAAGTACGCGTAACCCCCGACCAGCAAGATAATGTGCTGGGCGAGACTTTTTATTATCCCCGGATTATGGCTGACGAACACAATGGTATTATTATCAAGCTGACGCCGTTTTACAAGAGTGCCGAGCCTGTTTGCCGCGCTGTCGTCCAGGGACTCCGTCCATTCGTCAAGAAAAAGCGTTGTGGGAGCGCACATCAGCGCCCGCGCGAAACCGATAAGCTTTTGTTCCCCCATGGAAAGCGCCGATGGCCGTATCTGGAGATCCCGCCGGTATCCAACTTCCGCGCTTATTTCGGCAATCCGCCCGCGCCGTTCCCCCGGAGAAAGTTCCGGATGATGTATCCTGAGCGGAAGTTCCAGGCATTGATACAGGGTCTGGTTTGCCCAAAGGGCCGAATCCTGAAATACAAAAGCGCTTTCCCTGCGGAATTCCAGGGTTTGCTGGCGGTTCATGGTTGAGATGTTTTTTCCCCGGTAGTATACCTCGCCGCTTGTGGGAAGCAAGAGGCCCGCGCAGAGCTTGAGCAAGGTACTTTTGCCGCAGCCGGAAGCCCCGACAAGGGCGGTTGTTTTTCCCTGTTCAATGTCAATGGTAACATTGTGGATGATACGCACATTCTGTCCGGTAAAGGAAACATTTTTCAGGCTGATGGTATTTTCCATGGTTACCCCAGCTCAAAGCTGAACAGCGCGTAATACAACGCGGAAAGTACGATATCCGAAAGTATACACCACATAAAGGATTTACTTACCGCCTGGAGACCCGCTACGGGAATTTCGGTACTTGCCCGGTCTACCGAAAGCCCCCGTATTATCGCCGTAATGGAAATAATCATTCCAAAGCACAGGCTTTTAACAACGGAGAAGGCCAGGTCGTGGATGGTCAGGGATTGCAGCAAATTGTTGAAATACACCGCCGCGGGCATCGCGTTAAAAAGCTGGGCGACCGCGAAAGAACCGGCCAGGCCGAAGAGTGAGAAAAAAATATTGAGCAGAAACATGGCCGCCGTTACGCCCAAAAACCGGGGAACCCCCAGCTGTTCTATCGGATCAACCCCGATGGAAATATAGGCTTCTATTTCGTGGGAAACCACCATGCCCGCCATTTCCGTAGCGATGGCCGTGGCCGACCGGGCGATAACGATAAAGGCCGCCAGCAATGGCCCCAGTTCCCGCGTGATAATCGTAATAATCAGGGGATAGATCATCCGGCTTTGTCCGATATTGCTCAAAAACGGGATGCCGATTACATTGACCGCCGCCCCGATGCCTATTGCCAGAAAGGCGGTAATTCCCAGGGCGTCGACAAAGGTAAACAGTACCTGCAAAATCAGGGTTTTATAAAACGGTCTGCCCCGCAGCATAAAATGGCGGACTCCCCCAAGGAGCCGCGTAAAAAACCCCAGAGCGTAGAACAGATCAGAAACAGCAGTAATCCGCATTGAAAAAAAAATAACACAAACGGGCGATTATTGCCATAAGGTGAGGATCATTTTATCAGTTTTCTCATCTCCCGTATCTGCCGCCTGACTTCTTTGGGAGCCGTTCCTCCGGGAAGGCTTCGGGCTTTGACACAGGCAAGCGGTTTGAGGGCCTCGAAAACGTCGGGGGCGAACAGCTTGGATCTACTTTGCAGTTTTTCAAGGCTTCTTTGGGCGACAGAACGCTCACCGGCCTCGATGCAGTCCCGTACAACAAGGGCGGCGGTCTCGTGGGCCGTACGGAACGGCATCCCCTTGCGGACAAGGTATTCGGCCGCGTCGGTCGCTTCCAGAAAGCCGCCGGTACAGGCCGCTTTCATCCGGCCTGTGTTGAACGCCGCTTGGGACACCATCCCCCGGAACATCCGCAGGCACGATCTGAGCGCGTCGATGCTGTCAAACAGGGCT
Source organism: Treponema sp. (assembly GCA_031268975.1). Taxonomy (GTDB): domain Bacteria; phylum Spirochaetota; class Spirochaetia; order Treponematales; family Breznakiellaceae; genus JAIROH01. Next base: position 39,667 of record JAIRWM010000083.1, on the reverse strand, counting down.
TCTTTGTCTTCCTGAAGATCTTTGTTGTAGGCGTACGGAAGCCCTTTTAACACCGTGATAAGGGTGACAAGATTTCCCGTTGTTCTGCCGGCCTTGCCCCGGATAAGCTCGGCAAAGTCGGGATTTTTTTTCTGGGGCATAATCGATGATCCGGTGCTCCAGGATTCGGAGAGGCTGATAAAGCCGAATTCCTCGCTTGCCCAGATCGCCGTGTCTTCGCAGAACCGGGAAAGGTGTACCATGGCGATGGAGATCGCCGACGCGGTTTCCAGGGCAAAGTCCCTGTCCGCCACCGCGTCCATGGCGTTAAGGCTTATCCGGGCGAAGCCCAGCGCGTCCGCGACAGAGCGCCTTTCCAGGGGAAGGCCCGACCCGGCCAGCGCGCCCGACCCGAGCGGGCATTCGTCAAGCCGTTCCAGCGCGTCCGCAAGCCGCCCCCGATCCCGGATCAGGGCGGCGGCCCAGGCGCAGAGATGGAAGCCCAGGGTAACCGGCTGCGCCCGCTGGAGGTGGGTATAGCCGGGCATTACGGCGCCTGAGTGTTCTTCCGCCCTGTCCAGCAGAGTCCCCGCCGTCAGGGCGAGTTCGTTCCGCAGCTCCGGAATAACCCGCTTTAAGTACAGGCGAAAATCCAGGGCAACCTGATCGTTCCGGCTGCGGCCCGCATGGACCATGCGGCCGGCGTCGCCGAGTCTTTCGGTAAGAAGCCCTTCGATGTAAGAGTGGATGTCCTCGATATGCGAACCATCTTCAATGACAAGCTTGCCCGACTCAAGTTCCGAGGCGATACGGCCAAGCTCCCTGTCGATTTTGGCCGCGGCCGCCGCGGGAATAATCCCCTGTTTGGCAAGCATGGCCGCGTGCGCCCGCGAACCGGCAATGTCGTCCAGGGCAAGGCGGCGGTCAACGCCGATGGACGCCTGAAACGCGAACGCCTCCGCTTCCGGTTTTTCCTTGAGCCTGCCGGCCCAGAGCACCTGTTTCGGCACCGTTTACCTTTTGCCTCTTGTTTTGGACTTTGCCGCGCTCTTCGCTCCACTTTTGGCCGGAGAGTTTTTTCCCTCCTGCCGCATCAGCGCCCGCACAAGAACGGAAAGGCCGTACAGCCTGATAAATCCCTTTGCGTCGGAATGGTTGTACAGTTCCCCGGTGGTAAAGCTCGCGATGGACGCGTTGTACAGCGAATAGGGAGAAGAAACCCCCGCCGCTGAAATCGAACCCTTGTACAGTTTAAGCCGCACCGTACCGGAAACCGTTTCCTGGGTTGAATCCACAAAGGCGGAAAGCGATTCCCGCAGCGGAGTAAACCACAGGCCGCCGTAAATCACTTCTCCAAGTTTTTGGGCTACCGTTTGTTTGAAGGCGTATGTCTGCCGGTCAAGGCAGATGTGTTCCAGTTCCTGATGCGCGTAGTACAAAATGCTGCCCCCCGGAGTTTCGTAAACGCCCCGGCTTTTCATGCCGACAACCCGGTTTTCAACCAGGTCGACGATGCCGCAGCCGTTGGCCCCGCCGATCTTGTTCAGCGTCGTGATAACGCCGATGCCGTCTGTTTTTTTGCCGTTTACCGATACCGGTATTCCCTTTTCAAAACCGATTTCCACATACGCAGGCTTTGCCGGAGCCTTTTCCGGCGGAACCGTCATTTTCAGCATTTTCCCCAAAGAAGGCTCGTTTGACGGATCTTCCAGTTCGAGGCCCTCGTGGGAGATATGCCAGAGGTTATCGTCCCTGCTGTAGGAATCTTTTTTTGTCACCGGGACGGCGATTTTGCGCCGCTTAAGATAGCGAATCTCTTCTTCACGGCTTTTGATCCGCCAGGTACGCCACGGGGCGATAATTTCAATATCCGGGGCAAGGGCCGTTATCCCCAGATCAAAACGAACCTGATCGTTTCCCTTGCCCGTGGCGCCGTGCGCTATCGCGGACGCTTTTTCCTTGCGGGCCTGCTCGACCAAAACTTTCGCGATAAGCGGCCGCGCTGTCGAGGTTCCCAGCAGATACTTGTCTTCGTACAGGGCATTCGCTTTGAGCGCCGGCCAAATGTACTGTTCCACATATTCTTTTTGCGCGTCGACAACCACGCAGGAAGCCGCTCCCGTGTCCAGAGCGCGCTTTTTGATTGTTTTCCAGTCCGCCTCCTGGCCAAGATCCACGCAGACCGCGATAATATCGCAGTCCTGGTTCTCTTTAAGCCAGGGGATGATCACCGTCGTATCCAACCCTCCCGAATAGGCGAGGACGATTTTCTTTTTCATGTATTACTCCAAGGTTTGTATCCGCATATATTACAAAAAAAATCAGAGTTTGGATAGCCGTATAAGCCGGTTTTAAAATCCCCTGAAACCGTCCCGTGCGTTATTTCATATAAAATCGCTCGGTTTAATATGAGTACCTTGTATTTTTTCGCGCCTCAGGATATGGTATTGAACGGGCGAAAGCGTCCGGATATATTCACGCAATGGAGGTTTAAGATGGCTCAAAAAACAATTTCTGTCAGAACCGTTGTCGCTGTCGGTATCGGCTCGGCTCTTGTGTTCGTTTTGATGCGCTTTGTGGCGGTACCTACAGGAGTTCCCAATACCAATTTGAATTTGGGGATTGCCGTCCTTTCGGTATTCGCGGCGATTTTCGGCCCTGTCGCGGGGCTTTTAATCGGCTTTATCGCCCATACCCTCACCGACCTGACCTTTGGTTTTGGAATTTGGTGGACCTGGGTTATCGCCGACGCAATTTACGGGCTTGTAATTGGAATCTTCTGGAAATTGTACCGGGTTGAGTCAGGTGGATTCGGCGTCAAAGAGGCGGTGCTCTTCAATGTCATACAAATAGTCACCAACGCCGCTGCCTGGGCCGTTATCGCTTCTACCCTGGATGTTTTGATTTACCAGGAACCTGCGGACAAGGTGTATCTTCAGGGGCTGGTGTCGGGGGCGCTTAACGCTCTGGTGGTGCTCATCCTGGGAACCATCCTGCTTGCCGGATTTTCCCGTACCAGAACAAAAGCGGGAAGTCTCAAGGCGGAATAGTGGGTTTTTCTTCGGGCCGCGAGACCCAGGCGCCCCGGCCGGTCCGGACAGTTCCGGCGGCCGGCCGGTCCGAAGATATTGTCCTTGAGTTTAAAAATTTCAGTTTTCAATACGCTTCTCAGACAGAGCCGACCCTGTACGACATTAACCTTTCGGTAAAGCGCGGGGAAAAAATTCTGATTCTGGGACCGTCCGGCTCCGGCAAGTCGACGCTGATCCATTGCGTAAACGGGCTTGCCCTGAACGCTTACGGGGGCCGCGTTTCCGGCGAATTTACCCTTTTCGGGCGCGGCGGCGCGAGTCTGAATATTTTTGAAATATCCAGACTCGCGGGTACGGTGCTACAGGATACCGACAGCCAGTTTGTGGGCCTCAGCGCCGCGGAGGATATCGCCTTTGCCGCGGAAAACGACTGTGTGTCCCCGGCCGAACTTCACCGGCGGGTCCGGGAGGCGGCTGCCCTTGTGGGCATGGAAAGCCATCTTTCCAAACCGCCCCAGGATCTTTCCGGCGGCCAGAAACAGCGTATCTCCATAGCGGGAGTGCTGATGGACGAAGTGGAAATACTGCTTTTTGACGAGCCGCTGGCAAACCTGGATCCTTCGGCGGGGAAAGACGCCATAGAGCTTATAGACATGATCCATAGGGAAAAAGGCAAGACCATCCTGATCGTGGAGCACCGGCTTGAGGACGCCATCCACCGGCCCGTGGATCGCATTGTTCTGTTTGACAAAGGCCGTATCATCGCGGATCTTCCCCCGGCTGAACTGCTTGCCTCGTCTTTGCTGCGAAACGCCGGTATACGGGAACCTCTGTACTTGAGCGCCCTCCGCTACGCCGGCTCGGACATAAAAGCTTCCTGCAAACCGCAAAGCCTTGAAACCCTGATCTTTGATCCGGCGCCGCTTCGGGACTGGAGCGGCGCGGCCGGGGATCCCGGCCGTGAAACGGCAAAGCCTCTGCTGGAAATCCGGGATCTTTCTTTCAGTTATCCCAAAGGCGCGGCCGGGCTGCATAACGTTTCTTTTTTTGTCGGGGCGGGGGAGCGCATGAGCCTTGTGGGAGAGAACGGGGCGGGAAAATCCACGCTTGCGAAAATCATCTGCGGATTTCTTACGCCTTCTTCGGGTTCGGTGTTTTTTGACGGAAAAGACCTTGCGGGATCTTCAATCATGGAGCGGGCGGAGAGTATCGGCTATGTGATGCAGAATCCCAACCAGATGATCTCCTGTCCGATGATCTTTGACGAGGCCGCCCTGGGTCTGCGCACCCGGGGCGTTGGCGGCGCCGAGGTTCAGGAGAGAGTGTACGAAGCCCTGCGGATATGCGGCCTGTATCCGTTCAGGAACTGGCCGGTAAACGCCCTGTCGTACGGGCAAAAAAAGCGGCTTACCATCGCGTCCATCCTTGTGCTTAATCCCCGGTTTATCATTATGGACGAACCAAGCGCCGGCCAGGATTACCGCCATTATGTGGAGTTTATGGAATTCCTTAAAAACCTCAATGGCGAGGCGGGGCTTTCCATGCTCCTTATCACCCACGACATGCATCTTATGCTGGAATATACCCGCCGGACGGCGGTACTTTCGGAAGGAAGGTGCATAACCGTCGGCGGCAGCGCGGATATACTCAGCGACGACTTTGTAATTGAAAAAGCTCACCTGAAACGGACAAGTCTCTACGATTTGGCGCTGGCGGCGAAACTGCCGGATCCGCGCCTTTTTATCAGACAGTTTATCGCCCATGAGGAAAAAAACCGGACGGGAAGCGGGGACAGGCGGGCCGTGCAATACAGCCGGACAGGAAGCGCCGCCTTATGAGTCAATTTATGCTGGCCTATATTGAGCGTAAGTCTCCGGTTCACAATCTTTCGGGCGCGGCAAAAATGATCATCTTTCTGCTCTGGTCAATTCTTACCATGGTGAGCTACGACACCAGGGTCATCGTTGTCATGGCGGTTTTGGGAATCGCCGTTTTTGCGATCTCCCGTACCGCGCCGGGGGAGGTTTCGTTTATTTTCAAGGTGATGAGCCTCTTCCTCGCCCTTAATCTTGTAGTGGTCTATCTGTTCGCTCCCGAACAGGGTACGGCCGTGTATCATTCGCGGCATGTTATTCTGGAAGGGGTAGGCCGCTTTACCCTGACTTCGGAACAGTTGTTTTACGAATTCAACATTCTCCTGAAATATTTGACGATAATTCCACCGGCGATACTTCTTGTGGTAACAACACACCCCAGCGAATTTGCCGCGTCGCTTAACCGGATCGGTGTGCCGTACACTGTCGCTTACGCGGTGAGCCTTACCCTGCGGTACATTCCCGACGTACAGCGCGATTACCAAACCATTTCACAGGCCCAGCAGGCCCGCGGCATAGAGCTCGCAAAACGGCGTTCCGGCGGCAAACGGGTTTCTTCGCTTAAGCGGCTCAAAAATTCCGCCCGGCTCCTGCTCCCCCTGATCTTTTTGTCGCTTGAACGCATCGACACGGTGAGCCACGCCATGGAACTGCGGGGGTTCGGCAAACATAAAAGACGGACATGGTATTCGTCACGTCCGTTCAGCTTCGCGGATATCGTGTCGCTGGCGGCAAGCGTCCTGCTTTTTGTGTTCGGGATATGGTTTACATTCAGGGACGGCGAGCGGTTTTACAATCCGTTTTTGTGAAAGGCAAAAACCGGGCTCTGCCGCCGCCCGGCCTGGGCCGCTACACGCCCAGACAGGTTCCCACGGCGGCGGCCGTGTCCAGCAAGGGATCGTCCAGGGGGATAAATTTGGTTTTCCCGGCGGGAACGGAAAGGTCCACTTTTCCGAAGCCGCCGGCGGTTTGGGAGATCATTTTGCCGTATTCGCCGGAGGCAAGCAGCGCGGCGGCGGCGGTGCCCAGGCTTGTCGCCAGTACCCGGTCCGACGCGCTGGGTATGCCGCCCCGCTGTACATGTCCCAGAACGGTGGCCCGCGTTTCCATGCCGGTTTCTTTTTCAATTTCCCGGGCAACCCGGTATGCCACCGACGGGAGCCCCTCTTCGGCCCAGCGCTTTTTACGGTCTTTTTTTTCCATTTTCGCTTCTTCGACGGACATGGCGCCCTCGGCGACGACAACGATGGAAAAACTTTTGCCGGTTTTTGCCCGTTCGTTAAGGTGGTTCGCAACCGCTTTTATGTCGTAGGGAATTTCCGGAACAATGATAACGTCGCCGCCGCCGGCAATGCCGGAGTACAGGGCGAGCCAGCCGGCCTTGTGCCCCATCGTTTCCATCACCATAACCCTGTTGTGGCTTGCCGCGATGGAATGAAGCCGGTCAATGGCGTCTGTGCAAATGTTCATTGCCGAGTGAAACCCGAAACTTCTGTCGGTGCCTACAATGTCGTTGTCAATGGTTTTCGGCAGCCCAAGTATATTGAGCCCTTCTTTTGAAAGAAGATAGCCTGTTGTGTGGGTGCCGTTTCCGCCCAGAACCACAAGGCAGTCAAGTTTATATTTTTTGTAGTTTTCCTTTATCGCTTTTACCTTGTCTTCCCCGATTTCGGAAGCTTTAAACGGTTTTTCCCGGCTGGTTCCCAGAATGGTCCCGCCCTGGGTAAGTATGCCGGAAAAATCTTCCGGGTCAAGCGGCCGCACATTTCCGTCAATAAGACCCCGGTAACCGTTGGCTATACCCAGAATGTTCATGTGATAGCGGTCATAGGCCGCCCTGCAAACCCCCCGGATGGCGGCGTTCAGTCCGGGACAGTCGCCCCCCGAGGTAAGGATACCGAATGTTCGTGTGGACATAATCATGGCCTATTCTATGTGAGTTCCGGCGGAAAAGTCAATTTTACAAAAAAGAACCGGCAAACCGGCAAAATGAGTTGATCGGGTTCCAAAATCTGACATTTTAATGCCGCATCACTTGACAGAAACAGTCCCCGATGATATGTTTCTATGTAGAGAATCGCTCTGTATATGAGCGAAATAACCACCTTGAAGGAGAAAACAATGGCTCAAAAAATTCCCACGCGGATCTATCTAAGTGAAGACGAGATGCCAAAATACTGGTACAACATCCGGGCGGTTATGAAAAACAAGCCCGATCCGATTCTGCATCCCGGAACCCTTAATCCGGTTACCCAGGCGGATATGGAGCATATTTTTTGTAAAGAAGCGGTCCGTCAGGAACTGGACGACGGCACGCCTCTTATCCCCATTCCCGAAGGTATTCAGGATTTTTACCGGGCGTACCGGCCTTCCGCCCTGATACGTGCCTATTATCTTGAAAAGGCCCTGGGAACACCGGCTGAAATTTACTACAAATTTGAAGGGACAAACACTTCGGGAAGCCATAAACTCAATTCCGCCGGTCCGCAGGCCTACTATGCCAGGGAAGAAGGGCTTACAAGCCTTACAACTGAAACCGGCGCGGGGCAGTGGGGAACGGCGATGGCCATGGCCTGCGCGTTTTACGGTCTTGACCTTACGGTGTACATGGTAAAGGTCAGCTCCCAGCAAAAGCCGTATCGTAAAGCGGTGATGGAAACCTACGGGGCGGGCGTTATCCCTTCGCCTTCGGACACAACCGAATCGGGCAGGAAGATACTGGAAACCGATCCGCAAACCGGCGGATCACTGGGCTGTGCCATTTCGGAAGCGGTAGAAACGGCGGTAAAAACGGACAAGTGCCGCTATGTGCTGGGAAGCGTCCTCAATCATGTACTGCTGCATCAGTCCGTTATCGGGCTGGAAGCCAAAGCTGCCCTGGACAAGTACGGAATTACGCCGGATATTATCATCGGATGCGCCGGCGGCGGTTCAAATCTGGGCGGGCTTATCGCTCCCTTTATGGGCGACAAGCTCTCCGGCGCGCTTGACGCCCGCTTTATCGCCGTGGAACCGGCGTCCTGCCCGTCGTTTACCCGGGGACGCTACGCCTACGACTTCGGCGATACCGCCAAAACGACGCCGCTTATCCGCATGCAGACCCTGGGCAACGGCTTTATCCCCTCTTCCAACCACGCCGGCGGCCTCAGGTATCACGGCATGAATCCGGTATTGAGCCGGCTTTACAAAGATGGCCTGCTTGAAGCCAGGGCGGAAATTCAGACAGACGTTTTTGACGCCGCGGTGCAGTTTATGAAAGTGGAAGGCATACTTCCGGCGCCGGAATCGAGCCACGCGATCAAGGCGGCCATTGACGAAGCCCTTGCCTGCAAAAAAAACGGCGAGAAAAAAGTGATACTCTTCGGTCTTACCGGGACAGGTTACTTCGATCTCAGCGCCTACATGGCCTATAACGACAAAACCCTCACGGACCGGGTACCCACCGACGCGGAACTGGAAAAAGGTTTCTCGACCATTCCGGCCATTCCGCAGAACATCTGAGCGGGGTTCAGGGCGGCATTTGCGCACCGCTTCAACGAAACAGGAGCAAATGCAGGGACTGTCCGGGAAGCCGCAAACACAGTTTGCGTACCAAACCCCCGGACAGCCCTATTTGCGGGGGCGGGAGGACGCGCCTGGCCGGATGCGGCTAAAACCGGAACACAACCGGTCATGTTTTTCATATCCAAGCTGATTTGTTACCGCCCGCTTTACATTTTCAAATGAACATCCGCGGAGCAGGGCTCACCGGCAGCCTTAACACAGTGAAGCTGTGATAAGCTAATATAAAGACGAAAGGCCGTCAGTGGGGGAGGGGAAGGTTACTGTCTGTATTCCCGGATCGCCCGCATAAACGCTTCCCCGTATTTTTCCAGCTTCACCGCCCCCACTCCGGCGACATCCAGAAACTGTTCCCGGGTGCGCGGCTGTTTCCGGCACATATCCCGTAAGGCGGCGTCGGAAAACACAATGTAAGCCGGTACTCCGGCTTCCTGCGCCAACCGCGTCCGCAGTTCCTTAAGCCGGAAAAATAGTTTTTCATTTGGCGGCGCGTCATTTTTTTCCGCGTTTTTTTCACCGCCCCCGGCGGCTTTTCCGCTGTCCACCAGGCGCTCTGTATCCGGTTTTTTGACGGTTTCTTTCGGCAGCATCATCGTAATGGATTTTTGCCCGGTAACTTCCTGCCACCGCGGGCCTAAAGTCAAAACGGGATATTTATCACCGTCAAGACAAAGATAGTTTTTTTCAATCAGATGATCCATGACAAGCCGCGTCCGGTGAGGATCGGTATCGGCCATAATGCCGTAGACGCTCAGGGACTCGAGGCGGAAGGCGCGGATTTTTTCGTTTTTGTTGCCCCGGAGAATGTTAATCGCCATAACCTTGCCAAAGGAAAGGCCCCGCTCTTTAAGACGGTATACGCAGGAGACGATTTTCCGGGCGGGGAGGGTAATGTCGGTTTCGTCAAAAACGGTGTCGCAGTTGGAGCAGTTGCCGCAGTAAGCGGGGCTGTTTTCACCAAAGTACGAAAGCAGCCGGGAGCGGAGGCAGTCGCCGGTGGTGGCGTAGAATGTCATTTCCCTGAGGAGGTCAAGATTGTGTTCCACCTGGGCTTTGTCTTTTACTCCGTCTTCGTCCCGGCTGCCGCTGATAATGAACTTGTTGATCTGTACGTCCTGGGGACTGTAAAGGAGAATGCAGTCCGCTTTTTCCCCGTCCCGTCCGGCGCGCCCGGCTTCCTGATAGTAGCTTTCGATGTTTTTCGGCATGTTGTAATGGATCACAAAAGACACGTTTGATTTATCAATTCCCATGCCGAACGCGGTTGTCGCCACAATCAGCGGTTTGCGATCGTAAATAAAATCATCCTGATTATTCCGCCGTTCCCGGTCGTCAAGGCCGGCGTGGTACCGCGTTACCCCAAGTCCCCTGCCCTCCAGCGTGCGGCAGACCTTCTCCACGGTCTTACGGGTCGCACAATAAATGATCCCGCTTTTGTCATGCCGTTCTTCAAGACATTCCAAAAGGACGCTGAGTTTGTCCTTCGGTTTTTTCACTTCAAAATAGAGGTTGCTCCGGTCAAAGCCCGTGGTCACCGAGCAGGGATTCCGGAGCGCCAAAATCCGCTCTATGTCGTCTTTCACCTTTGCCGTGGCGGTGGCGGTAAACGCCGCGGTGACCGGACGCTTTTTCAACTGGCCGATAAAGGCGGTTATCTCCAGATAGCTGGGGCGGAAATCGAGTCCCCACTGGGAAACGCAGTGGGCTTCGTCAACAACTACAAGGCTGACCGGTGTTTCCGGGGACCGGGCAAGCTGGGGCGGCAGTCCTTTTCGCAGCCGTTCCGGGGCGATGTAGAGTATCCGGTAACGCCCTTCCACCGCCCGGGATACCGTTTCCGTGTATTCGCCGGGGCTGAGAGAACTGTTGAGAAAGGCCGCGGGAACTCCGGCCGCTTCCATGGCCTTCACCTGATCTTTCATGAGGGAGATGAGCGGCGAAATAACCAGTGTGAGGCCGTCGAGCATCAGGGCGGGGATCTGGTAGCACAGAGACTTTCCCGCCCCGGTGGGCATCACCGCAAGGACATCCCTGCCCGAGAGGATCGCGTTTATGGCATCTTCCTGTCCGGGACGGAACTGCCGGTATCCAAAATACTTCCTGAGTACGTCTTTTTTGTTCATGCGCGGCTTGTGAAGATACGCTACGGGGTGAAAGGCGCTTTGTCAAGCCTGCAGGCGCACCGGCCGGTATTATACCCGGTTGTCCAAAATACTGCGCAAGGAGCTGGCGCTGCCGTTGTGGGACTGCACAATGGCGATAGCCCTGTGGGCCGCCGTTTTTTTCGCTATTTTGACCATTTCATGGGACACCGGATTGGTAAAGAGGACGATTAAATCAGGGTTTCCGATAAGACACTCCAGATTGTTTGCCGCCTGGGTGTAAATTTTCGCCTTGCAGCCGTATTTTTTACAAATATCCCTGTATTGACAGACCATTCTGTCGTGCCCGCCGATAATTACTATGCTCATAACATGCCTTCCTTTTTTGTTAGTCTAATCTTACATATATGTTATAAGCATATAACTCTTAAATGTCAAGAGAATCCCGCGGCACACCCGTATTTTCTTTACATTTCCGAAAAAGTTCCGTCATTCCCGGCAACTTGCCCGAAACCGCCGTATGTATCCAAATAATTCGCGGACGGGGAGGGTCACTTTTTCGCCGTTTTCAGCGCATCGTCTACCGCTTCAAGAAACTGATTGTATGAATTGGTTGCGCCGGAGACCGCTTGTACGTCGTCAAGGTTTCCCGCTTTCAGGTATTCGGCGTTGTATTTTTTCATTGCCGCTACCGCCAGTTGGGCCTCTTCGTAAAAGTCGCGGTTGGAAATTTCCCCGTTGATTTTTCCGTAATCTTCGCCTTTGACGGTTCCGTCTTTTTGTCTTGAGATAAATTTACAGGCCTGTACCTTTCCCTGGGAAATGGTAACGCTTACTTCCGCCCAGGCGCCGGTATCGTCTTCTCCGCTCCGCCCCGCGTACACCCCGTCGCGCAGCTCGGCGTTTCCGCAGGCCGCCAGGAACAGGGCCGCCAGGAGCAGGGCCGCCGGCAATAAAACGCGCTTTGTTTTCTTACGCATATTTTCCTCCAAAGTGGTAAAGTTATCCCTTGTTCGCTATCCGCGCGATTTTTCCATGTTCCAGTACCACGGTACGTTCAGCGTCTTCGGCGACTTCCGGGTCATGGGTTACCACAATAATGGTGCTGCCTTCCGCGTGGAGTTTTTTGAAAATGTCGATGACAATGCTTTCGTTTGCTTCATCGAGGTTTCCCGTGGGTTCGTCCGCCAGAATGAGCTTGGGGTAATTGATAAGGGCGCGGGCAATGCACACCCGCTGTTGTTCGCCCCCGGAAAGCTGGCTGGGCAGATGTTTTGCCCTGCCGGAAAGGCCTACCCGGTCAAGGGCTTCCAGCGCTTCTTTTTCGTCGGGAAGGCTGTGATAATACTGGGCGACCATTACGTTTTCCAGGGCGGTAAGGTAGTTCACCAAATGGAACTGCTGGAAAATAAGGCCGATTTTATCCCGTCTTGTGGTGGTTAGATTTTTCGCGCTTTCTTTGGAAATGTTGACGCCGTCCAAAAAAACGGAACCCGATGAAGGCTTGTCCATGCAGCCGATAATGTTCATCATTGTTGTTTTTCCCGATCCCGACGGTCCCATAATGGCAAGCCACTCTCCCTGCCGCACGGTAAGGTCAATGTGCTTCAGCGCGTCAAGGTTTCCATACGTTTTGCTAATGTTCTTCAATTCCAGTAAATCCACAGGTATCTCCTTTACTCTCCGCGCAGTACAATGGCCGGGTCCACATCTGCGGCGTTTCGCACCGGGATGACACAGGCCAGAACGGTAATAATAATCGACGCGGCCAGCGTGAGCAGGACAAACAGGGGGTTAAAGGCGACCGAGCGGTTGAACACGTTAAGCCCCACAGCCTGGGCGAAACCGTAGCCCGCCGCCGCGCCGAGAATGCCGCCGAATCCGCCGAGGAAAATCCCCTCTCCCATAAATTCCATCACAAGGCCTTTGTTGGAAGCGCCCAGTGCTTTTCGCAGCCCGATTTCCCGTCTCCGTTCCGCCACCACCGCCATCATGGTGGTTGCCACGCATATCATGATAAGCAGCAGCACAATACTTGTTACCAGGGCGACAAGGGCCTGGAGTTTTGTCAACACGGCGCCTTCGGAATCGGTAAGGCGTTTTACAAGCCGGGGACTGAGTTCCGGCATGGTTTCGCCAATTTCCCGCGCGAGGTTTTCCAGAACGCTCAAGCCCGCGGAAACGCTGCACTCAATCACGTCGATTTTATCTTTTTCCCCGACCATCGCCTCAAAATCGGGAAGGGCCATAAAGATAAACGCTTCTTCGGCGCCGCCTGTCTGGAGTATCCCCGATACGGTAAAGTCGACGCTGAAAGGCCCTTCGGCGCCGTTTCCCTTGACGGTAAATGCGCTTCCGGGAAGAAGCCGTATCGTGTTGGCCGTTTCCTGCCCGATAAGGGCTTCCCCCGCGGCGCCCGGCCAGCGGCCCTGTACAAGCCAGTACGGGCTTGTTTTCCTTGCGCCGGCAAGGTCTGTTCCCGCCGACATAAAAGGCTGTTCGTTGATCTTTACAAGGTGATAGCGGTACGGAGCGATGCCGGTTACGCTTTCAGGTGGCAGAAGGGAGAGGGCTTTTTCCGCCAGTTCCATGCTCATGGACGCCGTGTTTCCCGACGGCAGGATGACAAAGTTCGCCCCGTAAGAGCGGAATTCCTGACCCATCTGCCTGGGGATGTCGTAGTAAATGGTGATGAGCCCCGACAGTATTGTCGCGCCGATGGTTACCGCCAAAAGGGCGACCAGCATCCTGGACTTCCGCCTGAGCAGGGAACTCGCCGTCATCTTCAGATAAAACCGCTGTCTGTTCATTATGCGCCTTTTCGTTATCGTCCGTGCAGCACTTCCGCCGGGCGGAGGGAGAGAAGAAGCCGTATGGAAGGGATACTGCCCGCCATCGTTACCAAAAATACCAGAACCGCCACCAGCGGTATTACCACCGGTTTTACGGTAATGGCTGAGGAAAATACCGTTTCCCCGATAATCCGGGCAAAGCCGAGGCCCGTGAAATACCCCGCGACCCCGCCCACAATGCCGGTGATAAGGACCTCGGTAAGCACAAGCCGGGACACGGGCCCGTCCCACGCGCCGACGGCCTTGAGAAGCCCGATCTCCGCGGAACGTTCCATTACGTCGGCGGTAACCAGGTTGGAAATACCCAGGGCCGAACCGGCGAGGCTCAGTACGGTGATAAGCAGCATAAGCAGCTGGGTCTTTTCCAGAATCGCCCCTTCCGATTCGGCTACCTGCCGTATGGGCTTGGAAACGGAATCGGTGAGCACTTCATCAATCTGATAACAGATCGCGCTGACATAGGCGGTGCAGTACCAGGTTTCCCTGTCTTTTGGGGAAAGGCTTGCGGGATCCTGGGCGGCGCGGCGGGAAAGCTCGTTGTCCGGAGTGGCAAGGGCGCTGACTTCCACGCGGCTTACCAGTCCCTGCATTGAGCTGAGTTCCTGTACAAGGGCCAGCGGCGCATAAATATACTGATCCTCGTCTCCTCCGGCGTGGAAAATTCCTTTTACACCGAGGGTGAGTTTTTTATCCGTGGTTCCGTCAACAATTTTCAGGGTAACGGTATCGCCGGAGGAAATACCGTAACGTCCGGCAAGTTCCCGCCCGACCATAATTCCGTCGTCGTTGTCGGAAATCCAGACGCCTTCTACATCCCACCAGTTTTTAAGGGGTTTTATGCCGGTATTGACGGTTTCCCCGGTGGGAAGATCCAGCCGGTGATTAAACCATGTTCCCACAAGGCGGACCGGTCCGGTTTCCGAGGTTCCGGCGGCCCGTTCTGTGTCCAGGGCGACCCTGGTGGAAAGATAGGGCGTAAAGTCGACAATGTTAAAGGCCCAGAAAATGGTTTTTATATTTCCCAGTTCCGCTTCGTAAAGATACTTGTCCTGAACCCCGGCGCCTTCGTTTACCCCGTAGAGGTCGTCCAAAAGGGACGCGCCCCGGGGCATGACGTTGATGTTGGCCCCGTAGGTTTTCAGTTCCTGGTTTACTTTATCGCCCACGTCGAACATGACGTTCAGCATCGCCGTGGCAAGGGAAGATCCAAGGGCGATGGTAAAAGCCACCATCAGCATTTTTCCGCGCTGCCTGAAAAGGGCGCCCCGTACCATTCTCCAAAACATCGCTTCTCCTATTTGAATCTGAGCCGTTCGGCTTCAAGGTCCGCCGTCCGGATTACCATGCTGCCCTGCCGCATGGCATAGGCCAGAGGCACGGGATTACAGCCGCCCTTAAAACCGATGGTCGAAGTGTTCATGACCACGTCGCACAGGCGGCAGACGACGCCGTCTTTTCGTTCATAGTAGCCGGTGGGCCCGCAGATGTCGCAGGCGTCAAGACCGACTCCGTAGGCCGTTTCGCTTTTTAGTATGACAATGAACCGCATTTCAATATTTTCGGCGGCGGTGTAATTGTACCGGTGCAGCCGCCGATCGTTTATTTTTTCAAGTGGAATGATAATCTCATCTCCCGCAATGGTGATGGGTTCCGCGGGGCTCAGCGTTACGGGCCGCTCGGAATACGCTTTTACCGAGGTCAGCGTAAGAACGGCGGCCGTGTACGACAAAACGGCGGCGGCGCTCCAGCGCCTCAGCGAACGCTTTGACGCCTTGAGCTTCCGGTGTTCCGCCGGGTTCCGCCAGGATTCGGAAATCGCGCGGTTTTGCAGAAAAAGAACAACGGGGATAACAAGGGACAGTCCCATGATGATATAGAGAAAAACCACGTTGTGGTTGATAACTTCAATAATAATCCTGAACAGCCAGCGGGGCGCCCTGATGATCCGCCTGGCCAAAAGAACCTGGACAATTACAAAAAGATGATTCACTATGCCGGTCGCAAGAACGGCCGAAAGGATGATTCCCACAAGACGCGTCCCGGGGCGCAGGTTCATTGCCGCGTGGAAAAGCGCCAGACAGGAAAGGAATACCAAAAAAATCCCCGCGAGGAAACCGGCAAGCTTGAAGAGCACTCCGGTACTAAAGGCGCTTTCTCCCGGGGGAACAAATTCCCTGACATACAGAAAAATCGTAGGCAGGGTGTAAAACAGAAGAAGGGCGACGGCAGCCGCGCCGGTCCATTCGATAATTTTTTCCCGAAGCGGATTTTTCTTTGATTCTTTCAGAGCGTCCGGTAAAAGCAGCATAAAAACGACGGCCGCCGGAATCGCCAGAGACAAAACGGCGATGTTTACGTATTCCCGGTTAACAAGCCGGGTAAAGCTTCGCAGAATAGAGAGAACAAGCGCCGCCGCCGTTCCGGCCGCGGCGCCCAGGGTGAAAGCGTCAACGCCAAAAATCCCCCCGGACCGGGAAGGATCTTCTTCGGATTGGCTTTTCCGGGTTTTCCCGGCCCGGCCGTAAAAAAAGGCCCAGAGCAGGGAAACCGGAATTGCCCCAGGCAGCGCGTACTGCACCACCTGTATGAAATATTTTAACATAGCGCCTTTTGCGTCAAAACTACCACTCTCTGGGGACCCAATCGAAGTCCCATTCGGCTACCAGCGGCTGATTCCAGAACCTGCCGGTAACGCCGGTTGTCTGATCCACATGCAGAAGGTATCCCTGCGATTCGGGATTCAGGATAAAGAACTTTACATTGTAGGTACCTGCGCCGTCAAGCTTGATGTTTGCGCCGTAATGCGGCCCGTCGCTCGCGCTCATGGGCATAAAGCTTCCTTCGATTTTCCGGCTTGAACCGCTTTTGAGAATCTCATAGCGGACTGTCAGGTTGGGAACAAAGTCCCCGGCTCCGTAGCCAAGGCCGTTATTTTCCATGGCGGAAATATCGGCTTCTATGTGCATATCCGACTCGGCCGCGGAAAGGCTGTTGCCTGCGGGCATCATGTCTACCGGCTGGAAATAAACTCCCGCCACGTTCAGCGGAAAAAGCTCAATATCATCCCCTATGGGGAATTCTTCGAATCCCGCTTCATCTTCTGCTATGCCGGCGGGCGCCTGCACCGGCGTGGAAGCCGCCTGTTCACTCTGGTTTTGCGAGCATCCTGTAACAAACAGGCTGACGCATAACACAGCCAAAAGAAGCACTAAAACTTTTTTCATGTACCTTCTCCTCATTGATTTTCTCTCAGTGGTCAACGACCGTGAGTTGTAAGACACGTTAAGCGGATCCCGTTTTTAAAAGCGCGCCCTGTTTGTTTTTTTTAAGCTGGAAAACAAACAGTACGACGGTAACGGCAAGCAGCAGGGCCTGGGGAATAAGCGTTTGAAGGGTAGGGTAAATTCCCAGAATATCGACCGTAAAATTAAACGGCAGCATGGTAACCGGGACAAGGTTCCCTTCCTGCAGCTCCTTGATGCCGGCTCCGGTAAAGGAAACGGACATGATAAAAAGGAGAATGCTGGTTCCCAGGAAGAACGGTTTAAGCGGAAGCGAAAGGCTCAAAACCCTGATCAAAATATATATGACAACGAGCGCAGCCGCGCCGATGACGAACCCAAGCCATATCATGTTGGTATAATTCTGGTTGCCTGCAAGCAGGGCCTTATAGAACAAAATTGTTTCCGCCCCTTCGCGGAATACGGCAAGGAACGCGGCAAAGGCAAGCGAAAACACCGAACCCTTTGTAATGGAACTTTGTACCTTTCCTTCAATATAGTGCGCCCAGGCTTCCGCCTCTGCCTTGGACACCATCCAGTTGCTGACATAAAATAAAACGACAACCGCAAGAAGCATCGTGGCGCCTTCAATAATTTCCTGATTCCTGCCGCTTGCGGTACTGGTAAGGGCGTTAAGTATGAGCGCCATTACCACGCTGAAACCCAGCGCGGCAAGGGAACCCCAATACACGGGCTTTGTGTTTTTTTTGTTTCCGCTTTTAATCAGATACGCGACAATGGCGCCGACTATGAGGATGGCTTCAAAACCCTCCCGCAGTATGATCAGCAGCGATTCGATAAAAACCCCCAGGGCGCTTTCTACTTTGCTGTCAAGCTGGGCCGCGTCTTCGACAATGTACCGCGAAAGGGTGTCAAGGCTGTTTTTTACTTCCCCGTCGTCTCCTTTTGTGATGGCCTTTTTCGCCGCGCTGAACTGATATTCCACGGTGCTGGCCCGTTCTCCGGATATTTTTGCCATGACGATTCTTTCAAACCCCAGCTTTTCGTAGTACTGGAAATACACCACGTCAACATCGTCCCGCGCGCCTTTGGGGTCCCCTGCCGTATATTTGTTATACGCGCCGGTCAAAATACCGGCCATTTCTTCCGCGGTCTTTGTCCAGTTCCGCGCTTCGGACACGGGTTCTTCCCTTCCGTCAAGCCGCCCCGCCGTTACCCTGAGCAGGTACGTCAGCTGGTTGTAGCTTCCCCGGAGATCTTTTTGGGAGACGCCCTGACGCATGGAAATTTTTATATACTCAAACCAGTCGGTAATATTCTGCGCGCGTTCCGCCGATATCTTTTCCAGTACCCCCTGTTCAAAACCCGTATTCCGGTAATAATCGGTGAAAACCGCGTCAAGCTGATCGCAGGCGCCCTCAACATCGGAAGAGACGTAGGAATAGAAGGCTTCGTTCAGTAAAAGCCGCATTTCCGCTTCCGCGTCAAGATGTGTGTCAAAATGAATCGCCTCACCGGCAAAAAGGAAAAGCGGCAGAAATATAAGTCCCAGCAGTGCGGGAATTTTGCGCATCATAATCTCCTATAAATTTTGTCCGGCGGGGGCCCTTTCACCGCTTGACCGGACATCACAGTTATTCTCAGCTAATACTATTAGTTAAATCTAACTATTGTGTCAAGTAGCGGACAAAGAAAACGGGAGAATTTGAAGAATTCTCTTGACATTTTTGTGTTAGCTCTATATAACAATAAATCTGGAAGGAGAAACCGATGAAAAATGTGCTTGTCGCGTACTGGAGCAGTACGGGAAATACCGAAACAATGGCGAGGGAAGTCGCCGAAGGGGCAAAAGCCGCCGGAGCGGAAGTTACCCTTAAACCGGTTGCCGATGTAACCGGGGAAATGGTCAAAACGGCCGCCGCCGTGGCGTTTGGCTGCCCGGCGATGGGGTCGGAGGTTCTGGAAGAAAGCGAAGTGGAACCATTTATCGCCGGACTTTCCCGGAAGGAACTGGAAGGCAAAGCGGTCGGCCTTTTCGGATCGTACGACTGGGGCGACGGACAGTGGATGCGGGACTGGGTTGAGCGGATGAAAGGAACCGGCGCGAAGGTTGAAGGGGAGGGCGTTATCACCCAGCTTGTTCCTGACGAAGAGGCGCTGAAAAAATGCGGCGAACTGGGGAAACGGCTTGCGGGGTAACGGCGCCGGCGTTCATTTCGGCGGAGCCAGCCGTTTCCACCGGGCCGTGGAACAGCCTGATGAAATCAGGCGGGTTATCGTAAACCATCTGAGCCCGGTTATTATGGGCTGTAAACCGGCGGCCCTGTTCACGCTGCAAACCACGGATGTCTGCTGTTCCCTGGCTGATACGCTGCCGCGGGGTCTTGACCTTATGGTGCTCAGGAAAAGCGAAAACGGATTGCTGGTTTTCGTTTTTGAAAAAGCCCTGCTTGAAAAAACAATGGCCGGCAGGGCCGCCGGAAACATCCTCGCCGCCCGGGGATACCCCTCCGGCGGCCCGGTTGCCGCCGTCCTTTCCCGCCTGAAAAAGCGGTTTTCCGGTGATGTGTTCCCTCACGAGATAGGGCTTTTTCTGGGCTATCCGGCCGCCGACGTGCTCGGTTTTGTGGAACACGGAGGCCGCGACTACAAGTTATGCGGCTACTGGAAAGTGTACGGAAATGTCCGGCAGGCCCTGCGCCGTTTCCGTCAATATGACGAATGCCGGGAGCGCCTTAAAACCGCCCTTATCCACAGCGCCTGAGTCCCGGCCGGGGCTGTCCGAAAAGTCAGATCTTCGGTCTGTTGAAAACCTTGTTCGGACAGCCCCTTTCCGCCGGAGGCCGGTCCCGGCAGGCGGTTTTCCTTCAAGGTAGCATCAATTTATTCTCCATTGAATAAATCAGTGTTTCCTTAGCCGCCGAAGTACCTTTTAAGCAGGCCCCTGAAACCGGCGCAGTGGCGGGCTTCATCCCTGGCCATTTCGTGAACAGCGTCGTGGATGGCGTCGTAGTTCCGTTCCTTGGCGCGTTTGGCAATATCGGTCTTGCCGGAACAGGCGCCGTATTCGGCTTCAATACGGAGTTCCAGATTCTTTTTCGTGCTGGCGGTAACAACCTCGCCGAGCATTTCGCCGAAACGGGAGGCGTGATCGGCTTCCTCGTAGGCATAACGCTTGTACGCGGCGGCGATTTCCGGATAGCCTTCCCGCTCGGCGACCCGGCTCATGGCAAGGTACATGCCGACCTCGCAGCATTCGCCGTTAAAGTGAGCCCGAAGATCATCTTTTATATCCTGCTCGACATTCGCCGCGATTCCCACCGTATGTTCGGCGGCAAAGGCCTGGCCCCCGCCCGACTTGGCGAATTTGGAAGAGGGGGCCTTACACTGAGGACACGCCTCGGGCGGCTTATCACCTTCATATACATAACCACACACCTGACAAACCCATTTCATAGTTGTCTCCTTGGAAAAATGATATAACATCGGCCTATGCCGAAGTTTCACAGATGAGGCCGCTTTTACGTTCCGCAGTCCCTGCATAAACCGTAAAAGAGGGTACGCCGAAAGTCAAATCCCCCCTCCTTGACATTCCGGTTTTCGTTTTTCACGACAGAGGCGGCCAGAACCCCGGCCAGTTCCTTTTCAAAAGCTTCGGGATTGGCAAGGGTGATGTCTTCGATGGCCCCGCAGCGGCGGCAGATCAAATGCGGATGGGACTCGGTAACGCCGTCAAAACGTTCTTCCCCGTTTACCGTCCCCAGAAAGGCCGCGAGCCCTTCTTCCCGGAAAAGCTTCAGGTTGCGGTATACCGTTCCCAGCGAAAGGTCGGGAATAGCCCCCTTTAGCTGGCTGTATACCCATTGGGCCCCCGGATGAACCGTGGTTCCCCGCAGTACCTTAAGGATAGCGTCCCGCTTCGCGCTGTGCTTTCTTTCTTTCCCCGCCATGATATGTTAATAATAATAACTATTATTGTTTTTGTCAAGCGAAAATCTCGAAAAATAATGATACCCTGGTGGAGGATCATTGTCAGGCCCGCTGCCGGGAACACGGTCCTCGGGCGGGAACAGGGTATCATTTCATTCTTCCTCCGCTCTTTATATCATTTTCCCCGAATGATGAGATTTTAAGCAAATTTATCGCATCCATAATATTCTGATAGTAATTTACATTCATCAGAACAGCCTGAGCCTCCCCGTTTTGGGTAATAACTACCGGGTTATTCTCTTCGCCACGCTGCTTTAAAACATCGGCTGTATGGGCGGAGGTTCCCCGGGTTTTGCCTTTCTTGGGTTTACACAGGAGACCGCTTCAGTGTATTTTGTGCAGATGGAGTGTCCTGCCCTGAGAGCGGGTTTTTTTAGTATCGCCTGAAGTGCGATACTAAACGGAAAAGGAAATCGCATGTACGCGAAAATCATTCAGGCCTACAAAGATGCCGCGGACGCGGATCTGGCAAAGTCCATGAGCGCCTATATGCGCAATCAATTTCCCTTTTTGGGAATTCCCCGTCCGAAACGCGGGGAAATTTTCAGGGAATTTTTCACGCCGCCGGCGCTTCGTGACGCTGCGGCGGTTAACTGGGCTTTTGTAAACGACCTCTGGAAAAGGGAGCGCGAATTTCAATATTTGGCGGTGGAATATGTAACAAAATTGCGGCATCTTCTCCTGCCCGCCGATCTCAGGCGCCTTCGTCGTCTGGCTGTTACAAAATCCTGGTGGGACACCATTGACGGGCTGGACAGGATTGCGGGCGGGATCGCCCTGCGTTTCCCGGAAGTTAATCAGACGCTGCTTGCGTGGAGCCTGGACAAAAACATCTGGCTGCGCCGCATCGCCATCGATCATCAACTAACCCGCAAAGACAAAACCAATACCGTGCTGCTTGGGCAGATCATTAAAAACAACTTTGGTCAAAAAGAATTTTTTATAAACAAGGCTATCGGATGGAGTCTGCGGGAATACAGCAAAACAAATCCGGCGTGGGTGCGGAAATTTGTCGGGAAACACCGGGGAGAGATGAATCCATTGTCGATTCGTGAGGCGGTCAAATATGTTTAGCGGCTGCCGCAAACATTAGTATTTACCGTATTGTCATAATCAGGCCATTCAGTCCAGTCCTTTTCGTATGGCGGGAAACGGAGTAATCAAATCGGTCAATATAAATAATGAAAACCAAGGTAGTTTCCACAAAAGCTGAAGTTTTGTGGAAAACTCTGATTTCAAAAAATTGCCGAAGTCAGCAATCGTATTGTACAAACAAGAAATAGCCCTGTTTTCGGTCATAATCGTACCCATAAAACCAACCGGGTAAATTGTATCCATATCGGCCAAAAATAAACAATATTCGGGATAAAGATGAAAAAAGCAAAAATATACTTGACAACCGTAGTAATATGATATATACTATAATATATCAGGCAGATAATACCATTTAGCGTTGTAATATCCGCCGGAGGAGGTTTATGGACGCAAAACTTTCATCAGATGTGCTGCGTGGTCATACGGACACTATCGTATTAAGCATTTTGAAATCCGGCGATGCCTACGGTTTTGAAATTTACAATACGATACTGGAAAAGACCGGGCAGCAATATGAACTTAAGGAGACAACGCTTTATTCCAGTTACAAGCGGCTGGAACAGGCGGGGTGTATCGCATCGTATTGGGGTGACGAGACTCAGGGGGCAAGGCGCAAATATTACAAAATTACAAAAAAAGGCAAAGAAGTTTTGGAACAAAATTTACTTGACTGGCGTTTTACTCAAGCCATTCTGAAAAATTTACTGGAGGAAAAAAATGAACACTAAAGAATATGTCAAAACCCTGTTTACGGATTATGAAGAAACGGAAGCGCTGCTGGATTTTATGGAGGAACTACAGGTTAATCTTGACGATCGTATCGCGAGCATGGTCAAAAAAGGTTTGCCGGAAAAAGCGGCCTTTGAAAAAGCGGCTTCGGAGCTTGGAGACGTTTCCGCGTTAGCCGACGAAATAAGCCGGAACAGGCGGAAAGAAGTTTTTGAGGAGCGGTATCTTGACATCAGGCACTACATGAAAACCGGCCGTATTATCAGTTATATTGTTTTTGGCGCCCTGCTGGTTTTCGGATTTGTTTTTTCATTCATAACCTATTTTGCGCTCACCGGATCGACGGAAACGGGCGTTTTGCAAAACGCGCCAAACGGCCCCAGTCTGTCCGGCTATGGAAACAGCCGCCTCGAGCTGGAAGGGGTTTTCGGTGTCTTTTTTCCTTTTTTTACCGCGGCTGCCGCGGGTTTTACATTTCTTGGGTTTACCCAGGAAACATCTTCACTGTATCCCATGAAACGCAAACGCGCTCTCTGGTATTCAACCGCCGCAGGGTTAATCGCTTTTGGCGTTTCGATTTATCCCCTTGTGCTTTTCTCCGCCGGAGGCTGGGAAGGCCGCGCGGGGGGTCTGGCTTCCGCATTTCCTTTTGTGCTGTCCGGCGCTGGCATTCTCGCGTTTCTGATTTTAACGGAAAAATGCAGGCTAAAACCCTGGGCGCTGGAAACGCGGCTTGAGATCATGCGGAAAAACCGGCGCTGAAAGAAAAACGGAATGCGCCCTGTCGGATGGAGTCCGCGGGAACACAGCCAAATATATTTAATGTCTGTCTGTAACGCGGGCAGACATTAAACCATTCTCCGAAAGCGGCACGGTAAAAATGCTTTGCCTCGGGGGACGGATGGAGAACTACGGCACCTGTGCCGTCCCCTTTCTCATTCTTCCGGTTACGTTGTTCCTGGTTAAAATGAAGGGTATAGCCAGCATGTTGCACGTTCAGACAAAAAATTTTCGGTTTTGAAAATCCATTTGTCCACAGTATTCCACCCCTGAACGCAGGACTGCCGATGTTCACGGTATCTCCGTTTTACTGTTCAACGGATAGCTTTCCTCGTTTTCTCCTTGCAAAGCAAAGGTCTTCCGGTACGCTGATGGAGAAAGGCCGATGCACTTTTTAAAGACTCGTGAAAAATGAAACGGGTTTTCAAACCCAAAATGTTCCGCTATATGCTGTATGGGTAAATTGGTTCTGGAAAGGAGAGAAGACGAAGCTTCGGTTTTAAGTCTGGTAAAGTACTGAAACGGGGTCATGCCCAGCCGGTCATGAAAAATTCTGATAAGGTATTCTTCTGAAAGTCCGATTTTATCCGCCAATACTCCGACATTGAGTTTTTTCCTGATTGACTTTTCCATAATGGAAAGCGTCTTATCTATGTAATGCCTTTGTGAATCCCTGGATCCATGATCTTGATCCGCAGGCTTTACTCCCCCATACCAGCGAAAGAGAAGGCTTAATAACAGATATTCGGTAGCCCGTTGCTTTGCCGGATCATTTTCCCCGGTAAGCCTGTATAGATCTTCAATAAAAAAACGTTCTCTTGCGTCGATTGAAAGCGGGCCAAAAGAATTGTTCAGAAGGGACAGTACTTCTTTATCAGTCTCGTTTTCGGACGATTCAAAACGGATTGCATAATAGGTAACAGGCTTTCGAACAGCATCGGGAAGTATTGAATGAAATTCCTTGGGTTTTGCCAAGAAAAGCCGATTCGCCTCAATTGGGAATTTCGAACGATTTAGCAGTATTTGTCCTTCTCCTTCAAAAAAGACATGAATTTCGTAGTCTGTTATATCGTGGCTATGGTAACGCCCGTGCCAAACCAAGTTGCTTCCTCCCATTAACCTGAACACATAAACCGCTTTTTTGATCCGCATATTTGAAAATATCAATATCGGATATGAATTGTCAATAGTGGTTATGTACAAAAAAACCAATAATCTTTACGTTTTTAAACAGGAGGAACAATAAAAATGCAAAAGAGAAAAATGATACATGTTTTCGTAAGCCTGCTTCTTGCTGCAGGAGTTTTCACCGGATGTGGCCCAAAGAAAGCTGATACGAGCAGCGGAGGTCTCAAAATTGGTCTGTCAACAGCGGTGTGGGGGAACACCTGGTCTGCGGCATATGTGAAGGACTTTGAAGAAGCTGCCGAGGCGTACAAAAAGCAGGGCATTATTTCGGAATATCAGGTTGCGACAAGCGCTTCCGACCTTGTCCAGCAAATCAACGCCTGTACGGCGATGATAAATACCGGTATTGATGCCTTGCTGATCTGGCCCGTATCAGCAGAAGGAATAAAGCCTATTGTCGATCTTGCTGTTGAGAAAGGGACCCTTGCCATTATCTGCAATGATCCTGCTGCTTATGAAGGTACGTACGGCGTCTTCGGTAATAATGACGCTTTCCAGGAAGTTATTACAAATTGGTTTGTCGAACAGCTTGGTGGCCGGGGTGATATAATTCAGATTGCCGGCGTCTTTGGCCATCCGGCCAATGAGCCCCGCCAGGCAGTGGTAGACAGAATTCTTGCAAGGTACCCCGCAATCCGGACTCTGGCCATCGGTGAAGGCAAGTACTCGACAACTGATGCACAGGCCGCCATGACTGTCTACCTTTCAACCTATAGTAAGGTCGACGGTGTTCTTACCCAGGATGTAATGAGCGCCGGTATCTTGAATGCGTATAAAAACGCTGGTATTGAACCCAGGCTTGTTACCGGGGATTATACCAAGGAGTACATTGATATGTGGGCTGCCCTTCCGGATCTTAACTCGATAACCGTAACCGTGAGCCCCGGAATTATTAAAGACGCTCTCGGAATAGCCATTAATCTTCTTCAGGGGAAGGAATTCAAAGCTGATGCATTACAGCCCAATCCGCTTAATCCCGGGCTTGCTAATTGTATCATCAGAGATCCTGCGTATGTGGTAACACGGGAAGGCAATCCGGGCGCTCCATGGATGCAGGGTCTAAATGGATCAAAAGCCATAACTCTTAACGAGGCGGTAAATCTTGTAAAAGGTATGCAGAATACAGATTGTCTTGACGGGTGGCTCGCACAGAATGAAATCGATGCATACTTTAAATAGTAATATTTAGGTTTGCGGAGATTATCTGTTATCCAGGAATACGGGGACTTAAAGCAAGGGATGGTAATCTTGCTTAAGTTCTCGTGTTTTATTCGCAAGTGGGTTTAATGAAACTTAAAGTGAGAGTTTTGTAAATATGATTTTTGAGTTTAAAGGCATTTCAAAAGCATATGGTAGCATACATGCCCTGAAAAACGCGAGCCTTGTGTTGAAAAGCGGCGAAATAAGAGCGCTTCTGGGAGGTAACGGTTCGGGGAAGTCGACACTTATAAAAGTTGGGGCTGGTCTTGTGAAGCAGGATAAAGGTGAACTTTTATTTAACGGTGTAAAGTCCGAAATCCATTCACCACAATCTTCAAAGGCGTTAAAATTGGCCGCTACTTCCCAGGAACTCAGCATATTGCCGAATTTAACGGTCGAAGAGAACATTACACTGTGCAAAGTACCTGTGTGGTCACGGATTTTTACCGACAGAAAGGTGATGAGGGCCGAAACTGAAAATATACTTGATAAACTTGGAATTCTAAAAGAGATAGATACGCCGATAAAAGAGCTTCCCATAAATAAGCAGTACCTGATTGAATTCGGGAAAGCGGTTTTTCAGGATTTTGATATTCTGATGATAGACGAGATTACATCGGCATTGTACCGGGAAGATGTTGAAATTGTAAAAAGACTGCTGGACGAATACAAAAGACAGAATAAAATTATCCTGTTTGTATCGCATCGAATGTCCGAAATTTTTTCAATTTGTGATACGGTTACAGTAATGCGGAACGGAGAAGTGATTTCAACATATAATCTGGAATGGGTCGGCAGCGATACTTTGCTTACTGATATGATAGGGAATAAAGACAGGGATTCCGAAGTAAAAGAAAAGCAGAAAAAAAGAAAAAAATCCGGAGTAAACCAGCAGGAACTTTTAATTTCTGTAAAAGGGCTTCCTGTAAAACGTTATAATACAAAAGTCAATTTGGACATAATGGAAGGTGAAATTATCGGAATAGCGGGACTCCAGGGACACGGTCAAGCCGATATTGTCAGGACATTACACGGCCTTTCCGGTTCTGTAGAGATAGAATTGAGGGGCAGGCGTCTGCATATTGATAACCCTGCAGGTGCCGTAAAACATGGCTTTGCCTATGTTTCGGGAGATCGGGAAAGGGACGGCGTATTCAAGCGCCACGACCTTTCAGAAAACACCAAGGTTGTACAAGAACTTGCCTTAAACAAAAAAAGTGATGTAATGGCGGTTCTTAAGCAATTGAACGTAAAATTTGATACTACTCAGCAGGATATAGCGTCACTGTCAGGCGGAAATCAGCAAAAAGTTATACTCGGACGCTGGACGCACACCAATCCGCTGTTGCTTCTTGCCGATGATCCGTCAAAAGGCATAGACATTAAAGCAAGAGGTGAACTCAGGGAGATTCTTTGGGCCCTTTCGGAAAAAGGCATGGCAATGATTTTTGTTTCGAGTGATGAAGATGAACTGGTGGCGTTATGCTCGGAAAAAGAAAATGCAAGGGTCATTGTATTATATGAAGGTGGTATTGTCGTAACTTTACGGGGTTTTGAAATTACACGGGATAATATTATTGCGGCGACCCTTGCAAAGGGAATTGATAAAATACCATGAGTAAAGATATATCCCGAAGAATTTTGGTAAATTTGATTAAGTCAAGTTCCGCCCCGGCAGTTTTTTTATTTATCCTTTCTGCACTTTTTGTTGTATTTGGGACAAATGCAAATTTTGATCTTGGTTTTGCAAGAAGTTTTCTTAATTCAAATATTACCGTTCTGTGTATATGTATCGGTGAGGCTGTTGTAATCTTGACGGGCGGCATAGATATTTCGATTGGACCGCTGGTTTCTCTATGCAATGTACTTGTCGTTAAGCTAATTGGGGGCGGGATGCCGGTTTGTGCGGCCATAATCGTTATGCTTTTAGTATCAGTTGGGTCTGGTGCACTTAATGGGTTTATGGTCGGTGTTATGCGTATCAATCCACTTCTTACAACGTATGCAACATCAATTATTTACGGCGGACTTGCTTTGGTTGTAACACGTACTCCAATATACCTTAAGACAACCATGCTTTCGGACTTTTATGGAACAAGGATCTTTGGCGTTGTGCCTGTAACTGTGGTATTTATTCTTGTGCCGTATTTTTTGTGGAAAATATATAAATGCACACCGGCAGGAATTAAAATATATGCTGTCGGAGAAAATGAACTCAGTGCCTATTGTTCAGGTGTAAATGTTGTAATGACAAAAATGTTTGCATATTGTTTCGCCGGTTTTACAACGGGTATTGGTGCTCTTGCCATAACATGTATGATACAGGGCGGGAATCCGCTTCTTGGTGCATCAATGTCAATGACGGCAGTTTCAGCCGTTGTCATTGGCGGCGTTTCTCTTTCGGGAGGCAAGGGTGATGTGGGAGGCGGCATATTCGGATGCCTTTTCCTGTTCATGCTTACAAATATTATTATTTCCATGGGAATAAATACATTTTGGCAGGAACTGCTCAAAACGTTGATTTTGCTTACAAGTGTAGTTGTTTCTGTTGTCATTTCAAGCGAAAGGGACAGGATAAGGAAGGTTTTTGAATATGTTAGAGAACGAATCAGGCATAACGCTTAAACGTACCCATAAAAAGGTTGAATTATTACTCCCTTCAATAATTGCCATTATTGTCCTGATGCTGGCGGGTAATTTTATAGCGCGTGGATTTATTTCAATGAACAACATCAGCAGCATTCTGATGACATCAAGCCTTCTTGCGCTTATGTCTATTTCGCAAAATACCGTGATTATTGCCGGTAACAACGGTATTGATCTTTCCATAGGCGCTACAGCATCATGTACGGCGTTAATTTGTCCGTTGCTTCCGATGGATACTCCTCTGCAATTTATTGTCGCGATTTCGGCTGCCCTTGTTATAGGTGCGATTTTCGGAAGCGTAAACGGCTTTTTTGTCAGTATCGTAAAAATTCCGGCATTGATTATGACTATCATCATGGGGAGTGTTATTAGTGGAACCATTATGGTGTTAACCAGGGGTCAGCCTTCCGCAAATATCAGCATGTTACTCAAATCCATTAGTGGCAGCATTGTGCCTCCCATTCGAAAATTAACGTTTGTAGTGATAATTATAGTCGTGATAACGGAAATTATTTTGACAAGGACAAAGGCTGGAAGAATGCTGAAGCTTGTCGGTGATAATCAAAATGCAGCAAGAATTACAGGCATCAATGTAAAAGGTGTATTGTTTTTATCGTATGTCATCAGCGGTTCTATTGCAGGTTTTATGGGGCTGCTGATTGTTGGTTATGCCGGCAGTACTACATTAAATATGGCGGTAAGCTACACACTGCTTTCTATGGCAGCGATTACCATTGGAGGTACAAGTCTTTCCGGAGGTCAAGGCAGTTATGTAAGCGGTGCACTTGGATCAATAGTGCTTATTGAACTTAACAGCATACTCCAGGCGTTAAATATGGGGCAGGGAATGAGACTCGTTATTCAGGGCGGATTGCTTCTTGTTATAATGATGTTTAATATCAGAGCGCCAAAACTCCGGACATGATTTTGGCAAAAAAAGGAGGGAAAGGCATGGTAAACGAAGGGGCATACCAGGCAAAGGCTCCCGATCCGGTTCCCATGACACGGGAAGCATTCGGGCGGACAAATGACACTGCTGTTTATTGGCTTACGGGTGCGGGAATTTTCTTAAATAGTTACGGTACAACAATATTGATAGACCCAATTTTGAGCCTGGCTTCGGATAATCCGCCCATTAGCGAAGTGGAAGATACTCCCCAGTATACCATGCCGCCTGTTTTTGCAAAAGATATATATAGGGTAGATGCCGTATTGTATACCCATGCGGATGCGGACCATCTTGGTGCGTTAACAGTAAAGGAACTGATTAAGAAAGATTCTGTATTTCATGGTACAGACAAAGTAAAAGAACGACTTTTGGAAATTGGTGTTGTGGAAGAAAAAATTATAAGCCATAACACAGAAGACAGATTTAAAATTGGCTGTGTTGAAGTTCAGATGACCCCCGCCGATCATCCGTGGCAGATGGATTATCCGGATACTCAGCCATATATCTATAAGCCGGAAGACTGCTGCGGTTTTAAATTCTATACACGGAATGGGATAATTTGGGATCCGGGAGACACCAGGGTTTTGAATGAGCATTTTAACAACACAGATGTTGATTTATTGTTTATGGACTTTGAAGATAATTCCCCCCTGCATCATTTCGGAACAGAAAACGCACTGCGTCTTGCCAATCATTTGAAACAGGCAGATATCATCATGTTTCATTGGGGAACATACTATGCTCCGGGAAAGCCCTGGTATGCCACAGATCCGGATAAAGTTCGTGATCGAATTGAAAGAAAAGAGAGGATCTTAAATCCGCATCCGGGTGAAAAAATCCATGTTGACTATAAAAACCGCAGGTAATCAACAACAGTTTTAATGCCGACCACTTTCCCGTGTAATGTACTCCGTTGATGTTCCCCGGCATAAAGCATATCGGCGATGAGAGTCACGCAACGGTTCCTTCTGTAATCGGCGCCGCCGGCGCTCAACTGGATGCCGCGTTGCCATTGGTGCCGTAAAAAATGCTTTGCCTCGGGGGACGGATGACGAGCATTGCCGTGGCGGTTTTTCTGTAGGGCATGTGACGGCCGGTGGGATAATCGTAAATGGCGTTCATCAGGCGTTCCTGGGGATACGGGAAGTTTTTTCCCCGAACTGTGCCCGGGTCGTTGGCAAAGAAGGTGTCGCCGATATGGCCGGTAATGACAATCATGTGGGCGACGGGGCCGGGGGGATTGAAGTGGGGGTTGGCCAAAATGCGGCCGTTTACGGGGACGATAACAAGGTTCCCGGCGGCGAGTTCCGCCTTAATGTCTCTTGCGGTAATGTTGCGTTTGATTTCCCAGTCCGTGTGGCCGTAGTATCGCGCAAAAATTAACGCGGCGTCGGCAATTGACTGATCCGGAATGAATGCTTTCCTGCCGGTGTAATGTTCCGTTTGAATCCAGTTGCTAAGGGCGATGATTTCGGCCTCGGCTTCCACGGCGCTCAGGGTGGTTTTTGTAAGCCACAGGTGGGCCATAAGGAGCGATGTTTCTTCGCAGCCGTCCTGCTGCCGTTGATCCGCCCAGTTCGCCCTCGGCGCCTGGCAAAAAAACGGCACGTCCAGGTTCACCCCGGCGGAGGGCGTTTCCGTGAAAGCCGCCGTTGACAGGGGCTCCGCGAAAACGGCGGCTGTGGCCGCCGTGAAAAGGGCCGCCGCGAAAAGGGCCGCTGTGGACGGCGCCATGACAGGCGCTTTTTGCTTTACTGTTGATGTCTGTGTCAAGGTTTTTCCTATAAATGCCGCCGCCAAAACTCGACGTCCTGGGCCCAGACCGTCTGCAGGTGGGGCTCCAAATCGTGGTTCGCGTTGTCGTACAGACGGTATGTAAGGGCGATTTTGTTTGAGTCGGATCGCCGGGCGTTTTCCGAGGCGACGGCGGCGGCGAAGCCGTCGCTCCAGCTTTTGGGAACGGATCTGTCCGCGGTCCCCTGTTCCAGAAAAATCGGGGTGCCCGGGGCGATGCTGCCCAGAAAGCGGCTCAGGGCAAAGTCGGCGGCGGCGTGGCTGGCCTTGAAGGCGTCGGCCCAGACGGTGTTCCGGCTGTAGTGGGCCACATTGTCCGGATAGTCCAGGGTAACCGGGGCCCACAGGATTGCGGGAATGGGTTTTTTTACCATTTCGAGGAAATGCAACGCAACCTGGCCCCCGTTGCTGTGTCCCCATACGCCGAAACGGCTGAACGAAGCGGGCAGGGCGGCGCGGGCTTCCGGGGGAACGGCGACGCCCGGCGCGACGCGGAACACGGGATTCTGCATGCTCATGTACAGTTCAACGGCGTTGATAATCGAGTACAGTTGATGAGCCTGCGCCGGGGCCGGGGTGGCGCTGGACGCGGCATAACCGAGAAAATCCGGGGCGACGGTGGCATAACCCGCTTCAAGGTAACGGCGGCCGACATTTTCCGTGCCTTTGCCGGTATAGTAGCCCCGCTCGAACTGATGGCCCCGAAACATGAGGATAAGGCCCCGCGGCGCGGTTTTGGGTACGCGGAACCGGGCGCTTACGGAAAGATTCATGGAGCTATAGACCACGTCAAAGGCGTAATAGCCGTTTGTATCGGAGACAAAGCGGGTAATGGTGATGTCGCTCGCTTTGTACGCATAGTTTTGAAGGGCCTTGAGGGAAATGGAATCGAGGGCGGTATTTTCCGCGCCGGCGGCCTGGATGGCGCTGTTCTGGGCGGCGGCGGAACCGGTAAAAGCGCATAAAAGAGCCGCGGCAACTACGGGGGCAAACTTTGTCCTGATCATGAGCAATACCGTATCATTCATTTTAAAATTCCGCAATATGCCGGCATCCATGTCGATCCAAAACGCGGGGCGTTTCGGTCATGTACCGGGCGGCCCCCTCGTCCGGCGTTCATCCTCGGTTACGCACGGGACCGGGCCGGAATTTACGCCCGCCGTGTTGAATCCTTTACTCAACTCTGTTATCATTGACTAAATCGGGCAGAATTGCCGTTCAACGCCGAATCAGCCGGAAATTTCCGCCCGGTTCGGGTTTGGTCAACGTGTCCCCGTTTTTGAGGAAGAAAATATGCGTTCTTTAGGTATCAATATCGGTTCCACCAGCCTGAAAATGGCTCTGGCGGAAAAAGATCCTTCCGGCGGCCTCCGGTGCGTCTGGAGCGCCGCCGTTCCCCACGAGGGGGATTTTGCCTCGGCGGTAAAAAAACTGCTTGCCGAAGGGAATATAACTCCCGGACTTCCCACCCTTGTTACCGGAAACGAGGGCCGTTTTATGTTTGACGCCGCGGGAACCCTGGAACCCCTTTGCGTGGAAGCGGCGCTCCGGGCGCTTTCCATCAAGGCGGACGCCGTGGTAAGCATGGGCGGGGAAGACCTTGTCGTGTACCGGCTGAACGAAGAAGGGAAAATCGTCAACAACTTTTCCGGCAACAAATGTGCCAGCGGTACCGGCGAATTTCTCAAACAGCAGCTTGCCCGCATGGACATGACCCTGGCCGATATTGACCGGGTTCCCGATACGGCAAAAGTGTATCCGCTTTCCACACGCTGTTCGGTATTTATGAAAAGCGATTGTACCCACCGCTTAAATAAACGGGAAGCCACAAAAGAGGACATTGTTCTTTCACTGTCCGATGTAATGGCCGTCAAGGTTATCGATTTTCTCAAACGGGCAAAGGTACATTCAGGCAAAGTTGTACTTACCGGCGGCATTACCCTGAACCGTCACATTATCCGGTTTATCAGGGAAAAGGCTCCGGAAATCGAGTTCGTTATTCCCGAATCGGCACCGGTGTTTGAGGCGCTGGGAGCGGCGGCGCTGGCGCCTTCTTCGGGAAGTCCCCTTCCCGAAGAAGAAAAGCTCCTCAAGGCGAACGAAATCCGCTTCGGCGCGTTATCCGCCCTCAAAGACTGGGAGGGCAAGGTCCGTTTTTTTGAAAAGAGCGACGGCAGGGTCCAGGCCGGAAGGCGCTACATACTGGGCGTCGACGGCGGATCAACTACGACAAAAGCCTGCCTTGTTGATATGGAAACCGACGAAGTTGCGGCAAGCCACTACGGCCGTACCCACGGGGATCCGGTAAAGGCGCTCAAGGAATGCCTTTCGGTAATTCAGGAAAAAATAACCAGGGATACAGGCGGTGCGGATATTGATATACGCCTTGTTTCCACAACCGGTTCCAGCAGGGAAATACTCGGGGTCTTCCTTGAGACCCCGGGGGTGTACAATGAAATTATAGCCCACGCTGTTGGAACCACGTACTTTGATCCGGAAGTCGAAACGATTTTTGAAATAGGCGGACAGGACGCGAAGTATGTGCTTCTTAAAAACGGGGTTCCCATAGATTACGCGATGAACGAAGCCTGTTCTGCCGGAACCGGATCGTTTCTTGAAGAAAGTGCATCCGGCGACCTTTCCATTCACAGCGCGCCGGAGATAGGGCCGCTGGCGTTTAACGCCGGCGCGCCGCTTAAATTCGGCGAGCATTGTTCCGCTTTTATCAACAGTGATATCCGCAAAGCGGTGCAGCAGGGGGCCAGCAAAGAAAACATTACCGCCGGTATTGTCTGCTCCATTGTGGCGAATTACCTGAACCGGGTTGTGGGGAACCGTACCATCGGCGGCAGGGTGTTCCTCCAGGGCGGGGTGGCGAAAAACACCGCCGTTCCCCTGGCGTTCGCCATGCTCCTTGACAAGGAAATCCTTGTGCCGCCTTCCCCTGAACTTATGGGCTGCTTCGGTGTGGCCCTTCTGGCAAAACGCAAACATGCCGGCGGCCTTCTTGAAGAAAAGGCCGTTGTTATCGACAAGCTGCTTTCCCGGGAAATTGTATATGAGCGGGTATTCAAGTGCCAAAGCTGCGACAATTACTGCCCAATACAGGTGCTGAATGTCGACGGACACAAGTACATGTTCGGCGGCCGCTGCAACAAGTACACGAATATGCGGAAATCCGTAAAAGACGTACAGGTGTTCGACTATGTGGAAAAACGTCAGAAACTGCTGTTTGAAGAATTCGCCCCGCCGGCGGCCACCGCGGATGCCGCTTTCAGGCGCGATTTTACCGTGGGTATTCCGCGCTGCTTTTCCGTCCATTCACTGTATCCGCTTTATTCCTGGTTTTTCCATGAACTGGGGATAAAAACATTCCTTTCAACGGAAGTCGCCCACGCCGGTGTGGCAAGGGCGGAGTCCACGTATTGTTTCCCGGCGGAAATCGCCCACGGAGCCGTACAGGATTGTCTGGACAAGGGGGCGGATTATGTGCTGCTTCCCCATTTCAGGGACATGCCCAGCTACGAACAGGATGTTCACGCGAACTTTTGCCCGATTACCCAGGCGCTTCCGTACTATGTGGAAAAAGCCTTTCCCGGCGTGGACAAGGCAAAATGGCTGCCGCTGGTGGTAAGCTTCAAGTTCGGTAACGGCAAGGCGCTGGAACTTTTTGTCCAAATGACAAGCCGCCTGGGAATAAGCGAAGCGGAAACGGAAGCGGCGTTTAACGCCGCGATGAAGCGGCAGCAGGCGTACTTTGAAGCGTCGCAAAAGCTTGGCCGGGAAGCTCTGGAAGAAGCCCGGGGAGCGGGGCGGCCGGTTATCGCCCTTTTGGGGCGGCCGTACAATGCCTTTACCCCGGAAGCCAATATGGGCATACCAAGGAAATTTATCACCAGGGGATATTCCGTTATCCCGTTTGACATACTTCCCTTTGAGAATGAAAAAATATTCCCCAACATGTACTGGTATTACGGACAGCAGGATGTAAAGTCTGCCGTCCTTTTAAAAAAGCAGGACAACGTCTATGTTACCTACATCACGAACTTTTCCTGCGCGCCGGATTCGTTCATCCTTCATTATCTTAAATGGATTATGGGACAAAAACCGTTCCTTATTCTGGAACTGGATTCCCATTCTGCCGACGCCGGAGTGGATACCCGTGTCGAAGCTTTTCTGGATATCATTGACGGATACCGGGCAAAGCAGGGCGAAATTGAAGCCGAGCGCTACAGCAACGGCTGGAAGTTTGTCGCGGAAAAGAACGCCGGTTCCCGGAATTTTGATCTGCGGATTGACAACGAAAAAACAGGCGAAAAAGTTCCCATTATCGGGAACAGGCGGGTCAAGGTGCTGCTTTCCAACATGGGGGCGATTTCCACCGAATACATAGGCGCCGCGATACGGTCTATCGGAATCAACGCCGAGCCCCTGCCCGTAGCGACAAACAAAACCATACAGATAGCGCGGGCCCATGCGTCGGGAAAGGAATGTGTTCCAAGCCACCTTGTTCTCGGCAGCGCCCTTCAGTTTTTCTTCGGCGACAAATACCGCAAAGACGAACTGTACCTGCTGTTTGTGCCGATAACGACAGGGCCCTGCCGTACCGGCCAGTATTTTGTGTACTACGAAAACCTTTTCCGCGATCTCAGGCTTGAAAATGTCGTGGTGTTCATTCTTTCGGCGGATAATTCCTACGGGGAGCTTGGTTCGGGTTTTGTCAAGGAAATGTGGCGGGGCTTTGTACTTGCCGATTACCTTAAAGACATACAGACGGCGCTCAAGGCCGTTGCGGCAGACCCGGATACGGCCCTCGCCGATTACGAGCGTTCCTGGCGCACCCTGATGCACACGGTGGAATTTGAGCCGAAAAAAATATGGAACGGGCTTCAAAAAGTCGCCAGAGACGTAAAAAAAATTCCGCTGAAAAAAACCGTCGTCGAATGCCCCAAGGTTCTTGTCGTGGGCGAAATATATGTACGCCGGGACGATTTTGCCGTAGGCGAACTTATCGATCTGATGAGCGAACGGGGCATCGTGGTAAAAGTGGCAGGCATTGCCGAGTGGATTCACTATCTGGACTTTGTGCGGGAATACGCCCTGAACAAACTTATCCTGTTACGAAAACCCGGCAGACGGCTTTTTTCAAAACCCTGGAGGGATTTGAAAAAGCTCGGCATAGAAGAGTGGTGGAAACATTCAGTCGAAAAGAAAGTTCTGTCCATACTGAAACCGACAGGCCTTATTCCGGAAACGCCCCACGACATGCACGAAATTATGAAGAATACCCAGGAGCATTTCGTAAACCTGGAACTCAATTCGGAAATCGCCGTTTCAAGCGGGGCCGCCGCCACCGCGATGGAAAACGGCTATTCCGGCATTGTGAATATCAGTCCCTTCGCCTGTCTTATCGGCAGGGTTATCGAGGGCCTCTTTACCCCCTGGGCCAGAGAGCGGAACTACCCCACATTGTCCGTGGAAGTAGACGGAAACCTGCTGCCTCCCAACATCGTCAACAAGCTCAACATTTTTATGGTGAACGTGCTCCGTTTCCGGGGAAAAGGCGACATTTCCGGGCTTGTTGACAAAGCCGGAAAACGAAGCCGCCGCTTCGCTCCGGTTCTTGTCGACGCTCAGGGAGAAGGCGGGCCCCGCACCGCATCCTGCCCGGAAAAGGAAGGCTGCCCGTCGTGCGGGGAAAAGTCCGGGGAAGAACGCCTTGCCGCGGGAAAGTAGCGTCTGGCTAAAGCGATGACGATAGACCGCGGCCTGAAATACGCTCTGGTACTCGCGGGCGGCGGCGCGCGGGGCCTTGTCCACATCGGCGTGCTTTCCGCTCTTGAAGCGGCCGGCTATCCGCCTCCTTCGCTTATCGTCGGCTGTTCCATGGGTGCCATCATCGGCGGTCTTTACGCCGCCGGGGAGGACATTAAAAAGCTTAAGGATTTTGTACTTGAGAGGCTGGACATTTCCGATTTTATGGAAGGCCCCGGTTTTAAAATGAGCGGGCCGATCGGAAAGCTTTTTGTTACCGGGCAGTTTATCGGTAATTTTGCGGCAAAGCCGGGGGTGGATCCCGGCGACAAAGCGCTCGGCCTGATTGAAAGTTTTGTCGGGGACAAGCGTATTGAGGATTGTTCCATACCGTTTGTCTGCAACGCCGTTGATCTGGTTTCGGGCAGGGAGATACTGCTTAGATCAGGATCCCTCGCCAAGGCCATGCGGACGTCCATGTCGTTTCCCGCTTTTTTCGAGCCGGTTGTTGACGGCGGCATGTGTCTTGTTGACGGCGGTGTCACGGACAACCTGCCTGTCTGGGCGGCCAGGGAAGAAGGAAAAGCGCTGGGAGTTTCCCGGATTTTGGCCGTCGACACCCGGGGCAAATGGAGAGAAATGCCCGCTTCCGGCTACAAAACCGGTATCAGCGTTGTGATGCGTTGTTTTGAGGTGCTTATTTACACGGCCGAATCGCACCGTCCCCCCGCCGACATGGTAATTCAGGCGGCTGATTTCAGCAGTATGTTTGATTTTGACCGGAAAAAGCAGCTTGTCGCCCTTGGAGAAGCCGCCGTCAGGGAGAGCGGGA
The DNA here is from genome assembly GCA_031268975.1 of Treponema sp. Lineage (GTDB taxonomy): Bacteria > Spirochaetota > Spirochaetia > Treponematales > Breznakiellaceae > JAIROH01. The sequence goes on along the minus strand of JAIRWM010000083.1, from coordinate 2,068 downwards.
AAGAGCTTGACGCTTTTTTCGGTTCGGGGATCGCCGCGGGGCTTCTGCGGAAAAAATACAAAAGCTGCGGTATCCGTCAGGAGGGAAAGTATGCAGAGACTGGCTAAAAACACCGAAATCCTGCTGGAATCGTACGAAACATACGGCCTTGTAAATCCCGCGGGCGAAGCGAATCTTCCCTCCAAAAAAAGCGTGGAAGGCATTGTCCGCGAACTTGGCGAGCTGGTCTTTCCGGGTTTTGGAGAAATGGAAGGACTGGATACCGACAGTCTGTCCCTGGTTATCACTGAACGGGTAAACAACGCCGCCCGGAATCTGGTTCGGGAAGTTGAAAAAAGCGTCGCCTTTTCCATCCGCAAGGAACGGGGCGGCGATTTGAAAAACTGGAAGGGATGCCACGCCGCCGCCGCCCTTTTAGTGGACGATTTTTTTGACGAACTTCCCGCCATACGGAACATCCTCAGACTTGACGTGGAAGCGGCGTTCAGGGGCGATCCCGCCTCGAAAAGTACCGAAGAAGTTATTCTTGCCTATCCGGGACTTGAGGCGATTATGGTTCACCGGCTTGCCCACTTTTTTTGGACAAGGGAAGTGCCGCTTATTCCAAGAATGATGAGCGAACTGGTTCACAGCAAAACCGGCATTGACATACATCCCGGAGCGAAAATCGGCGGATCGTTTTTTATAGATCACGGTACCGGGGTCGTCGTGGGGGAGACCTGTGTTATCGGGCTTAATGTCAAGCTTTACCAGGGTGTTACTCTGGGCGCCCTTTCCGTCAGGAAAGAAGACGCGGTCAAGAAACGCCATCCAACCATAGAAGACAATGTTACGATTTATTCCGGGGCGACCATTCTCGGCGGGGACACCGTTATCGGCCGGGATTCGGTTATTGGGGGCAATGTGTGGATAACCGAGTCCGTCCCCGCCGGAAGCCGAGTCTACATTCACGGCCGGGACCAGATTGTAAAAGGCGCCCGCTAAGCCGCGTCCCGGTAAACCCGGTTGTCCTAGACGGGATTCTGGCGGTTTCCCAGCGAATTGGCGAGGGTGAACACTATCTGGCGATCTTTACCGGGCAGACGTTCGGCCGCCCGGACTATTTCCTGCACGTCCTGGGGCAGGGAGGACAGAGGACGCTGTTTTTCGATTTCCCTGCCGGTAACAAGGTACTCAACGGACACGCCGAGAGCCTGGGCGATTTTGAGGGCGGCTTCAACCGAAGGGGTATAGCCGTGGGCCCCCAAATAGCTGTCTATGGTCTTTTTTTTTACGCCCGACCGGGCAGCCAGCTCTTTTACCAGCATATTTGAAAACTGTAATTGGGATTTTAAATTTTCCCTGAACCCCATATAATAAAAATACGATAAAACTCGTAGTAGTTGCTTTGTTTTCCCAATATATTGGGTATTCTTATTCCAGGATATGAGTATACTAGTATCAACAATGAAAGGATATGAATTTTATGGGAGTACGCGGTTCCGCCGCGCCTGGAACCGGCGGCTGAACTTGATTCGCAAGTGGGTTTAATACCCCGCCCCTCCGGGGCGTTTTTGGCTAGCTAAAATATTTGTTTGTGAGGGTATTAAACCCACATAAAATCCATACCTTGCAGAACGACGATACCTCGTGGCTCTGCCGCGAGGTTCGTCATTCGCTGAGTTTCGACCATGGAAGAGGTTTTACCGCAAAGCCGCTTGAAAATTCTCTGTCACCAATATGCTATACTCATTCCCATGCGAAATGTTGTTCAGGCGGGACGCCTTTTTAGGTGGGTAAAAAACGCCCTGTTTCCCGAAACGCTGGAATTCAGGGCGAAGATTTTTACCGTGCTGGCTGTCGCGGGGTTTCTTATCAGCGTAAGTACGGCGCTCATCGGCCTGGCAAACGATGCCGGGGCGGGGAATGTTATCGCCGGCGGCATCGCGGCCCTGCTTGCCCTGGCTCTTCTGGCGTACTCGAAACGCGGCGGGCGTTACCGGCTTTGTTACCACATCACCATTGCCGGGGTTTTTATCGTTCTTTTTCCGTTTATGTTTTTTTCCGCCGGCGGGTATCACAGCGGTAT
>JAIRWM010000049.1 GCA_031268975.1 Treponema sp. | reverse complement strand
GCCCCTCCGGTTGTTCTGCCGCCTTTAGAAAAAAGTTTTGATTGCATGATACCTCCTCCTTGTATCTTGAGCAAATTTCAAGTTATAAAGCTGTTTCCCCGGAAACGGCCATTTCCCTTGAAACGGCCGTTTTTACGGTTACCCCCGGCAGTTTTCCCAGTCTGCCGGTCAGAGCGTTGATCTCGTCCAGTTCGCCCAAAAGGGTGATTGAGATCACCGCCATATTTTCATCGTCAAGGGGAATTCCCATCCGCCCCTTGATAATGCCTTTGAAAGACCCCACGGTTTCGTTAAATTTCCCCTGGATTTCCCGTGGATTTTCCAGCACTGCGCCGACGACCGCTATTCTGCCCATAACGCACTCCAGCCCCGCACGATCTGCGCGGCGGCATTTGCCTTTGAAAAAATAAAACCCCCACGCCTTTGGGCATGAGGGTAATGCTGTGAACATGACATCACCCTCAGGGATTCAGAACGTATCTTGATTCCCGAAGGACTGTGTCAACTATACGGTAAATTTTGTTTTTGATCAAGCGGACGCCCTCTTTCTAACTATCACCACTTTTTTATAACGATGTATTGCAAAACAAGCCAAAATAATTCACACTGCAAAAAAGACGATACTGAGCGGAGAGAGCAATGTCAGATAATCCGGAAAACCCTTATGAAAGCCCCCGGGCGGAAATCAGTTCAGTAAAACCCCTGACGGCCCAGGGTGCTTTGACTGAAACCATGTTGTTTTACCTTAAAGGGGCTTCGCCCTGGCTGCGTTTTGTGGGAATAGCCGGTTTTGTCATGCTGGGATTGTACGCGCTGCTGGGGATTACCATGATAGTGGGTATCCAGAATATAACCGGGGTCCAGATACCCGGCTGGTCGGGCGTCATGGGTATCGGGGTCGGCCTGGTTTATTCAGGCAGTCTGGCGGTACTGTTTTTCCCCATGTTGTTTGTTTTCCGTTTTGGCAGAAAAATAAAACAGTATATACATACCGGTAACGAAGCCGACCTGGAACAGGCTTTGAAAAACAACAAATCCCTTTGGCAGTTTATCGGGGTTCTGTTTATCATTTCGCTGGGTTTTACGGCCATGATGGTACTTTTTGGCGGTATCGCCGCCATAATCGCCGCTGTTGTAAGCGCCGTTTGATGAGGACGGCAGAGGCGGATACGTTATTCCGCGTCCAGACTCCCGAAGGCATTGAATATTCGCTGTATCCGGCGGGCCTTCCCATCCGCCTTTTTGCCTACGGCATAGATACGATTTTTCAGACCATCGTACTGTTGTGCCTGGTTATTGTGTATTATCAACTGTTTGGAGGGATGATCGGTTTTTGGCTGATACTTCTGGCCAAATTCGGCATTGACTGGTTCTATCATGTTTTGTGGGAAGTTTTTTTCCGGGGTCAGAGTCCCGGAAAACGGTTTTTGGGGATCAGGGTGGTCAGAAACGACGGCAGTCCGGTAGATGCCGGTTCTTCGTTTATCAGAAATCTTCTTCGTTTCGCCGACAGTTTCCTGGGGCTTTACTTTATCGTTTTCATCGTTGTTATAACAAACAGGGCGTTTCGCCGTCCCGGGGACTGGGTTGCCGGAACGCTTGTCATTTATACCTGGCAGTCCCAGGCGCCTGAACGGCAAAATGTTATGACCTGGCTCGATTCCATCCCCTTCGCGTCGCCGGGGCGGGAACTGAGTTCGGAAGAAAAACAGGGACTGTTGATGTTCGCCCGCCGCTATCCCCTGCTCGGCCCCGCCCGTGCGGAGGAAATTGCCCGGCCAATGGCCGCCTCACTCCGCGGCGCCCCGGAAAATCCCGGCGGGGTTTCCGACACCGGTTACCTTTTGGGCATAGCCCGTACCTTTGCGGGCGACTACGCCGAACAACCCGCGCCCGGCCGGCCGGTGGAGGGGCAGGCATGACTCAGCAGGCGTTTGTCAAACGGCGGGAACAGGACTGGAAAGAGCTTGAAAGGATTGTCACCGGGGGCAGAAGGGAGCTCAGGAAAAAAGCGGCGTGGTTTCCGCAGGCGCTGCGGGAGCTGACCGGCGATCTTAACACCGCCCGGTCGCATGGTTTTGATCCGTCACTGATAGAAAAGCTTAACCGGCTGACCCTTGAAGGCAGCCAGCTGCTTTACAGCCGGGAACCGTTTTCTTTCAAAAAAATATACGCGTTTGTCTTTAAAACATTTCCCGGGGCAGTCCGTTCCCAATGGCGCAGTTTTGCCGCCTGTTCCCTTATTTTCTACGGGCTTGCCGCTTTTACCGTCCTTGTCTGTCTGCGTTTTCCCGATTTTACCTTTGAGCTTATGTCCCGCTGGGAAGCGTCGAATCTGGAAGAAATGTACAATCCTGAAAGTGAATATTACCTTAACCCCAGGGAAATAAGCACCGACGCGGATATGTTCGGATATTACATTTTTAACAATGTCAGCATCGCCTTTAGAAACTTTGCCGGCGGTCTTGTTGTGGGAATCGGCAGCCTTTTATCCCTGGCCTTTAACGGAATTTTTCTCGGCGCCGCCGCGGCCCACATTATAAACAAGGGATTCCAGGATACGTTTTTTTCTTTTATCATCGGCCATTCGGGATTTGAGCTGACCGCCCTTGTCCTTTCCGCCCAGGCCGGCCTGCATCTGGGTTACCGGTTTTTTATCACGAAGGGACTTACCCGCGGCGAGTCGCTGCGGGAAGCGGGAAAAATTTCCCTGCCGATTATCGCCGGAAGTACGATCATGCTGGTTATCGCCGCGGCCCTTGAAGCGTTCTGGTCAAGCCGGCATGAACTGCCAAAAGAACTCCGTTACGGAGCCGGTGTATTTTTTATCATTTTGCTCGCCGTTTATTTTATCGCCGCCGGCCGGCGCACCGATGCCACGGGAAGCGAAGCGTGAATATCCAGGGAGATCTCGCGTTCAGGAGACGCAGTGGCTGGGAGGCGTCTGACACAGGAACGCTCCTCTGGCAGCGGAACATACCCGCGCTGCTTTCCTTTTACGGTGTTCCGCTTGGCATTGCGGCTGCTGCCGGATTTTTTTTGCCGGAAGATTCCACGGTGTATTTCAGTGTGCTCCTGTGGTGGTGTAAGCCGTTTTTTGATCGCTTTGCCCTTCATGTTGTTTCCGTGCGGTTTTTTGAGCCCAACGCCCGTTTCAGGCGGCTCTTTAAGGGCCTTGGCAAAAGTCTGTGGCGCGGATTGATAGGCGATCTTCTGTGGCGGCGTTTTTCCCTCTATAGGTCTGCCAGAATGCCCCTTCGGGTTTTGGAAGGCAGTAAAGGCGCCGTGTTAAAAAGGCGGCTCTCGCTGATGAATCCGAGGGGGCTTTATTTTGGGTTTCCCATAATGCTGATGTGTCTGGCGTTAAGTACGCTGCTTACGTATGGCGAACTGGCTTTTATATACGGAATTTTTGAACTTATCCAGCCGGGATTTCTGGGCAACATTTTTGACTCTCCGGAATTCCTGGGTAAATTCATGCTGGCCGGTTCGTGGGTAAATCAGATTTTTATCGAGACCCTTTATGTCTGCATGGGTTTTGGAATTTACATTAACAGCCGGGTGGAAACGGAAGGCTGGGATATTGAGCTTCTCTTTAAACGATGTACCGAAAAAGCCCCGCGTTCTGTATCCCCGGCTGTAAAACCGTCAGGCAGTATCGTTCCCGCCGTTGTGTGTCTCGCGCTGGCATCGCTTGTACTTCCACAGCGGACGTTTGCCGCTTCCCCGGAACTGTTTGTCCCGCCGCCTGTTTCGGAAGAATCCGCACGGGAACTGGAGAATGTTCTTTCTTCGGAAGATTTCGGGAACGAAAAACCAAGCTGGAAAATTCGGTTAAAAAATGAATGGGAATCCAATAATTCCGGTTTTGACAATGTTGATTTTGAATGGAGGGATTGGGAAGTTCCCTGGATGAAAGAAGCGCTGGGAATTGCCATCAGAACCGTCATTATAGCGGCCGCCGCTTTTCTTGTTTTCAGATCGGCCCTGTACTTTTACCGCCGCCGCCGGTTGTTTCTGCGCAGGAAGAGCCCCGACGGCGGTTACGGAATACAGGGCGAATTCGAGGACCCTGCGGCGCTCCTGGAAAAAGCGGCGGCGCTTCATGCTGAAGGCAGAATACGCGATGCCTGGGCGCTTTGTTTCCGGGCGTTTATCGCGTCACTTTCGTTCCGTCTGGGAATTGTCTTTTCCCCCGAAACAACCGAGTACGAAGCCCTTGCCCTGGCCGGATCAAAAAACAGTGACTTTCCCCGGTTTGTGTCCCGGTGGATCGCCGTTGCGTACGGCGGCAGAAAAGCGGACAAAAGCGAATTCGACGAATCCATTGACGCCTGCCGCCGTGTACTGGAGAATCCTGTAGATTCCGCCGGCGGGAAAACGACAGCGGGCAAGAGTTCCCTTCCGGCAAAGGACAGGGCATGAAAAACTGGATAACCTTTTTTGTCATAGTGGCGGTTGTCGCCCTTGTGGGCCTGTTCTGCTATACCCAGCTTGAGATTGTCGATTCCGTACGCTGGGAATCGCCGTCCCGCGAAGCCCGGACCAATCCGTACCTTGCCCTGGAACGCTGGCTTTCCGGTCAGGGGATTCAGGTGCGGACGCTTTCCGGCGGCGACATTGATACCGTGCTTGAGGGGCCCGAGAAGGCCGTGGTTATTTTCGCGGAAAGCTTCGATTGGTCGGAAGAACAGGAAGAAGAGTACCGGCTTACTCCCTGGGTAAAAGCCGGGGGCAGCCTTATCATTTTGATAAATACCTACTACACGGACTGGCAGCTTGCCGAATACCTTGAAACCCTTGGGATTGAGGAATATGACCGTTATTCCGAAGAAACTGACGACAGTGAAATTGACGCGGCCGAGGCGGACGGCGGCGGCGAAGCGGATGATGAGAGCGGCGCGGATACACCGGAACCGGATATCGATGACGCCACAGAAGAAATAATAGTTGACTACAGCGCGCATCCCTTTCTGGACGACAAAGAATTTTTCATTTCCGAAACCAGTGAAGACGTGGACAAAATCAGCTTTATCCCCGTTTCCATGTATGAAAATTCGGGCAAAGTCCGCTTTTTCAGCGACAGGGCGTCATTGGTTGTTCTTGAGATGGGAGACGGTTCTTTAACCGTAACAGGCGACGCCTATTTCCTTCGCAACGGGTCGATCCGGGAAGAAGGGAACGCGAATTTGGCCGCCGCCCTGTTTCCCAAAACCAGAACGGAAAACGGCGTGCTTTTTATCCGGGGAGGAGTTGCTGAAAAGCACCTTTTCGGCAGCCTTGCCGAAAGGGGCAACACTATCGCGATCCTCATTTCCACGATTACCCTTGTTGTTTTGGGTTTCTGGATGGTTGTTCCCCTTTTCGGCCGCACGAAGCCGGTAAAAAATCTGCCCGGGAAACCGCTTGGGGAACGTTTTCTTGCCGAAGGGCGTTTTCTTCTTGCGTATAACGGTCTTGACAGATACCTTTCGGCCTACGACGCGGAACTTGAACGCCGCCGGAGGATTACCGGTGTGGAAAAAAGGCCGGTGATGCCGGGCAGGCAGGGCAGGGGAAATCATCCTGACAAAGTAAAGAAAATTTCACTGCGGAATTTTATAAAAAGCCAGATGCGATACATCGCAGAACTTGAAGAGCTAAACGGCAAAATTTTCTAAAAGTAACGCGATTCTATCGGGGGCGCCCTGCCCGTTCCCGCGCTCCGGGCAAACGCCGCGGGAGTTCACTTAAACATATCCTATCGGTTTTGTGATATCTTGAGCCTTGTTTTCCTTTGCAACCGCCGCCGGAAGCGCTGTTGCCCTTGCCGCACGAGGCAAGCCCCGCCGCCATCGCCATGCCCGCAAACAGCGCGAGCAACACCGGCGCCAAATTTCTTTTCCCGTTCATATCAATCCTCCTGCGCTTAAGGCAACGCCCGCCAAAGATGACCCGCCACAACAAGCGTTCCGGCTGTATATGAGCCGCCTACGGCGGCAATGCATATACAGACCTGTTATGCGACATAAACCCAAGAAATTCTTAAAAGAGTATAAAAACCTATTGACATTGTATAAACAATAGTATATACTATAATTTATAGGAGAATAAATATGCAAACAACGAAGGTATTTAAAAGTGGCAACAGCCAGGCAATACGTATCCCCAAAGAATATCAAGTTGATGTGGAGGAATTAATAATTAACAAAATTGGAAATACAATTGTCCTTTTCTCTCAAAATGATCCTTGGGAATTATTTAAAAAAAGTCTTACAGAATTTACAGAGGATTATTTCATCGAAGGAAGAAATCAACCTGAAATACAGAAACGAAGGTTGTAACTATATGTTCTTATTAGATACAAATATTTGTATTTATATTGTAAATAAGCATCCTCAAAATATTATTCAACGGATAGAAACATATAATCCGATTGATATAAAAATATCCACAATAAGTGTGGCAGAAATGGAATATGGTGTAGCAAAAAGTAAAATGCGAGAAAAAAACAGAACGGCCTTAATGAATTTTATATCAAATTTTGAAATTATTCCATTCGAATTGAAAGACGCAGAGATATATGGAATAATTAGAGCGGAATTAGAACAAAAAGGAAAAATTATTGGGGCATATGATATACAGTTGGCCGCACAAGCATTAAGTCGTGATTATATTTTTGTTACAAATAATACAAAAGAATTTAACAGAATTAAGAAGCTGAGATTGGAGAATTGGGTGTAGGGTTTACGTCGCATAACAGGTCTGTTTACGCTTCGCCGCCAGTAGGCGGCTCGGGCTACGTTTTGGCTAGGTCATTCGCTTTGCTCATTCCCACGCCAAAACTCCGCCACATTTTGCCAGCCCTGGTCTTGCTTCGCAAGCCCTTATTCGGGCTGTCAAA
>JAIRWM010000030.1 GCA_031268975.1 Treponema sp. | reverse complement strand
GCAAAGAGCGGAATTCGCTTTTGGGGAAATTAAAAGCAGCCGTTGATGAATATAAAAACACGCTCCCCGACCGGCCGGTCGAAGAAGGAGAATACACGCTCAAAGCGGCGGTAGACTCCAAGGGGGGCATTATTTATTCATGGGTTGCGGATGAATAGGATGATGTGATTATATGAGCGGTTACGGTCTCGGCAAGAATTCCCCGGTTATTCTCTCCCAAAGCAGGCAAAACTTTGACGCGCTGATACAGCGGCACGGCCAATATGTCAGATGGCGCACCGCCAGAAAATGCACTTGTGTACGGGAGGAAACTGGCCAGCCGGATGTCCATTGCGAAAAATGCGGCATGTCCGGGGAAATATACGGTTACCAGAAATTCTATGATGAAACTTTGCGGCTTCCCGCCCGTGATAATATCCTTGAATTACCCGCTGAAAATGCCAATTGTGAAGTGTTAAAGGTTTACGATGCTTACGGCAACGACTTTCAGGCTGTAAAAACAGGGCAGTTTGTGGAAATCACAAGCGGACCCCGCCCGCTTAACAAAAACGAGATTGTGGAGCTTCTCATCCGTGATACAGTGGTCAGGCGCCTTGAAAGCGCGGTATTGGAGCGCGTTGGCAACGGCTATTACCGCGTCCCCGGAGTGGAAACGCCGCCATCCAAACTGGAAGGCGTTTACTACCAGGCGGAGGGGGACGTGATCGCGGCGGGGCGCGTGGAAAACAGCGCGGGTGAAACCGTGGGGGTTACCGGCTACCGGCAGAATATGATACAGCTTGATCCCGCCGTGCCGGAAGCCGGAACGCTCACCGCATACGGGATTGATTTTATCCTTCCCTTTAAGTTTGTGGTGTTATCGCAAAATCTGAATAAAGATGATTCGCTCCAGTTACAGCTTGCAAAGGGCGAGGCGGTCTGCACATATCCGTATATGTTTAATGTCGGTTTCGGGGATGTTATTACTGTCCTTTCCGGAACCATGCCGGGAAAAACCCTGCTCCCCCATGCAGGCGATGACGCGGATGATGTGATTTTCGAGTATTTTGTCGCAAGGATAGACAAACTGGAAACCCAGGCCGGGGAATACCGGGAAGGCGTTGATTTTATTCTTGCCGGCACAAACAGGATTCATTGGACTGGTGAAAAAAGACCGGAGGCCGGCGCGTTTATGTCTATCAGTTACCAGTACCGGCCTACGTACCGCGTCGCGAAGAATATCCCGCAGCTGCGTACCAGCGAGGACCAGCGGCTGCCGCGCAAAGTAATCCTCCAAAGTTTCGCGGCTTTCCAGGAATCGAGGAGGCTCAATCAGAATGGTTAAGATGAATATCACAATGGACAATGACATCCTCCAGCAGCTTCAAACGGCCTTGGCGCGGTTTGGGGAAGGCAGTTTGCCGGGTGTGTCTATGGCTATGCGGCAATCCGCAGGCCTCGTTAGGGGAACATGGCAGGGTTTTGCAAGAGGCGGCAGCCTGCCGGGGATAGAAAATCTGAAACGGCCCAGCGGGAAGTACGCGCGGAGTATAAAGATTGACCGGAAAGGCCCTTTTGATTATGAGATTTACAGCGATGCGGAGGTAGCGGGCTGGATAGAGAACGGCACGGAAGAACTCGACATGAAAACCACGCATCCCTTCGGCCCCCGTTCCCGAATTTCCAAAAAGGGCGTTCCATACCTCATCGTGCCTTTCCGCTGGGGAACGCCGGGAAGAAATGGGCAAAAAAGAGTTGGTTTTAGAAATATCATACCGGAACAAATTTATAAACAACTTCTAATTTCAAGAAAAAATAAATTTAAGTTTCAGGCTTCAAAGGTGACCGCCTCGGCGGACACTTCCGACAATCTGGAATTGAATTACAACAACCACATGGTAGGAGTTGCAAGCAGGGCGAAATATGAATGGGGGGATCGCGTTTTTTCCGCTGATGTTGATTCCTTGACTGACGGCAGCCGTGAAGATCATTTTGCTGACGGAATGGTTAAGATGGAAGGGCAAAACGGCAAGGCGGCGGGGTATCTCACGTTCCGTATCATATCGGCAGCGCCGGGCGCGACAGGATGGATTAAACCGGCAATGCGGGCGCGGCCGGTTACACGGGCGGTTGCCGGCGTAACGCAGGACACGGTCAATGAAATTATCGGCAGCGCGGTCAGGGAGGAATTAGGCTTATGATTTTTTTCATGAATAAAGGGCTAATCCTGGAGCAGGCCATCGTAAAAGCATTGCGGGATTATTTCAATACCCTGGGGCTTCCCGGTTTCTATAAAGGCGTTACCATTAGCGTTACGAACAAACATCCCTTCGCGCGGCTTCTCCTTAATTCAATCACCGGCGACAAGCCGCAGGCGAGCCTCTTTCCTGCCGTCGTGGTTACGACGCTTGACGACGGCAAGCCGGTGGAACTTGAGGATCTAATTGAGACTGACATCGTGGACCTTAAACCGGAATATGTAAACCCGCCCGAACCGGGGGAAACAAGCCCTATGGAGAACGAAGGGTTTATGATGATGACACAGGCCAAATATCAGGCAATCCGCGATGCTGTCAATCAAAAAGGGCATGTCTACGGGCTTTTTACAAAGGTACGCAGGCAGGACCGGATCGCCATAGAGATATGGGCGGAAAATATACAGTTGAAAAACGAGCTTTACGAAGCGGTCAGGCTTTTTGTGTGCGGTTA
>JAIRWM010000120.1 GCA_031268975.1 Treponema sp. | reverse complement strand
TGCGGTATAATGAAAATCACCACAAATCCATTACCCGCAAGGAGGGCTAAAATGCCATGACAAAAGAAAAAATGATCTTTACCGCAACCTACAACCTGTATCTCCATTGGGTAAAACTGTATTTTCCGCAAAGAGCGGTTGATGGTGCGCCCGTCCGAAACAGCAAAGAGGCGGAGGATGAACGCGCCGCTTTTTTCAAGTGCAAGACTTACATGAAGGGATTAGACAAGGCGCAGCCGTCAGCTAAAGAATCATACGGACTCCGCCTCTTTGCCCTGCTGGATACCATCGCAAGGCGCGAAGCGCGTCAGTTTCGGCTTGGTGAGCCAATACCGGAAACTATTACAGAAGAAGCCGACTTTCTGTTTAAAGAGGTGGAATCTTTTTTTGCCAAAGATCGAAATAGCTTTATACAGGCGGCAGGATCAGACAAGGTATCGGATCCGACATAAAACAGATGTTTGTCTTCCGTCGGGCTGTACCGTATATTGCGGCCGAATAGTTTCATCGTTCCTCCTTTTCCCGTTACGGGACGGAACCGGCGGGAGTTGAACCCGCAGCGCCTGGCCAACCGGGAGGGGTGGGCGGACAGCGCGGCCTCGTTCGGTTCCCTGTCCGGGACATCGCCCGGACGGCTACAGTATTGGATGTTGGGCGCGTTAAAGCCTGTAGTACCCGCGCCCAGGGTCAAGCGCCGGGGCATATACCTTTGTGGTACAGTGGCCCCGGCTCCCCGCTGTCAAAGATCAAACCCCGACTTGGGGCCTACCGGCGCGTCACAGGTTCCGCGCGTTCGTTCCCGCCGGGCCGTAACACCGTGCGGGCTTTCCGTATCGACGAATCCGTGCGATACTTAAACGGTTACATTCCGTAACCACGAGGTGAATTGCTTTTTTCTCCGTGGTTACATTCCGTAACCACGGATTTACCGCTTTTGTTCATCCGTGGTTACATTTCGTAACATTTGTTATCAACATAATAACTCTTTCGAGTTATTTGTCAAGTTATTTTAACCAAATTTCGTTATTTTATTAAAATATTTGACGAAAAAAGGGTATATGGAGCGCATAAAAGAACTTCGAGAAGCTTTGGGGCTGAATATTGCCGATTTTTCCCGGCAACTGAATATCCCAAGATCGACATTAGTGGGGTGGGAAGAGGGGAAAAGTGTCTCAATTGGGATACTAAAAAGCCTGGAAGAAAAGTTCAACATTGATTTGAACTGGTTTCTAACCGGCAATGGGGAAATGTTTCGCAAAACAGAAACCAAAAGCCGCCTGGAGCAAGTCATTAACGAAACCATAGCCACCCATCCCAAATTCGTTGATATCGAAAAACGCCTTACGCGGTTGGAAGCGTCTGTCAATGGCGGACGCAGGTACGAGGCCGCGGAAAGCGGTGATGGGTATACCAGCGATCCCGAGCCTGAGTACGACGATTACAAGCGCATCCCCTATGTGGAGGACGTTGCCGCGGGGCCGCCCATTGCCCAATCCGAGGCGGGAGGGCTTACCATCAGGGTTCCGGCCGGGTACGTCCGGGAAAACGACGGGGAATATTACGCGGCCGGCGTTCAGGGCGAATCCATGACCGGGGCCGGGATACCCGACCGGTGCGCCGTCCTCATCCGCCGGACCGACATTCCCCGTGACAACGCCATCCAGGTGGTGGCATGGCGGGGCAAGTCTACCCTGAAGCGGCTGAGGGAAAAGGAAGGCGGCGGCTGGGAATTGCGTTTTGAGGACGGCAGCAACCGGGCCATAGCGGTAGATTCCGGGGAGTACCAGGTACAGGGCGATTTTGTGGCGGTACTGCCGCCAGGCTGCCGGATCGAGTAAGGGCGGAAACGGCAAAAAGGCCCGTAAAACGGCCCGTTTCGCCCCGGACGATACTTTTCCCGGATTCCGCCAAAAGATCGCTTCCAGCCGTTAAAATTTCGTTAAAATTTGGGGATTAGGGGGCGGCCCGGCCTGCGGTTGGGGGGAAAGGGAGGGAAGATGTTTACAGCGCCGGGGGATCGTGGTATTTTTAACGGGGGAGTGGGTTATTTTAGGGGAACATCGGCTGGTCCGGGAGGGAACAATGGCGAAAAAACAGCTTGATTCAAAGATAGTAGAAAAGAAATTCCTGATTATCACTTCGGCCGAGCTTGACGATTTTATGACCGTAAATCATTTTTCTGATGAAGATCGGAGCAGGATAAAATGTATAAAACAAACGTATACCGAATCGTGCCTTATTCTGTATTTCTTAAACTTCTCCAACGGTAATTATTCCCTGGATTCTTTCATGCCGATATATAATGATAATAGGAGGTTTAACAAAGCTCCGGATATACGGTCTATTGACGGGATTTTATGTCTTAGGCCGAGTTTGGTAGAATTAGTTGTACATAATTGGCGCCGGGAACAGGTAGAAGATGTTATCGTTCTGGCGTCACGGTCTGCCCACTGGCAGGGAGATTTTGGATTTGGGTTACAGGAGGATGGAATGCCCGTAGCTGAATTGGACATCAGCCCTTATGTAGGGGTTCCGGTCAAACAGGGACACATTGATTTTATGTTCAAACAGCTTGACGCGTACAAAAAAAAGGCCGCCTTACACCCGGAATTTGAGCCTTATGTTCATGAAATCGTAAAAGAAATAGAGCTCATGCGAAGGGAACTTGATGTTTCTAATGGCTTTACGGTGGATCAGATGGCCGCCCATGATTTTTCCGTAGAGCTTCCCGAAATTGACGGAAAGGCGGCCCTTGAGTTTGACGGCGATTGTCTCCTCAGTGTGTTTAAATTCCTAAAAACATGCATTGCAACGCTTATGCCCGGCAGCGGAAGGGACAGCGTTCTTTCACCCGCCGCCTTTGCTTACAGCAGTACCGTTCTTCTTTTGGACATTGTCCAAACCAATAATGAGATAAATCCAAAACATGAAGAAAAAGCCAGGGAAAATGTTGAAAAAGTAAAGAAAACGGTAAAGGAAATCGTCAACGCCTCCCATCTGTTATTAGAGAAAGGAGAGACCGAACACAAACTGGATGCCTTCTTTGAAAAAACAAAAATTGACCCTGCCAGGGCCGCTCCCATTGTTGATAAGCTGGAAAAAGTTTTTCCTTCTCAAAAGGCAAAATATGAGTCGGTAAAAATTGTTGTTTCAGGCGAACGGGAAAACGCCGTTACATTAAATAAAAATGAATATTTATCTTTCGTTGGCCTTAATGCACAGCTTAAAGAACAGATTACGGTTCCTCCCAAAACGGAATTAGAAGGCTTTTTGGGTGCGGTTGTTGTCTGGGATCAGGAAGACCCCAAGTTTACCATTAAGACAACGGACAAAAAACGTCCTACGATACATTACGCCCATTCCAAAGAAAATGATAAAAAAGTACGCGAGTCTATTGGAAAGGCGGTTAAAATTCGTGTTGATCATGAGGGCGGAAAATTCTATCTGGTTGAATGGCTTTGACGCATCCCGGATCGGTATCAAGCGAAATCTGCGTGATAACCGGTGTAAGCGGGGCATAAAGGAGCCGTGACGAAACGATACGGCTCCTTACGGGGTACGTAAGCGAAAAACTCACTCAGCGTTGCCCCAACCTCTGTCTCCCCTTGAAGTAAGTCTCCCCATTTGCCCCATGACACATCTAGAGTAACTGCCGCGCCTTCCCTCCCATACTTGCTACATGAGAACGCGCACACGGGAAATCGCGAAGGCCGGCATATTCGGTTCCAAGGACGATCCCCAGATCGTAACCGGGCGGGACCTCAAAGAAATCGCGGAAACCTTCGGCGACATCGTAAAAGCCCCGGTAGTATTCGGCCACTGGCCGAGAGCGGAAGACCCCCGTCCGGGGAACGTCGTCTCCGTTGCCTACGACGAGGCCGCGCAAAGCCTCTCCGCGGACATCGAGGAAGACGACGCCCTGGCGGACGCGGTGGATTCCGGCTACTACCCCGACGTGTCCAT
>JAIRWM010000132.1 GCA_031268975.1 Treponema sp. | reverse complement strand
CCGGCCCGGCCCGGCGCCCCGCAACAAAAGACAGCGCCGTCCTTAGGGCTGAACGGATACCCCGCTCCCCGCTTCGTTCCCGCGCTATACCCGGCATACTCCGGTGATACGCGGGCCGCTGTCCTTCCATGAGAAAGTCGGCCCTGCGGTCCGCGGCCGAGGAGAGCAGAGACGCTTTCCGCCGCTGTACATGCTGGGCGGCAATGATGTCATTCATTATTGGTTCTTTATCGACATTATCAAAACGAATCATTATACTTGCCGGAGTATGGAAGGGGATCAAAAAACCCGGCCGGCCAGGGCGGTGCTGCTGGCCTTCGCGGCGGCTTTGTTTATCAAACTGTTTTTGGTTGATCTCATGATTACCCAGGGCAGATCCATGCTCCCCGCCCTCGAGCCCGGTTCCGTGCTGGTCGTCAACAAGGCCGCCTACGGAATCCGCGTGCCCGGTATAGGCGTGTACCTGTTCCGCTGGTCGCCGCCCCGCAAAGGAGATCTGGTGGTGTTTTACACTCCCCTGGGGGAACGGGCGGTAAAGCGCTGTTCGGATGTTGACGGCGACAGAACGTTTTTCGCCCTGGGGGATAACGACCTTGAATCGTTTGACTCCCGTTCCTACGGATCAATCCCCCTGGATCGTATACTGGGAAAGGTAATAGCGGTAAAATGAACCCCGGATACGCCGATCAGGACAAGCGCTTTAAAAGACGTTTTCTGCTGTTCATCACCGTTTTCGCCTTTCTCGCCTTTTTTGTGCTTGCCAAATATTTTGCCGTTATGATAAACCCTCCGGGAATGGAACTTTTCTCCACGATCCGGGATACCGCCGAGCGCGGCTCCATACTGGATCGTAACGGCCGCATACTGGCCCTGCAAACGAGGCTCGGTAATGTCAGCGTCTGGCGGCCGGACATTACCGATATGGACGCGCTGGTCGAAGAATTAAGCCCCATCCTTGAAATGGGCGAATCTGATATCCGGCACAGGATTCTGTCTTCGACAAGCGATTTTTTGTACCTGAAAAAACAGGCCGAACAGTCGGTACTACAGAAGATACGCGCCGCCCGTTCAATGAACCGCCTCAGGGGGATAAGCATAGAACCGGTTATGGGGCGGATTTACCCCGAAAAGGAACTTGCCGCCCAGATCATCGGCTTTACCGGCAGCGGGAACACCGGCCTCGGAGGCATAGAATATTCTTTTGACGCCGAACTGAGTCCTCACGGCGGAAAAAACGGAAGCCACGTGGTACTCACCATTGACACGAACGTCCAGCACATACTGGAAACCGTCGCGGCCTCGGCGCTCCAGGACAACATGGCGGAAGCGGTCATGCTTATCGCGGCGGATCCCCGGACGGGAGATATTTTGGGCGCGGCGTCCGCTCCGGGATTTGATCCAAACAACATTCAGGATTCAGGCGAACTGGAACGGATGGACAGGACGGCGATCTGGGCGTATGAACCGGGATCCGTTTTCAAGGTTTTTTCCATAGCCGGTATGCTCGAAGCCGGGGCAATTTCGGAAAACAGCGTTTTTACCTGCAATGGTTACTATGAACGGATAACAAACCGGGGAGAACGCATTGTGATCAACTGCCAGGGCGTTCACGGACGGGTCAACGCCAGGGACATTATCGTGTATTCCTGCAACGCCGGGGCGGCATACGCGTCGGAACGAATTTCCGCAAATCCCTTCTACGACAGCCTTGCCGCGTTCGGCTTCGGCGCGCGAACCGGCGCCGGGGCGCCGGGAGAAACGGCGGGATTTTTTCGGAATGTAAACAACTGGTCGGATCGTTCCAAACCGACGATAGCGATGGGCCAGGAAATCGCCGTTTCCGCGCTCCAGGTTGTGCAGGCCGCGACCGCCGTGGCGAACGACGGAATCCTCGTGCCACCCCGGCTTGTTTCCAGAATAGAGGACGAATCTTCTTCGGGGGAATACCGGGGCGGCCAGGCCCGGCGGGTACTCAGCGCGGAAACCGCCAGGGCAATGCGCGAATACATGATGGAAGGCACGCTGGGCCTGGGTATCGGCCGCAACGCCCGGATCGGCGACATAGCCCTGGCGGTAAAAACGGGGACGGCCCAGATCATCGATCCTGAAACCGGAACATACTCCGACACGGACTTTATCTCAAGCTGTCTTGCCCTGCTTCCGGCGGAACAGCCGTCACTGATCATTTACCTTGTCATCGTAAAACCCCGGGGAAACCACTATTTCGGCGCGAGCATCGCCGCTCCGGCAATTCGTGAGACCGCCGAACAGCTTATCGATTACCTGGGAATTCCCCGGGGCCGCAACCCCCAGGTAGGCCATTCCGGCTCCATTACCATTCCTTCCGCCGGCGCTGTAACTGTCGGCGACCGTATTCCCGACTTTACCGGCTTCTCCAAACGAAGCCTTGTCCCGCTTCTCCTCCGGGACGACCTTGTCCTGGATATCAGGGGCGAAGGCTGGGTCAGGCGGCAAATTCCGCAGCCGGGAACCGTGTTTACCCCCGGCATGACCATAGTCCTGGAACTGGAATAATGGCCGGCGGATTCTGGGAAAAAAACGCCGCCGTCTTACGGGCCCGGTACCCCGGCCTTGCCGAACAACTTGAAAAAATCTCCTGTCCGTCAGATGCGGCGGACGGCGGCCCGGCCGGGGAAGATATCCGCATACAGGAAACCATGTCGGGAAATCCGACCCTTGTCATTAACGGCGTACACATTCATTCCAACCGCGACCCGGAAAAGGAAAGCGCCAGACAGGCGGCGGCGCTGACGGCGGGACTGGCGGAAAATGCCGGAAACGCGGCGTTTGTCGTGCTGGGCTTTGGACTTGGCTACGGGGCGGAGGCCGCCGCCGCCGCTTCCGCACTGCCGGTTATTGTCGCCGAAAGACGGCCGGAACTGTTCCGCCTTGCCCTGGAAAGCCGGGATCTTGCGGATTTTCTTTCGCCGGGAAAACATATCCTCGTTATAGGCGGCAAAAGCGGCGGCGTAGCCGGGGCGCTGGGTGTGCTGGAACAGGCGGGAGCCGGGGAAAAGATCCTTGTGATGAGGAACAGGGCGCTTTCCGCGGACGGCAAAGACAGGGAATGGTACGATGACGCCGAAAAACGGATACAAATCCGCTCTTCCCGTGACAGCGTCAACAGCGCAACCCTCAGGCGTTTCGGAAAACGCTGGACAAAAAACCTTGCCGCGAATCTCGGCGCGGTGCGGGATCTGCCGGGAATACGGGGCCTGTCCGGCTGCCTCGGAAATACCGGCATACCGGTGTTTCTTGCCGCCGCCGGGCCGTCCCTGGATGAAACAGCCGGATACGCGGCCGCCATACGGGAACGATGCGTCGTCGTGGCGGTGGATACATCCCTCCGTTTTCTTTTATCAAACGGCGCCGTTCCCGATTTTACCGTAGCCGTCGATCCCCAGTACTGGAACGCCCGGCACCTTTACCGCCTTGGCGCCCATTGCTGCCTCGTGGCGGAATCGGCCGTCTATCCCCCGGTGCTGCGGGACCTGTCTGCCGTACGGGAGCCGGGGAGCGCCGGCGGAGCTTTCAGGCGGGGCTTTCTCTGTCAGTCGCTTTTTCCCCTGGGCCGGTTTATTGAGGACAGAACAGACCCAAAGGGCGCCCTTGGCGCCGGCGGGTCGGTGGCGACCACTGCCTGGGATTTCGCCCGCCTGCTTTCGCCTTCCACGCTGTGGATCGCCGGCCTGGACCTCGGTTTTCCCGGCCTGAAAACCCATTTTAAAGGCGCCGCTTTCGAGGAAACCGTTCACGCCGGATCGACGCGCTTTAACCCCGCGGAAACCAGTTCCCAGCGGTCGCTTGAAAGCGGTTTTCCGTTTCCCGCGTCGTCGGCTTCGGGAGGCAGCGTTTTGACCGACAGGCGGCTTTCGATTTACGGCGCGTGGTTTGAAAACAGGATACGCCAGGAACGCATACAAAGCCGCAGCCTGTCGGAAAACGGCCTTTTCGTGCAGGGTCTTGCCAGCTCGGACATAAAAGAGCTTTTGGCCCTCCCCCCCAGGCGGCGGGAAATCGACCGTATTCTCGAAGAAACCTTCAGGCGGATAGAAAACGAATTTGCCGCGCCCGGCGAAAAAGCGGCCCGCGAAAAGCGCTACACGCAGGCGTTCGGCAGCCTTGTTCGCGGACTGGAGACCCTCCTGGAAGAGGCCGGGCGGGCAGGAAAAATCGCCGCCGGGGCGGGTCGCGAACCGGAACGGCCGGCCGGGGACACGCTGGTCCGGCTTGACAAGGCCGACAAAGCCATCGCCGCAAACCCTGTAAAGGACGCCGCCGGTTTTCTTTTTCCCCCGGCCGGGGAACTGGAAGAGCGGCTTACCGAAACAGATCCGTGGAAACGCCACCTGGAATTTTCACGGCTTCTCTACGGGGAACTGGCCCGGTCGGTGCAATACACCCTCGCCACCCTGAAAAAAGCCGGCAACACCGGCTAAACGTGACCGGCAATTCAAAGTGTAGTTAGCTCGTTTGTAAGAAGAATTCCACCACAGAGAAGGGACTGTCCAGGAAGTTGGTGCGCAAACAACGATACCTCGTGGCTCTGCCGCGAGGTTCGTCATTATTTCTGCCGGTCAAGTTTAGGGCGCAGGCCCCTTGCAGCTCCGTCCGTGCCGCTTCGGGAATGTGCGTCCACTCGGGACTTTGCCCGGCACATTTGGCGGCGACATACTGGTTTAAAAACTTGAACCAATTAAACGCCGCGTCGTTACCGGGAATATAATCGTTCGACATCATGTTCCTCCTTGCAATTGGATGATATCAACAGGCCTGTCCGAAAAACCACACGCGCGGCTTGCGCACCGGCTTCCCGGACAACCCCACGCTGATTCCGGAAACACCGTGCGTATTCCTGAAATGATCTTGAGCGCTCTTATACCAAAAATAAGTCGGCTTATCATGATTATTTGCCCACTTATAATGAAAATAAGATCTCTTATAATGATTATTTGCCCACTTATAATGAAAATAAGATCTCTTATAATGATTATTTGCCCACTTATAATGAAAATAAGATCTTGGACCTTACCCCAACTGGTAGATACAAAAATAAGCGGGTAATACAATGGTAAGGAGAAGAAGATGGGAAAGAAGATGAAAGAACGGCGTGTGTACACGAAGGAGTTCAAAGCCGAGG
>JAIRWM010000087.1 GCA_031268975.1 Treponema sp. | reverse complement strand
AACACCGCCCGCGTGCTGGGACTGCGCCGCCTTGAAATCCACGATCCCGACTGGCAGAAGGCCATGCGGGCCATCACCGAGAGCATACAGGTTTCCGGGAGCAAGCAATACCTCCGGTTTTATGAGCGGAACGAAAACGGGGAGTACCGGCAGATACCCCTGGACGTGGCGGCGCTGTAGGCCGTTTTTTTCGGGAGGGAAAAGATGACGGGATTTTTATACCGGCGGGCCGTGACCCTGAAGGAACTGGGCGAACGGCTTCATTGGGACTGGCTTGTCAGGAGGGGCCTCAGCTTGAGGGAATGGGTGATGAAGCATGGAAAAGCTAAATAGCCAGGAACGGATATTTGAAATAATTATCCACCTGCATAAAAACCATTTTCTTGGTCTTGCCAATAAGGAACTGGCAACGCTGGTTGGAACATCGGAAGCCAATATTTGCCGGGACCTCGGGATATTCCAGAATTACCAATGGATAGAACGGGGGCTGGCCGGAAAATGGCGGCTTTCACCGGCCTTCGGAAAGATAGCCGGGGAAATTATGAAGAGCTACAAGGAAGCGAAACTGCTTCTAAGTAAGGATGAAGAACGCTACGCATCGGCGATGCAGTAAAGGAGAAATGGAAACATGGGAAGAAAATCCATGCCAAAACCAAGCAGGGCAGCACAGGCCATGGATACGGCGGTTGAAAAATACGAAGAACAACAGCTATCTGTACAACAAGCGGAAACGATGTACGGGGATGGTCAGCCGTATGAACGGCTCCGGCTGGAGAATGAGGTTCGTTTCTACCAGCGGCAAACCGCCGAATCTCTTATTGAAATTGGAAAACGGCTTATCAGAATAAAGGCCAATGAAGAACATGGCGGCTTTTTACAGGTACTGGAGAATCTGAATATGGCTTCCCGTTCCGCTCAATATGCCATGACTGCCGCTCAGAAATTTGGAAATACGCCAACGTTGGCGTATTTGGAAAGCTCAAAAATGAAAGCTCTTACCGTTCTTGACGATGATTCAATCCAAGCCCTTGAGGATGGCGGTGAGATAGCCGGGGTTACCTTGGATGAAATTGAAAAGATGACGGTTCGGGAATTGCGGCAGGCCCTTCGTACCGAACGGGACAAACGGAAAAAAGAGAAAAAAACCCAGGAAGACGCCATCGCAAAAAAAGAAAATGAGATCAACGAACTGGAACAACAGCTCCGCTATCAGGAACCGCCCACCAAAGAACAGCTTGCCCAGGTTCAGCTTGATCCCCTCAAGAAAAAACTTTTTGAACACATCCTGCAAGCCCGGTTTCACCTGGACGAGGCGGTCAATGTGGCGGCGGCGGCCCAAAAGGTTGAGGGGGCTTCTTTTCCCCAGCTTCAGGAATGGGCCAAGGCGCATTACGAGGAGCTTGCGTCCATCGGGGATCTTTTTGAGGAACTGGATCAGGCCCTGGTAAACTGCGGGCCGGACAAAAAGAAATAAGGGGCGGATATGTACCGTGAATATGTTGAGCGGATGAACAAGGCGGAAACAGCATCGGAACGGAAGGCAACCATAGATGAAATGTGCCGGATGTTCGCCTTTTCCGCCGCGAAGGCATACAAGGTATTAAGAGAAGCGGGGTGGGTATCGGGCCGCCGGAAACGGACCGACGCGGGGACCAGTTCCCTGGCGCCGGAAAATCTGGACGCGGTTGCTTCGGTCATCCGCAACGGCCTGCGGAAAAACGGCAAGTCAACCATGCCGGTAAACGTTGCCCGGGCACTGCTCAAAAGTAACGGGATTGACATTCCGATTGGCAACAGCCGCCTCCGCCAGCTTCTGAGGGAAGCCTCCATGACCGCGGAAAACGCCAAGGCTCCTTCCCCCCATACCCGGATGCGGAGCCTCTGCCCCAACCATGTTCATTTCACCGACCCCTCGTTATCGCTTCTCTACTTCGCCCCCGGCGGGAAACAGCACATCCTGCGGGACGACGAGGTCTATAAAAACAAACCGTTTCTGGAAGGCAAAGAAGACTTGAAATGCTGGCGTTATGTTTTAACCGATCATTATTCAAGTTCAATTTATGTCCGCTACTATGCGGCCAAGGGGGAAAACGCGGTCAATATGTATGACTTTCTCCTCCACGCATGGGGCCGGAAACAGACCAAAGATCTTATCTTTCACGGGATTCCCCGGCTGCTTTTTTGGGATAAGGGTTCCGGAAACATCAACAAGCCGACGAAAAACGCCCTTGCAGCCCTTCGGGTGGAAACGCGGACCCACGAGGCGGGGAACCCCCGCGCCAAAGGCCAGGTTGAGGGCGCCAACAACATTGTGGAAACCCACTTTGAATGCCTGCTCCGGCTTGAAGAAGTTCACAGCATTGACGAACTGAACGACGCGGCGGAGCGATGGTGCGCGGCTTACAACAGCAACAGCATTGAATATTTGGACACCAGGCTTCACCGCGGGGGGCAGATCGTCGGCTCCCGGGCCTTTATCTGGCAGCGCATCAGGGCGGAACAACTGCGGGAACTTCCCGATCCTGAAATCTGCCGGGCCATCTTTACCACGGGGATACTGACGCGGAAGGTGGCGGGGGATCTTACGGTCAGCATTGTCCACCCAAAAACCAAAATGCCCATGCGCTACAGCGTGGCCCGGCTTCCCGGCATCCTCATCGGGCAGGAGGTCAATCTTCAGCCCATACTGGTTGATCCTGAACCGCTGGTGCGGGCGAGTTACCTGTACGGTAAAGACCTGGTATGCCAGGAACTGGAACCCATTGAGTATGAAAACATCGGCTTTGCCCTGGACGGCGCGGTTATTGGTGAAGAATACAAAAAGCAGAAAGAGACTGCCCGGGAACGGAACGCCAAGCGGCTGTCGGCCATTGCCGGAGAAAGCGGCATTCCCTTTGCGTCAATCACTAACGGCGAAGGGCTTAAAACCCACAGCCTCATCCAGCCGGACAGTCCCTTCATCCGCCAGCGTACCGGGGAACAGGTAACGGTACACCAGGCGGACCGGGTGGAGACGCATGAAATCCTGCTTAATCATTTCGAGGCGTACCGCCGGGTTTCCTCCCGGATAGGCTATGTCCCGGACGGTCTGCTTGACCGGCTGAAATCGGAATATCCCCAGGGGGTTCCGGTCTCGGCGGTCGACGCAGTAGCAAAAGAATTTGAAGCCGGAACGGAACTCCGGCTTTCCCTGTAGGGGGCAAAAATGCTTAATCTTACAACGAGAAAAAATTTTAATCTTTTTAAAGATCCTTTTACGGATGACGTCATGACAGCCGATGATGTCTTTCTGAATGACAATTCCCGCTTTGCCGAGGAGTACCTGTATATCACCGCGAAGATAGGCGGGATGCTGGCGCTCCTGGGGGAATCGGGCTCCGGCAAGACAACCATCAGGCGGCTTGCCATTGACCGGATACAAACCGAGAGCCTGAAAATCCGGGTCGTTACTCCCCGGATTATTGACAAGGGCCGGCTGAACGCCGGCATGATCTGCGACGCTATTATCGCGGACTGCTCCACCGAACATCCCAAACGGACCCTGGAAGCCAAGGCCCGCCAGGTGGAACGTATCCTTACCAACTCAAGCCGGTCAGGTTATTCCCATGTCCTGATGATTGAGGAGGCCCACGATCTTTCCATCCAAACTTTGAAATACTTAAAGCGTTTTTGGGAAATGGAAGACGGCTTCAAAAAACTTCTTGCCATTGTCCTCATCGGCCAGCCTGAAATGAAAGCCAAACTTGACGAGTCAAAAAACTGGGAGGCCCGGGAAGTTATCCGCCGGATGGAAGTTCTGGAACTGGAACCCCTGGCCGGAGGTACGGAGATCGCCAAATACCTGGACATCAAATTTAGGCGCCTGAGCCGGGACCGGAAAGAGATTTTCTCCGATGACGCCTGTGATGCCCTGGGCAGGAAGCTTCTCCGGCAGGCCCGGAATGACGTGGTGTATTCGGTCGCCTATCCGCTGCTGGTCAACAACTGGGCGCGGAAAGCCATGAACCTGGCCGCCTCCATGAAAGTCAAAACCGTGGACGCGGACGTGGTAGAAAGCCTTTGAGGAACGGGAGGGGAACGATGAAACAAACACAGATTTCGCTGCCTGAAGATATTATGGACGGGATAAAACAGGAGGCCGCGAAGTTCGGCGTTACACCGAACCTTTTTATGAGGATCCAGCTTTGCGCGCTGTTTTCCGCGCACACAAACAAAGGCGGGGCTAAATCCTATATTGTGAAACTCGAAAACTGGCAGGAAGTTGAAAACTATGTTCGGGTGAAAGGACTTGTGTTGCAAAGTTTTTTATCAAACGCCGCTAATTCGGAAATGAAAAAACACCCGCTGGAACGCGGCAAAAACGCATAAACGGGCTTGCGGACGGAAAGCAAGCCTAGTACGCCAGCCTCACGTGGGGCCGGCGTTTACGGGGGAATTAAATGAAATCAGCGACAACAGAAAACAGGCGCGCAAAGCTCATCCGGCTTATCCACGTCGGGCGGAACAAACAGGCCCTTGACGATGACGTGTACCGTGCCATGCTCCT
>JAIRWM010000080.1 GCA_031268975.1 Treponema sp. | reverse complement strand
AGGAGGTGAGGCAGGACATTTGCCGGGCCGACGCCCTGCAGTTTGACCAGACCGTTAACCGGGATCTCGTGATTCCCTATGTCACGTTTAACTTCGGGGAGCAGGCGGCCTACCCCCGGGTTAAAACCAAGCTGGTGGAATCAAAGAACGTGCAGATGATTATCGAGGCCGTTTCCAAACTGGTTCCCCTGGGGGCCAGGATTTCTCAAACGGAAATGCTCACCCTCCTGGGCCTGGGCGTTCCCGCCGAGGATGATGAAGTTTTAGAACAGCCGCCCAATCCGGCGGCCGGGATGATGGAACTCAACGCGGCGGGGCCGCTGGTTTCTTTAAACGCCGAAGAACCTGCAGCGGATGTGTCCGAACCTGAGCCCCCTGATCCCGGCGAGGAGGAAGGCGGGTTTATCGCCATCACCGACGAAATCGCCGAAGTATTGGACAAGGCCCTGGATAAAGCAACGGATTTTAAGTCCTTCCAAAAGGAACTGGAGAAGCTGGCCGCCGAATGGCCGGCGGACAAAATAGCGGAACTTTTGGCGGCGGCGACCTTCAAGGCCCGGGTCAAAGGCATGGAGGAGTTTGACACCTGATGGCCGATCCCCTGATTCCCAAAGAAGCCCTGGACTATATCAAAAACAAAACGCTCCGGCCCGGCTTTTCGTACAAAGACGTATGGAACGAGGAACATGCGGCGATGTTTACTGTGGCCAAGGCCATGCAGATTGACGTGTTAAGCGATATTAAAGGAGCGGTGGAACAGGCTCTAGAAAACGGGGAGACCCTGGAATCCTTCAGGAAAAACCTTGCGCCCACCTTACAGGAAAAGGGCTGGTGGGGCAAAAAGGAGATGACCGATCCTCTGACCGGGAAAACCGTGAACGCACAGCTTGGCAGCGACCGGCGGCTCAAGACCATCTACGACACCAATGTGCGGAGCGCATATAACCACGCCCGGCATAAAGAGCAGATGGAATCTACCTCCCATCCCTATTTGATGTACCGGGTGGGTAATTCCAAACATCACCGCCCGGAACATCTTGGCTGGAACGGACTTGTCCTCCCCAAGGACGATCCCTGGTGGGATCTTCATTATCCTGATCCGCCAAGGGAATTTGGCTGCAAGTGCTGGGTCATGGCCGTCTCCGAAGAACGAAAACAGCGGCTTGAAAAAAACGGGGTTACCGTTCCGCCTACCGTTGGCGGAACGCCGGGATATTCTATCCCGGTACAAACCACGGCTCCGCCCGAACAATACAGAACCTATATTAATGAGCGCAAAGGTACTATTGAACGCCTGCCGAGAGGGGTCGGACCGGGCTTTAACTGGAACGGGCTGCAATTTGGCCGGAACACCCCGGCGTTGCAGCAGGCCATTACAAAAACAAGAGACAAGATCCCCGAACAGTTTGACAATGTTGTCAAAACGCTTTTAACCAATAAGATTGTCAAGAGTGAGTATCATGACTTTATTGAAAAATCTATGGCTAAAAAGCTGGATCAGCGGAATACGACACCCGTCGGCTTCTTTGACCGTAAGACCACAGGCGCCTTGAAAAAGAGAGGTATAGATCTGGAAGAGACGGGTATAATTGTTCTTGAATCAAAACTGATTCATACGGGGAAATATACCGGGCGTCACGTCAGGCAGGGTAATGCCCCGGCGGAAAACGACTGGTATAATCTGATAGACTATCTTATTGACGCCGATGTTTTTCTTGACAGGAGCAGCCTGATTTATTTAAGAAAACTGTCGGAAAGTAAATATATGAAAATCGTCGTCGATCTTGACATAAAACCGCACGCCCACAGGGGCGCCGCTATTCAGTTGCCCAAAGTTGATACCATGTATGAACTGGACATATCAACGGATACAGACCGGGGTATCGCCGAATATAACCGTATTATGAAACTAAAAAAAATACGGTAGGACGGCCTTGAGCGCTAACGTACAGCCGTTACCGTCTGTATAGTTTTATAGCCCAAATCCGAAGCTACGGGCTACACCGTCTGCAAGGCATCCTACCTTCTATGATTTTAATCTTTCAACAAATTTCCGTCAATAAATAATCCCCGTTATATCACTTTGCCTCACGGTTCATAGTACCCTGATACCGTCATGGATCCTCCTTTTGTGATTGGATGTCTTGGCGGGTAGACTCGTATCCGCCTCCCTGCGGGGGTTTTGAAAGCTAGACCCCCGTAGGTTTTTCAATGGGAGAAGTCATGAATAATATTGAAAAAATCAAGGACAAAATTAAAAAACTCTTTGCTCTGTCCGGGTCTCCAAATGCCAACGAAGCCGCCGCGGCCCTGCAAATGGCTCAAGAACTGATGGAACGGTACAACATCGGTATGGAATCCGTCAGCCGGCTTGATATAGGCAAAGAAAAATTGAAGAGCAACGGAGGGGAAAGCCCTTCAAAATATGAAACGGTTCTTACTGTTTTTGTTGCGAAAGCCTTTGGATGCCGGGCGGCGCATGGTATTGTAAAAACAAAAGTCCGGCTGCATTACGGATGGACATTCATCGGTATAGAACACCGGGTAAAAATTGCGGCCTTTATGGAGGAGGTGCTTTTACGGAAACTGAGATCCGCCAGGGCAAAATATATGAAGTCCTTAACCAGGGTAAAAAGCCGGGGGAATAAAATGCGCCGGGCCGACGAATTTTGCATGGGCTGGGTAATGACCGTTATCGGTAAACTCAGGGAATTCACCAACAGCCCGGAAGAAGAAACGGTAATCGAAAGGGCCGTCATGGAAAGTGGATGGGGCGGTTCGGTTAAACCCATCGACCGGAAACCTCCGAAGCGAAACGGATGGAATGACTATTGTAACGGGAAAAATGCGGCGGCCAGCATTGAATTACGGCACGGGGTAGAAGGAGCGGAATCGGGGGCACGGCTCCTTCGGGGGACGGTATGAAGGAAACTCTCTTGTGGGATGAACGCAAGTGTCGTGTCTGCGGCTGTACCGATCTTGATTGCAGCGGCTGCATTGAAAAAACAGGCGAACCCTGTTATTGGGTGGAAGAAGATTTATGCTCTGCATGTGCCGATCAGATCGGGACTCCGGATTGAAGATGCCGTCAGGGCGCTTTTTGAGTATACTTGAATACATGGAGGTCCGTTATGCAAGCCCAAAACGTAATTGATTTTAAAAAAATGGATTGGAGTAAGGTAGATCGGGAAAAAGCCGAATTTTTCTACAATGAAGCAACCGATCACAATGACCGGCTTCTTGAATCTATCAATAATCTGAACAGCAAGGCGTTTTCCCTTTTGGCCATCGCGTTGTCAATCCTATCTGCGACGGCAGGATTCCTGCTCAGTATATGGAATGAGGCTGATAAAAGACCGATAGCCGTAATTTTGCTTTTTGCTTCCTTTTGCCTGACCGCCGCCGTTATTCTTCTTCTGCTTGCGGTCTTCCCGAGAAGCATATATTTGAGCAAAGGAAAACCATCGTCATATTTCACCGGAGATTTTTACAAAGCCGATATGCCTCATCTTTTTAGCTTTGGCATTGCATCGCTCAATACCTATATACAGCATAATCAAAAAATCGAGAACCGTCGAAGCCGTTTTCTCGTCGCCGGCACAGTGGCCTTTATTGCCACGCCAATAGTTACCATTGCGGTTTTTTTGATCCGTCTTCTGAATTGGTAGCCTTGAAAGGATTTGGCAATTCAGTTCCAAAGTCTATTTGCTGTTCCTTTTCCGGCTCCGGCTTGTCTTCTTTCCCCTGCTCCGCTTCCGGCGCCACCTGTTCCTTCTGTTCGTCGCTCATGGCTTCCCTCCTTTTTTATTCTTGCGCTAATATGAAAATACCGCTATGTTAATATCATGATTGCCCCAAAAAACTATGACCTGTTCAATTATGACGGAATTGAAAAAGCCGCCTCCTTCCTGGATGAACACGAAGAGCTTACGGCCAAAGAAATACTTCACGCTTTTGCGGAACAATTCG
>JAIRWM010000075.1 GCA_031268975.1 Treponema sp. | reverse complement strand
CGGCGCAGGCGGCGGCCCTTTGGCCTTTGCGGGAAGCGTTACCCCTGCTGGGCCTACGCCATGTTACCTCTGCCGGGGAACCCGCGCTCAATGTATCGCGCGCGGTTACTGGGCGGGTGGTCGTCTTGACGAAGCAATTTGATTTTTGGTAGCCTTGTGGTATGCTTGAACCGGCGGCGTCCCGGAGATTGAACCGCTCGAAAATTACCGGAATTGCCTTGACCGCCCTTTTCGCCGCCCTTATTGCCGGCGGGACTTTTATCGCTGTCCCCCTGCCCTTTTCGCCGGTTCCCATTGTTCTTCAAAACGCGTTCTGTGTCCTCGCGGGGCTTGTTCTGGGACCGGCACTGGGCGCCTGGGCCGTCGGCCTGTACCTGCTGGCCGGCGCGCTTGGGCTTCCCGTGTTTTCAGGCGCTGTCGGGGGCTTTGCCCACTTTGCCGGGCCCACCGGCGGTTTTCTTGCCGGCTACTTTCTGGCGGCCCTCCTTGCCGGCCTTGTCGCGGGCAAGCCGAAAGCGGGGATAAAAACGCCGCTTTCGCGGATTATCGCCGCCGCGGCCTGTGGTTTTCTGGTAATCTATGTCCCGGGCGTTTTCTGGCTGTACCACATAACCGGCAGCCGGGCGGCGGCCTTTACCGGGGGGTTTCTTCCTTTCCTGCCGGGCGACATTGTCAAGGCGGCCATTATCGCAGCGGCCGCTTCCCGGCTGCGCGGCATGGCTGCGGACAAGCTGGACAACTAGCAAATGGCGGATACCGGCGATACCGCGGACAGCCCTTCTCTTTTCGAAATACGGGCGGTAACCAAGGTTTTCCCCGGCGGCGTTTTGGCGCTGGATCGGGTGAATCTTGAAATTACCGAAGGCGAATGTCTAGTCATCGCCGGTTCAAACGGTTCCGGCAAAACCATCCTCATGCGGATTCTCGCGGGCCTTGCCGGCGCTTCCGGCGGCGAAGTGTTGTTCCGGGGCGAAACGCTGGAAAAAGTCCTCGCGAAAGGCAAAAGTTTCAGGCAGGATCTGGGGATTGTGTTTCAGGACGCCGACGCGCAGTTTGTGGGAGAAACGGCGGAAGAGGATGTCGCGTTCGGGCCGTCGAATTTGTCCGTAAGCAGGCAGGAAGTTTCCGCGAGAACCAGGGAAGCGCTTGTAAAAACAGGGCTCTGGGAAAAACGGACATTTCCGCCCCGGCGTCTTTCCGGGGGGGAAAAACGCCGCCTTGCCGTCGCCGGGGTGCTTGCCATGAACTGCCGGGTTATCATTATGGACGAGCCGTTTGCCAATCTCGACTGGCCGGGCGTTGTACAGGTGCTGCACAGTATCCAGGCGATTAAAAAGGACGGAAAAACCCTGATCATCTTAACCCACGAACTGGAAAAATCCCTTGCCCTTGCCGACCGCCTTGTTATCCTGGATCACGGCAGTATTCGGGACAATGGAACACCGGAAGCGGTTCTTGACCGGCTGAAACCCGAATACGGGGTGCGGGATCCCCGGCACAGTTACGCCGCTGTCGGGGATTGTTCATGGCTGGATTGAAAACCGGCGGCAGAACGCCCTGGTCGTACAGAAGCGGGACGAGTTTTCTTCATCGTCTTCCCGGCGGGATAAAGCTGCTTTTTCTGCTGGCACTTTCAATGTCGCTGCTTTTCGGCCTGCCGGCGGCCGGATGCGCGGCGGCGTTTCTGTATGTCTGCGCCGCGTGCGCCGGAATAAAGCCCTGGGAACTTTTTTCCGGATCAAAACCGCTGCTTGTCATGCTGGCGGCGGTAACCGCGGCGAGGGCGCTGAAAATAAATCCCCTCTCTGTCGGCGTCGAAGACCTTAAAAGCGGCCTTGTTTTTTCGGCGGGGATACTCGTTTCCTTTTCCTCTTCTTCGCTTTTCTTCGCGGTCACGACAATGACGGAACTGCGGCGGTCGCTTGAAACCGTCGAGCTGTTTTTTCACGGCCCGGCCGCCCGGCGGAATCCCGGAAAACGCGGCCGCCTGAGTCTTGCCCTGGCGCTTATGCTGGGCTTCCTTCCCCGGTTCTTTGAACTGTGGGAAAACGCGGCCGTCTCGGTAAAGGCCCGTGCCTGTACCGGCAAAATAAAAACAATTACGGCGATTCTTCCCCTGGTAACCGAGCGGATGATAGAAGCCGCGGCGGAAACCGCGGAAGCCCTGGAAGCCCGGGGGCTTACCCTGTGACAACGCGGCAGGGACGCGCCCTGACTATTCCGTGAAGAATACGCTATACTGAATACTGTGATCCCGCGATGGCGGATTATCCCCGCATGTTTGACACTGTTACTTGTCTCAGCCGCTGTCTTCGCCAGGGATGTTGAAGTTGTTGTCAGAGACGCCGATCTGTTCATTCCCCTGGAAGGCGCGCGTGTTTTTTCACGGGACGGATCCGGGGCCGTATGCGGCCCGGACGGCAGGGCGGTCGTTTCCGTTTCGGACGACAGTTCCGTCGTCTTGCAGATAAGTTATCCGGGATACGCTCCCCTCCGCGTTTCGGTGCTTCCGGGAACGGACAGCTATACCGTAGATCTGAGTCTTTCCGGGATGGCGGAAGAACGGGAGCTTGTTGTGGAAGCATCCAGGCCCGTCTCCGCCGAAACGGTAAGCGGCCGGAGTGTCGCCATTTCCGGAGGCGATTTAACACGGACGGCGGAAACGGGAATTATCGGCGACGTGATGAACGCCATCAAGCTTCTGCCCGGTGTCGGCTATGTGGGCGGCTACATGGCCATGCCGTCCGTCCGGGGCGGGGAACCTTCCGACGTAACTGCTGTTTTTGACGGTTTTTATGTGGAACGGCCTTACCACTGGGGAGGGGCTTTCTCCATCTTCGATCCAAAAATGGTGGAAAGCGCCCAGCTTTCCCACGGGGTTTTTTCAACCCGCTACGGCCATACGGTTTCCGGCCTTCTTGATATACACTCACGACAGGCGCCTTCCGAATCTGCGGAGATGGAACTTGCCGTATCCTCGAGCGCCGCAAACATGCATGTCGCGTTTCCGCTGGGAAAAAAAGGCGGGATTTCCCTTATGGGGAAAGTAACGTACTGGGACCCGTTTGTCCAGTTCGCAAAGTTGTTCTTTGAGGAAGTCAAATATATTACCACTACTCCGTTTATCAGAAGCGGGGCGCTGGGCGCGTTTTACGATTTTTCCACGGATTTGAATTTTTCCGTTAACGGCTTTTTCGGAAACGACGGGGTGGGAGCGCATTACGACGACAACTCCAGTGACAGAAGCTATGACGCGAATTTTTACTGGGATAACAAAATCGGCTTTATTACCTCGGCTCTTGGCTACAGCCCCGATTCCAAATCCCTGTTAAAGGTTGCCCTTGGCGCGGGACTTTTGCAAAGTGATCTGGACGGAAGAATATTCAGCGAAAACAGGGCAACTACTCCGTTCAGCGTGCGAAGTTACAATTACTTTCTCCGGGACAGGACAATTAACTTCCAGGGCAGGGCGGATTACGACCGCGACGCGGGAAACGGATTTCTTTTCGCGGCGGGACTTGAGGAACGGTACAGCCGCTGGGACAGAAGCAACTGGATCCGGGGAACAAAGCCGGGCATCCTGCCTAATACGGTCGAACACATGGAACAAACCATAGAAATTCTTAACTGGGGTATTTCAAGTTCGGCATATTCCCTTCTTGAGTACAAATCGGAAAACCGTCGTTTTGGAATGGAACTGGGAATCCGGGGGGATCATTTTCTGCTCGCCGGATCGGGTTTTACGCTCTCCGGCATACCGGCGGTAAACCCCCGGATCAACTTTGACTTTCTTGTTCTTGAAGAAACCCCCGTCGTCGATTCGGTGGTCTTTACTGCGGGAACAGGTCTTTTTTCTTCGGTAAACGGCGCCCTTCAAAACATCAGCGCGGAAAACGGCATAAGCCGTTATGCGCAAACCCAAAACAGATCCTGGACCACCGTTACGGGAACAAAAATTGATTTTTCCGGCGGACTTGTGTTTACCCTTGAAGGCTATTTTAAATATGTGTTTGACCGGGCCTATACAAAAAGCGACGGTACCGAAATAGGCGGCATAACCGTATACAACACAAACTATTTTTTTGACGGCAAAGCCATTATTTGGGGCTTTGACACAATGCTGCAAAAACTCGATTCACGGTACTGGAACGGCTGGATTTCGTATTCGTACATTAACGCCATGTACCAGGATCCAAAAAGTACGGCCCTGTCCAGAAACACCGGAGGCTGGTACTATCCGGCTTTTCACCGCTTTCATACCCTTAACCTTGTTGCAAATTACAAGCCGGTTAAAACGGTTAACCTTATGACCCGTTTCAGCCTCGCAAGCGGCGTTCCGATAGCAAAAACAGCGGCGGTTATTCCCGATCCGGCCCTTTTTCCTCCTCCCTACGAACGAATCCAGGTTTATGACGACAACAGCAGGGCGGGTTTTGTACTTCCCCTGGACGTAAAGCTTTCGATTTTCAGCTTCAACAAAACCAAAAAAACAAAACGGGAACTGTATGTAAGTTTTGAAAATCTTCTTTCCCTTGTGTACCGCGCGGAAGGCATAAAAGATTTTGACGAAAACACCGGACGGGAAACGCCCGGAAACAGCATCGCCAGCTACGATCTTCCCATTCCGCTTGTTACGTTTGGAGTGAAATGGACTTTTTAACAAACGGCTGTATGCCGCGGAGACCATAGTGATGAAAAAAACCGCGATCGTCGTCCTGACATATGTTTGTCTTGTACTTTCAGCCTGCATGTCCCTGAATGAAAAAGCGGGAAAAATCATCGACGGATCGGCGTTTGCCGAAAAAACCGCCGCAAGCTACCGGAGCGAAAACGGGACGCTGCTTTCCGAAATCCGTTTTAAGGACGGAAGGATCGCCTTGAAGCTTACCGTTCCCGCAGAACCGGCGCTGGCGTTTTATCTGCTGCCGGCCGGGGAGACCGGCAGTTACACGCTTTCTTTCTGTACGTTTTTCGCTTCGTCCATAAGGGGATGGAATGAATTTACCCTGGACCTGTCGGGAACCGGACACTTTGAAGGAAAAGAACGCTATAGGCTTATGCTCGAAAACATTGAGGAAACCGGCATATCTTCCGGACGTATACGCGCCGGCGAAAACCGGCTTTCCGGCGACGGCGCGCTTTACGCGCTGCGGAACCGAAAAGACCGGATTGAGGCGGTTGCCGCCTGGATGAAAAAAAACGCCAGGGCGGATCCGCCTGAGTTCCAAAACGAAAAAGAA
Source organism: Treponema sp. (assembly GCA_031268975.1). Taxonomy (GTDB): domain Bacteria; phylum Spirochaetota; class Spirochaetia; order Treponematales; family Breznakiellaceae; genus JAIROH01. The sequence goes on along the minus strand of JAIRWM010000075.1, from coordinate 5,639 downwards.
TTCGACGCGTGGTGGAAACCCGTCCTGCTTCCCGAAGTAACGGCGAAACGGAAACGCCCCGCGGATTATACGGCGGGCGCCGGGGCGCTTTCCGGCGCGGACGGGTGGATCCGCGCGGAAGACGTAAAATGGAACGCCGCCTGGAGCGCGGGATTTCCTGAAGACATTGCCATGTTGAGAAATACCGGCGCACTGCTGCGGGACTGGGAAGAGGCGCTGCTGTGGATATACCTTTCGTACCGGTGGGAAGGTATTATCAATTCCATTACCGGTGAGTTATACTTTGAGAAAACAAAGTGAGGACACATGGAAAACACAACTACCGTTTTTTCACTCATAGAACTGTTTAAACTCGGGGGGATCTTTATGTGGCCCCTTTTGGTTTTTTCCGTAGCCGCGACCGCCGTTATCATTGACCGTGCGGCGTTTCTTCTTTACCACAAGCTCCGTATCGACAGGCTTGCCCCGAAAGTGCTTGACTGCGTGGAAAAGGGAACCGTCGGCGAAGCCGCCGCGTATCTTGAGGGGATTACCGGACGGAGCATGGCCGCCAGGGTGCTGCTGTTTCTCGTCCGGCACATCAGCCTTCCCGAATCCCGGCTGGAAAAAGCCGTGGAAACGGAAGCCCAGGACTGCGTGAATTCCCTTGAAGCGGGCTTTAACTTCCTTACCGCCATAGGCTCCCTCGCGCCTTTGACCGGCTTTCTCGGTACGGTTTCCGGGATGATCGGGGCATTCCGCTCCATAGCCGAAGCTTCGGAAGTAAACGCCCAGATAGTGGCAAACGGCATTTACGAAGCGCTTATCACGACGGTTTTCGGCCTTATCATTGCCATCATCGCCATGAGCGCCCATTCCGTCTTAATCAGCGTCGTCGACCATTTCGCGCTCCGGACGGAAAAAGCGTGCTCCGACATTATTACCGCGCTGGCGCTGCGCGGCCGGGGGACGCGGGAAAGCCCTCCCCGGACAGGGCGTGACGAAGAAAATGTTTCCATTCCGGATTGAAGGTCAAAATGAAAATAAAGCTCAGGCGTCACGCGGCGCTGGAAAGTTCCGCTTTTTCCGATCTGGCATTTCTGCTTATCATTTATTTTATCGTTATCGCGGGTTTTAACATTAACCAGGGCTTTCTTCTTGATCTTCCCAAAAAAGATTCGGTAAAAACGGTACCAAAAGAAGCGCTCCTCCGTTTTCGCCTGGACGCGGAAGGGGTAATACATTTTGGGGGCAGAACGGTAAGCTCCGCCGAGGCGGAAGATCACATACAGGCGGCAAGGGGGACAAGTCCGAATCTCGCGGTTGTGCTCACGGTCGCCCCGCAGTCGCCCTGGCAGAACGTTGTTTCTTTTGTCGATCTGGCCCAAAAATCCAGCGTGGAGTCTTTTTCTTTTTCGATGGAAAAACCAGTCGAAGGAGAAGCACGATGAAGCTGAGGCGGAAACGAAAGCCTCCTTTAATTCCCATGAACGCCATGAGCGACGTGGCGTTTTTACTGCTCATTTTTATTATGCTTGTAGCGCTTATTAACTACCGCCGGGAAGTAAAAATAGACTATCCGGAAGCGGAAAGCGCCAGGCGTACCAGCGCTGAAAAAAATCTGGAAATATGGATCGATGTGTCGGGAAGGCTGTACCTTGACGGCATTCCCGCAGAAAGCGCCGAAGGTTCAGGCGACGCCCTCCGGGTAATTGAAAACGCCGTGGGAGACGCCTACCAAAACGCGCCTGACACCAGAATTCATATCATTGCCGATAAAAATACGCCGTTCAGGAATATCAGCTCCGTACTGGAACTGCTCCAGATCCTTGAATACCGGATGGTAAGTTTTGTGGTAAAAAATGAGCCGTAAACCCCAAAAGGAATTCAGTGCGCCGTCTTTTTTCATGTCGCCCCGCGCTGTTTCTTTCGCATTGGCCGCGGCCGTTCATCTCGCGCTGCTTTTTTTCGCGGTGTTTACCCTTAAAACCGTCGTGGAAAAAAAACCGGAAACTCCGGAAATAATGAAACTGGCGGACATCAGGGAAGAGGCTCCCGTTATATCCAGGGAAATTTTTTCAGGCAGCACCGATTCCATCGCGGAAAACATGATAGAGGCTGATGAAGTTCCGCCCCCCTCCGGGGAAATGGCCTCCGGGGAAGCGGCCGCCGGAGAAGTTGTTGATTTTCTTCCGATGCATCTTGTTTCCTACCGGCCGGAATTTTCGGATGAAGAAATAGTGCGAAGAACCGTTTATCCCCCCATCGCCCGGCGGGCCGGAATCGAAGGAACGGTAATCCTGGAACTTTTCGTGGACCGTCAGGGCGTTATACGCAATATCAGCATATTAAAGGAAGATCCCCCCGGCAGGGGTTTTGGCGAAGCGGCCGCCAGGGCGTTCCACAATCTTAAAGGAAGCCCCGCGCTTGCCAACGGCGAGGCCGTCGCCTCCCGCTACCGTTACCGCTACCAGTTCCGGCTGCGGTAACCCCGGGGCTGTCCGGGAAGCTGGTGCGCAAACCGCGTTTGCGACTTCCCGGACAGCGCGGTTTACTTTTTCCTGTTTTTAATTACCGCCTGGGCGCCGGCAAGCCGCGCGAGGGGAACCCTGAACGGTGAACAAGACACATAACTTAAACCGGAACGGTAGCAGAAGTCGATAGTCTGCGGATCCCCGCCGTGCTCGCCGCAGATTCCCACCTTGAGACCGGGATTGACATTCCGGCCTTCGGACGTGGCGTACTGGATCAGGAAACCCGCGCCTTCCTCGTCAATGGATTTAAACGGATCCACATCGAGTACGTTTTTTTCAAGGTACACGGGCAGGAACGACGCTACGTCATCCCGGCTGAACGCGAAAGTCATTTGGGTAAGGTCGTTTGTACCAAAGCTGAAAAAGTCCGCGTATCTGGCTATATGTCCCGCCCGGATGGCCGCGCGGGGTACTTCGATCATCGTTCCGATCTTTACCTCAAGCTTCACGGCGGCCTTTTCAAAGACCCGTTTCAAAATCGCCTCGGCGCCCGGCCGCAGGAGTTTAAGTTCCCGCGCGGTTACCACAATGGGGATCATGATTTCCGGGCTTACCGGTATTTTTTGCCTGACACAGTCCGCCGCAGCCAGGGCGATAGCCTCAACCTGCATGTCGTAAATTTCCGGATACGTTACCGCCAGACGGCAGCCCCGGTGACCGAGCATGGGGTTCGCCTCGTGCAGCCTGTCGAGCTTTGGCTGGAGCACGGAGGGTTTTACGTTAAGGTACGCGGCAAGCTCGGCGGTTTCTTCCCTTGTGTGGGGAACAAATTCATGAAGCGGCGGATCAAGAAGCCGTATCGTCACCGGGCGGCCTTCCATCGCCTTGAAAATGCCGAAAAAATCCTTTCGCTGGAGGGGAAGTATTTTTTTAAGGGCAGCTTTCCGTTCTTCAACAGTGTCGGCGACGATCATCGCCCTGAAATGAATAAGCTTTGCCTTGTCGAAGAACATATGCTCGGTACGGCAAAGTCCCACTCCCTGGGCACCGAATTCAAAGGCCCGTTTCGCGTCGTCGGGCTGGTCGGCGTTCGTCCGCACATCAAAGCCCTTCAGGCTGCTTTTCGCGCCTGTTCCCCGTACGGAAGAAGCGCGGATTTCATCGCACCATGAAAGGAACACGTTCATGTCTTTTGAAATTTTCGGGGTAACCAGGGGCAGGCGGCCTTCATACACGTCGCCTGTGGAACCGTCAATGGTAAGCCAGTCGCCTTCCTTGTACGTGTTTTTGCCGACAACAACTTTTTTTCCCTGAACCGAAACGCCTTTCGCGCCGGCCACACAGGGGGTTCCAAGGCCCCGGGCGACGACCGCCGCGTGACTTGTCATGCCGCCGGTGGAGGTGAGGATTCCCTGGGACACAACCATGCCGCCGATATCTTCGGGGCTGGTTTCCTTGCGCACCAATAAAACCTTTTCGCCCCTGCCGTGCCAGTCTTCCGCGTCCTGGGCGGAAAACACGATACGGCCCGCGCCCGCGCCCGGAGAGGCGTTAAGGCCCCTGGTCAGGGATTTCGCGCCCTTTAACGCTTTAACGTCGATCATCGGGTGCAAAAGCTGATCCAGGTGAGCGGGGCTTACCCGCATCACCGCTTCTTCTTTCGTAATAAGCTTTTCCGCCGTCATGTCCACGGCGCATTTTACAGCGGCGGCCCCGGCGCGTTTACCGCTGCGGGTCTGAAGCAGGAACAGTTCACCCTGCTGAACGGTAAACTCCATGTCCTGCATATCCTTGAAGTGGTTCTCAAGCTTGTCTTTGATTCCCACAAGCTGTTCGTAGACTTTTTTGTTTCTTTTCGCCAGCGTGGCGATTTTTTCCGGAGTTCTGATGCCCGCCACAACGTCTTCGCCCTGGGCGTTCATCAAATATTCGCCGTAAAATTCGTTCTTTCCCGTAGACGGGTCCCGGCTGAAACATACCCCGGTCCCCGAATCGTCCCCAAAGTTGCCGAAAACCATCGACTGAATGTTGACGGCGGTTCCCTTAAGGCCCTTAATCTCGTTAAGACGCCGGTACTTGATCGCCCGTTCGTTCATCCATGAACCAAAGACCGCGTTTACCGCGCCCCAGAGCTGATCCAGCGGCTTTTGCGGAAAGTCCTTCCCGGTATGACCCCGGACAAGCTTTTTATAGTCGCCTACAAGTTTCTCAAGATCGCTTTCGGTGAGATCGGTGTCAAGCTCAACTTTTTTTGTTTTCTTTACCGCGCTTATGGCGGATTCAAACGCGTCGTGGGGAACTTCCATCACCACGTCGCCGTACATCTGGATAAAACGGCGGTACGCGTCCCAGGCAAAACGGGAATTGCCGGTTTTTTTTGCAAGCCCGTGGACGGATGAGTCGTTCATTCCAAGGTTAAGGATCGTGTCCATCATGCCGGGCATGGAAACAGGAGCGCCGGAACGGACGGAAACCAGCAGCGGATCATCAGAATCCCCAAGTTTTTTCCCCATTACCTTTTCAAGACGGGCCAGCGTGGAAAGAACCTCGTCTTCCAGACCGGCGGGGTAGTTGTTTTTGTTTTCGTAGAAGGCGGCGCACACCTCTGTAGAGACAGTAAAGCCCGGCGGAACGGGAATTCCCAGATTGGTCATTTCCGCCAGATTTGCGCCCTTACCGCCAAGAATGTCTTTCATTTTGGCGTCTCCCTCGGCCTTTCCTTCACCGAAGAAATAAACGTATTTCGCTTTTGACATAAAACCTCCGTGGTATGGTCAACAGTACACCAATTACGGAAAAAAAGAAAGTGCGGGAAACGCGGAAATTTACCCGGCAGACGGCCTAAACAAAGTCCAGATAATTTTCCCGGTTAATAACCCGGTATTCCGCCTGGGGATAGGCCTTTGCGAAAGCGGCGGGAATTTTCGGCTCCTTTCCGCCCCATTTAAATTCGAATGCGGCAAGGCGCGAATTTGATTCTTCCACAAGATCAATTTCCTGCCGGTCGTACGTACGCCAAAAATACAGCTTGTTAAACCCTGCGGCGTTAAACGTTTTTTTCATACGTTCGTTGACAAGATAATTTTCCCACAGCGCCCCGGTATCCTGCCGCAGGGCCAGGGGTTTGAAATTCCCCGTTAGCGCGTTACGGATTCCGGTATCGTAAAAATACCATTTTCCCGCTTT
>JAIRWM010000074.1 GCA_031268975.1 Treponema sp. | reverse complement strand
CGGTGGACGGGAACCAAAACATTGAAAGCACCACGGACAATACTTTACGCGTGGTAGATCTGCTGAGAGCGGATATCCCGGTCTATAAAGGCTGTCATGAACCGCTGATTGCCGGCATGAAAACAAACAGGCAAACCTTTCGCGCGGCGCCAAATTATGCATTGATTGACGGTAAAAAAGTGTATTATCACGCTCCATCCCTGCCAATTCAGGAAGCCGTTTCAAAAGTACGGGACAAAAACGCGGTCACATTTTTAGTGGAAACATTACTTTCTTCCAGTGGTGATATTGTGCTTGTGCCGGTGGGGCCACTCACCAATATCGCTGCGGCAATGCGCTGTGATCAGCGGATCATCGAAAAAATAAAGCGTATTGTGCTGATGGGGGGAGGGTGGAACAAAACCAACAAAACATCCGCGGCGGAATTTAACATATGGAAAGACCCAGAAGCTGCGCAGATAGTCTTCACAAGTGGATGCGACATAACGGTGGTACCTCTAGACGCCACGCATGATGCGTTTATCACATCAGAAGAGTCAGAAAAAATTCGGGCCATAGGCACTGATGTAGCCGTAGCAGTGGCGGATTTCCTTAACGATCGTATCCTTGTTTACGATCGTTTACAGCCCCAAAAGATCAAGGGTTCCACTCCGCCTCATGACGCGCTAGCCCTCTGTTCACTGATTGATCCTGAAGTTCTGCGGGATGTGCGGTTTTGCAGGGTGGATGTCGATTTTGGCGGAGGTATTGCCGATGGCATGACCGTTGTGGATCATCGGGCATATACGCTGAACCCACCCAACGTGCATTTTGCTTTTTCCGCTGACCGGGAAAGGTTCGCGGCATTGCTTTACAATATTGTTTCACTTTCTAAAGGCATGGGGGAGAATGGATATGAAAAAAATCATTCTTGATGTGGATACCGGTTCAGATGACGCCATAGCGGTTATCGCCGCGGTACTCTCAAAAGAACTTAATATTCTGGGAATCACAACTGTTAGTGGGAATCAGTCTGTGAAAGACACCACCGAAAATACCCTTCGCATCATGGATGTCCTCAATTCAGATGTCCCGGTTTATAAAGGCTGTTCCCAGCCTCTTGTTGCCAATCTCCTGCCCGATCGTCACTCCAGTGGAAGGGCGCCACAATCCAAAATTAAGGGTGAGGAAATCATAACGTATCATTCCAAAACATTCGAATTCCTGCCGCCCTCAAAAAGGAAGGCTCAAGACAGGGCGGCTGTTTTGTGGATTGTAGATACGCTGATGGCGTCAGATGGTGACATCACGTTTATTGGTGTCGGTCCGGCCACAAATTTGGCGTTGGCCATGCGCATAGAGCCTCAAATCAAACAAAAGCTTAGGCAAATCATCGTCATGGGAGGCGGATATCTTCTGACAAATACCACCGCCTCCTCTGAGTTTAACGTTTGGGAAGATCCCGAAGCTATGCAAATAGTATTTACAAGTGGCTGTGATATTCTTCTGGTTCCGCTTGACGCCACCCATGCCGGTTATATCACAACGGAAGAGAATGAAGTCATCAAAGCCATCGGAACACCACACGCCATGTGCGTATATGAACTTCTGAGCCAGAGGATCAAAGCCTATGACGCACTTCAGCCCATGCAGGTTTCCGGTTCCACGCCTCCACATGACGCTCTGGCGGTGTGTGCGGCCATTGATGAACATGTGTTGCGCGGTGTGATATCAAGGCGGGTAGACGTCGATTTCGGCGGCAACATTGCTGATGGCATGACCGTACTGGATCAGCGCATCGTAGCATGTCCGCCGAATTTGCGTATAGCGCTGGATTGCGACCGCGAGAAGTTTGTGACCATGCTGACAAACTTGCTCGACGTTTCATAAATTTACATTAGGAGTGTATTGCAATGTCAGGAAAAAAACGGGAAGCCAGCATATTTTTTGAGGAAATTCAGATGTCCGATAAGGTAATTCGTGAGAACACCGCCACTTATCCGGTCATATGGGATCAGTTTAAGCATTTTTTTGAATCAAACAAGTTTGAAAAGATAATAATAGTGGGATGCGGCGATTCACTTTACGCACCGCAGGCGGCAAAGTTTGCCTTGATGAACAATACCGGTGTCAGCGTGGATGTTTTTGAGGCGCATGAATTTTGCATGTATGAAGCTGACTATATGCCCGCAAATTCGTTAGTTATCGTGTCATCCAATAGTGGAGCGGCCGCCAGGACAGTAGAATGTTCCTACGTGGCACAAAAAAAAGGTGCGCAGGTTCTGGCCGTAACTTCCCGCCCTCAAAGCCGTCTGGCAAAATCATGCAAACAGGTTATGAATTTCCCGGCTCAGAGACTTGGCCATGTGCCGGGGAACGTTTCGTTCCTGTCCCTTCTCTGTGTGTTTTATACGCTTTCCGCACGGTTGGGGAGATGGAACGGCAGGCTGACTGATGAAGGAGAGAAGGCTGTTTACGCCGAAATGAATAATATAGCCGATAGCGTGCGCCGTTTCCTTGAAGAAGGCGCCCTACAGGTTAAATTACTGGCCGAAAAACTGTCCTCAAAAAAGAAGTTTTATTTTCTTGGGGCTGGTCCCAGCTTCCCCATGGCGGAATTTGGCGCGGCGAAAGTAATGGAGACTTGGGGGATAGACGGTATACCCCAGCAGCTTGAGGAATTTGCCCACGAACAGTATTTTGTGAGCAATCTGGATCGAAACAATGATACATTTGTCATCTCACCCTATGGCAGATGCACGGCCAGAGCCCGGGAGATCGTAAAAGAGCTGGGATTTCTTGAGACCGGCAACATTGTTATAACAACCCCACCCCCCGGGGGAGTACCAGGATTTGAAAACGCTGGAGAGTTGATAACTCTGCCCGGTGTGATGGATGAGTATTATTCCCCCCTCGCGATGGGAGTGGTTCTCAGTCTATTCAGTTACTATTACGCCATGGCAAACGATCAGATGACCATGCATTTCCGCGAGGAAGCGCAGGAACCAGAGCATTATTCCACTATACACTTCAGCAGGTTTTCCCCGTTTGTCGCCGAATTTGACATACCAGAACCGGATGACGCAACAAAGCTTCAGTTCATTAAAGGGCATTGATCGTCCGGGAAGTCCAGTGTATCGTTGTGCCATTGTGCGTTTGTATGAGGGTAATAATCCACGGGCCGGTGTTCTACCAGAAACACTAACTGCTGTTCGTTGTGACAAGATTGACCCGTGGAAGGCTTCTATAATGGGTCTTGTGGATACGGGACAAGGATGGACAAATGATATTATCAGGATTGGAAATAAAAAAACAAATGGGCAGGAATATTATTATTGAGCCTTTTTCTGAAGGACAATTAAACCCCAATAGCTATAATTTAAGGCTGTACCACGAACTTTTGATATATGAATCGAATATACTGGATATGAAAGTTTCCAATGAATATAAAACAATAGAAGTACCGGATAGCGGTTTGTTATTAGAACCAAATAAATTATATCTGGGAAGAACCGTCGAATATACAAAAACGACATGTTATGTACCAATGCTGGAGGGTCGGTCTTCAATAGGAAGGCTTGGATTATTTATACACGTAACGGCAGGATTTGGGGATGTGGGATTTGCCGGGTACTGGACATTGGAAATATTTTGTGTTCAGCCAATAAAGATATATCCTGATATAGAAATATGTCAAATATATTATCACTCGATAGAAGGCGAATATGAAAAATATGAAAGTAAAAAATACCAAAATAATAAAGGGATACAACCAAGTTTATTATATAAAGATTTTGAGAAATGAAGGTATAACAAAAAGAAATCTCTAAAAAACTCCGGAGGCGCCAAAGGACTTCCGGACAGGACTCGGGAACTACGGGCTCTACATACCAACCACCAGCCGGAAGAACTGAGACAGGCTTAAAGGCTGTTTGCCGAAACGCGGACCTTGTCGTCCGCGGCGTTTGTTGACCTGTCATAAAAAAACCGCTACCCTGTATCCATGCTTGGGCCCCTGGTGAACGCCGCGGTTATTGTTGTTTGCGCCCTTCTGGGCTGTTTTTTGGTAAAAGGGATTCCCGCCCGGTTTGAACAAACGCTGAAAAAAGGCATTGGTCTTGCCATTATTTACCTGGGGGTACGGGGCGCCCTGGAAAATAAACGGACGCTTCTTTTAATCATGAGCCTTGTTCTGGGCGCGCTTGCCGGTGAGCTCATTGACCTCGATAAATGGATGAACCGCGCCGGCATGTGGGCGGAAAAGAAACTCGGCGGCGGAAAACCCGGAACGGAGGGCGGCTTTGCCAGGGGATTCGTCTCCGCCGCCATACTGTTCTGTACCGGCTCCATGGCCATTGTCGGGTCCATGCAGTCGGGCCTTTTGGGAAACCACCAGACCCTTTACGCAAAGTCCATACTGGACGGATCCATTTCCATTGTGTTCGGCGCTTCTTTGGGCATTGGCGTGGCCTTTTCCGCCATTCCCGTGCTTGTGTACCAGGGCGGCATAGCCCTGGCCGCGATGGCGGTGCGGGATTTCCTTTCCCCGGATCTTGTCAACGAAATGTCCGCCGTAGGAAATCTTCTTGTCGCCGCCATAGGCGTAAACTTTGTCTGCCTGGAGGGGGACAAGGAAATCAGGGTCGCAAACCTCATCCCGGCGGTTTTCATTCCCGGAATATACATGACCATTGAAAAGCTCGTCACCCGCTGACAGTCGAGCCGGTTCCAAAATCTGACATTTTGGAACTGCCACAGTCAGCTTCCGCTCAATTCACCACGTTTTCCGGCTTCCCTTCAAGAAAAGCCCGGAAGTTCCGCACCGTTATGTCCATAAGCCGCCGCCGCGCTTCTTTCGGCGCCCAGGCAATGTGCGGGGTAATGATGCAGTTTTTCGCGGCAAGCAGCGGATTGTCCGCTTTGGCCGGTTCCGCTGAAAGAACGTCCACAGCCGCCGCGGCCACTTTGCCGCTGTCGAGGGCGGCGGCAAGATCCGCTTCGACCACAAGGCCGCCCCGGGCCGTGTTAATGATGATAACCCCGTCTTTCATTTTCCCGATCGTGGTTTTGTTAATCATCCCCCGTGTTTCAGGAAATTCAGGACAATGGAGGGAGATGATATCGGCCCGAGTGAAAAGCTCTTCCAGGCTGGTGTACACGGCCCACTTTTCGCCTTCGCCGGTAACGCTTCTACTGTAGGCGATTACGTTCATGCCGAAGGCCCCGGCGATACGGGCGACGGATTTGCCGATACTTCCCAGTCCGACAATCCCGAGGGTTTTCCCTTTCAGTTCCATGAGCGGATATTCCCAAAAGGCAAAGTCTTTGCAGCTTGTCCAGCGGCCCGCATGAACCGCCCCGCTGTGCGCGCCGGGGTGGTGGCAAATTTCAAGAAGCAGGGCAAAGACCATTTGAACCACGGAGTCGGTTGAATAACCGGGAGCGTTGCAGACCGGAATGTTTCGTTCACGGGCGGCCAGAATGTCGATGTTGTTGTAGCCGGTGGCAAGTTCTCCTATGTACGCGAGGGAAGGGCTGTCCATGATGATGTGCCTGTTCAATAACGTCTTGTTTGTAAAGACAGCTTCCGCCCCGGCGATACGCGCCGGTATGTGCTCCGGGGGAGTTCTGTCGTACACGTCGCAGTGTACCGAAATGCCAAGACCGTTTCCCGCCTCTTTAAGCCCGTCCCAGAGCAGGTCGCCGGGGTTCATGGCGTACCCGTCCAATACTACAACATTCATGCTTACTCCTATAAAATTCACGGCAGCGGTCTTGACGGCCGCCGCGTGGATATCACTCATTATTTCCAAAAACGGCGAAAACGAAAAGGGCGCCTTGATGAAGCGGCGGATTGAGGATGGGGGCTTGCCAACAAATACGGTGTCGGGCTAAAAGGTATAGCTGAAAGTCAGGGCGCCTTCAAACGCTCTGTATGCCGCTCCCATGAGGTCAATACCTTTGCTGGCAGCCGTACCGTAGGAATAATACTCATGAAGGATCACATCCCCCCTGGCTCCGTCTATGTACCGGTAGGATGCGGTAACGCCTATGGTACAATGGGTATTTAACGCGAACAAAACGCTTCCTTTCGGTTCAAAAAACCATCCGCCGCCAAGATCAGTCTCAACCAAAAAAGGCGGGTCGCGCTTGTAGTGGTTGTCGGCAGTGGCAGCAAAGACCATCGGGAACGCGAACACCGAGGCGGAAAAGGAAAAACGGTTTACGCGGTAAACGAATTCCAGGCCGGGCCGAATAATAAACCAATGCTGAGCGTATCCTATTCCAGGCCCCTGGTGCTTGACTTTCGGCCACGCGGGATTCCAGGGAATGTACGGATAGGTATTTGCCGGATCATATTGCGTGTACCCGTCTCTGGCTTCCTGGTCGAAGTACATATAAGAAAGCCCGAAGTGAAGCCGCAAAAAGAGTTTATCCAAAAGGGGCAGCGAAAAACCGCCGCCAAGATCCACAAATAAAGCCGCCCTTGTACGATTGTCGTGCGAAGAATAGTGCGTTAACACTCCGGGAATCAGCCAGTCCCGGTCTTCGATAGTCCCCGTTGTTACGGGAAGGCCGGCTTTTACCGCAAGTTTTCCAAAGAAGCCGCTTTCTTCAAGGGGATACCTCGGGGCGTACTCCATGGATAAGCCCGCGAACAAGAGCGGGGCGTTATGCCACTGGAGTTCGCTTATATATTGTGAGCTGCCGGTTCCGTTGTATGAAATTTCGTATGAAGTGCCGTACAGGAACCCTGTTTCCGTACCCAACGAAAAGACGTGCGAGCTCTCCTCGCCGTGGACAGGAAACGAAACGATGAGGAAAACAGACAACAGGAACGCGACAGGATGTACCGGCTTCCGGAATATGGCGCACAATTTCACCATTTCTTGTTTCTCCCCGCCATCAATCCGTCCATTTTGAGCCCTATCCCAATCACCGGAAGCAGTTCGGTATGGGCGGACAACGCTACGTATTCGTCGCTGTCAATGAAATACGCCATTTTAGGGCCGACTGAAACACCGGTGTACTTTGTCCACTTTGTCGATGTGATAAAATCAAAAGAACCCTGGAGCCGTCCGAAAAAATAAACCATTTCATTGACATGGAATTCCGCGCCAACGGACGCGCTAAAACCCAAGCCGTACTTTGCCAATTCTGTCGATTCCGTTGGCGAAAGCGTTGCGGTTCCCGACACATTAAAGTAGTGCAGCCCAAGACCCACCGGAACTTTAAAACGGTCGTTGTCGACCAGCCGGTAAATAACGCCAAGCTGAAAGTTGAATGTGCTTATATTTCGCAGCTCGTAGCGGCTTTCTTCGCCCTTGCGCCCGTGCACAAGGGCTTTTGGGAACAGGAACTCGGTGGAAAAGAAAAGGCCAAAAACCGGGCTGCCAAATACGGCATAACTGGCCCCCCCGACCCCCGAAAGAGTAGGAAGGCGTTTCCGTTTTGAATGTTTCTTTCCCGCCATTGTCCAAAACCTCATTGATGAAGGGCACACCTCCATACAATTCAAGGTCGCCGTACTTCGCCTGGGAAAAACACGCGCAGGCGCAAAAGAAAAACGCGGCGCAAAAAAATCCGGCCGTTTTCATGGGGTTACTCATCGCTCTTTTCCTTTTGGAATTTGTTCGTCATTTCCAGCCGGTATCCCGTTTGAGTTGGCGGGGGTCCCGTTTGAGTTGAAAGGGGTCCCGGCTGAGTTGAAAGGGATCCCGTTTGAGTTGGCGGGGGTCCCGGCCGAGTTGAAAGGGATCCCGTGTGAGTTGGCGGGGGTCCCGGCCGAGTTGAAAGGGATCCCGT
>JAIRWM010000143.1 GCA_031268975.1 Treponema sp. | reverse complement strand
TTGCATTATTAAATATTATAAAATTGGGTGAGGATGATATTAAAAATGGAAAAACAAGACCTGTTGACGATGTTTTTTCAGATTTAAGGAAAAAAATAATCAAAAATGGCTGAAGAAATGACGGAATATTCAGTAACGGTCAGTCAAGCGGCGGAGGAAGATCTTAATGATATTGTCTCATATATTGCAGAGGATAATACTCAAATAGCATTAAAAATATTAGATAGATTACAAAATAGAATTGATACACTAAAACATTTTCCCGAAAGGGGAAGAAGAGTTCCGGAGTTATTGGACAAAAACATAAAAGAATATAGGGAATTAATAGAAGTGCCATGGAGGATAATATACAAGATAGAGAATAATGATGTAAATGTAATAACGGTGATAGATGGAAGAAGAAATGTTCAAGATATTTTAACCAAAAAATTGATGAAATAATATTAAAAAATTGAGGTACGGCTCACGTCATATAACAGGTCTGTTTACGCGGCGGGCGCAGTAGCGCCCTTGGCCTCCACAACGGCTAGGTCATTTGCTTCGCTCATTCCCATGCCGTCGTAAGCAGCCGGAACGATATGCCCCCCCCCCCGTAAACCGGCTATGGCGAAGATACCGCGCCTCGGGAGGAAAATAACAGGCGCACACAGAGAAACGGCGAAGGCGGCGGCCTTTCAGCCTTTATCGTAACAGCAGCCATCACTGGGCCTACGCCGTGTTACCATTACCGAAAGACGCGCTCAATGTTTCGCGCGCGGTTTCTGGGCGGGGCCTTGGCTTGCACGGGTAGTAAAGGCTTAGTTGGGCCCCACGCCATGTTACCATTACTGAGGGTGCCGCGCTCAATGTTTCGCGCGCGGTTACTGGGCGGGTGTCACCGGAAATGGCATGCGCCCCGGAGCGCTCCCCCGGATACGGCGAAGATACCGCGCCTCGAGAGGAAAATAACAGGCGCACACAGAGAAACGGCGAAGGCGGGTGTCGGTAGGAACGGCACGGGCTTGCCCGTGATGCTCCTGCCGACAGGCCCCGCCAGTATCGCATTCGTGCGCCTGTGCGGCCCTTTGGCCTTTACGGGATACAGTGACTATTGCGGGGCCTACGCCATGCCGCCATTACCGGGGTGCCGCGCTCAATGTTTCGCGCACGGCTATCGGGCGGGGCACGGGCGCGGTAGCTTCGTGAGTGTGGAACGGAAAAGCAATGGATCAGGAGGATGTTTTTATAGTACAGTGATAAACCATGAGTAGTTTTTGGAACAGGAGAGTTTCCGGTCTTTGCCCCTATGTGCCCGGCGAACAGCCAAAAGACAGGAAGTTTATCAAGCTCAACACAAACGAAAATCCCTATCCGCCTTCTCCCGAAGTTGTCAAAGCGATTTTTTCCCTGATAAACGATACGGGGGAAAGCCTCCGGCTGTATCCGGATCCGCTGTGTCTGGATTTCCGGAAAGCTGTCGCCGAAGCGTACGGCGTTAAACCGGAACAGGTTTTTCCCGGCAATGGTTCGGACGATGTGCTGGCTTTTACCTTCGGCGCCTTTTTTGAAAGCGCCGAAGGCGCTTGTTCGCCGGACCCGGTTCCGCCGGTGCTTTTTCCCGACATTACCTACAGTTTTTACCCGGTATACGCCCGGCTCTGGAACGTGCCGTTTCGCGCCGTTCCGCTGACAGAGGGCGATGCGGCACACCTGTCCGCCGGAACGGATACATTTTCCGTCCGCGTTGAAGACTACCTTGTTCCTTCCGGCGGGGTGATTCTTCCCAATCCCAACGCGCCCACAGGCAGGGCCCTGCCGTTCAGGGCGGCGGACGGCGGGCCAAATCGCGGGACCGGCGGGCTCGGGGAAATTGTCGAGTACCAGCTAAAGAACAGCAGGGTAGTTGTTTTGGATGAGGCTTATGCCGCTTTTGGCGCTGAATCGGCGGTGCGCTTTATCAACACATATCCAAACCTGTTGACGGTTCACACCCTTTCAAAGTCCGCGTCCCTCGCCGGACTTCGGGTGGGCTTTGCCATTGGCTGCGAAGAATTGATAGAAGGACTTTTCCGCATCAGGGATTCCTTTAACTCGTATACCGTGGACCGCGTCGCCCTTGCCGCTGCGGCCGCGGCCGTTGCCGACAGGGCCTATTACGACAGCATAAACAAAAAAGTCATTGCCACCAGGGACAGAACCGCGGCGTCGCTTACTGCCATGGGTTTTGAGGTGATTCCATCGGCGGCGAATTTTCTTTTTATTCGCCGGAAGGGCGCCGAAAGCGAAGGCGCCGCGGCCGGCGCTTCGCTTTCGGGAACGCGGCTTTTTGAGGCCCTCCGGGAGAAGGGGATTCTCGTCCGGCGTTTTAATTCGCCGCGCATCGCCGATTATCTGAGGGTAAGTATCGGGACGGACGCCGACATGGACGCTTTTCTTGGAGCGCTTGAAAAAATTCTGGGGAAAAATCGTGCGGATTATTGATGAAGAGCAGTTTGACTCATACTGGAAAAATCTTTCCAAAAGCGGGGAAGATCCCCGCCTTGAAAAGGCGGTGCGGGACATTATCGCGGACATACGGAGTGAAGGGGACGCGGCGCTTTTTCGTTATACGGAACGCTTTGACCGCTGTTTGCCCCGGCAGTTTGAGGTTTCCCCGGAAAAAGTTTTGGCCGCCTGGGAAGACCTTCGCGGCAGGGAACCCCGGCTGGCCGCCGCCCTGGAGCTTTCCGCCGATCATATAAGGCGTTTTGCTTCTATCCAGCGTTCCCAGTTTACCGATTTTGAAACGGAA
>JAIRWM010000104.1 GCA_031268975.1 Treponema sp. | reverse complement strand
TCTTTCATCGAAAACCCCATACAACCCTCCGATCCCTCCATCGGCTGGGTTTATTTGGGTAAGATTTTTATTTTGAGGCATGGTTCCTTTTGGGTAAGATTTTTTATGAGGCAATGCGTGGACTTGAAAATCGGAACCGCCAATGTCATACTGGCGCCATTCTACGGCAACGCTGATTGGCGTCAAGTTAATCCGCGTTGCATGAAGACAAGGAGGCCCGCATGGCAAAGGTGGGGATAATTGGCGGGAGCGGTCTGGACAATCCGGATATTCTCTTGAATCCCGAAGACAAAAACGTTACAACCCGTTTCGGGGATCCGTCTTCTCCGCTTAGATACGGAACGATAGGCGGCGTTGAGGTTGTGCTGCTGGCCCGTCACGGGAGGGAGCATACCATACCGCCGGCGCAGGTAAATTACCGGGCAAATATTACGGCCCTGAAAGAGGAGGGCTGTACCCGCATAATCGCCACAACAGCCGTGGGATCGCTTCGGGAAGAAATAAAGCGCGGGGATTTTGTGGTGATCGATCAATTTATTGATTTTACCAAACAGCGAAAAATGACTTTTTACGAAACGTTTGAACCGAATAACGCCGTGCACACTTCAATGGCCCTGCCATATGATGAAAAACTGCGCGGGCTTTTTATTGATCAGTGCAAAAAGCTCGGGTTTTCCTTTCACGAAAAAGGAACCGTGGTAACCATAGAAGGGCCGCGTTTTTCCACTCAGGCGGAATCGTTTATGTGGCGGATTCTCGGCGCGGACATTATCAACATGTCCATCGCCACCGAAACGGCGCTGGCAAACGAGGCGGGTATTCCCTACGGCGCCGTCGCGATGAGTACCGATTACGACTGCTGGAAAACCGATGAAGAGCCGGTTACCTGGGAAGCCGTTTCCAGGGTCTTCGCGGAAAACGCCTCGAAGATGACAAAACTGCTTGTCACGGTGATTCCCCTGATCGGGTAGCCGGGAAAGCCGTCAGCGCGGCGTCTGCCCGGGCGAAAGGACTTTTTCAATCGCCAGCGCCGCGCCGTCCCGGTCACAGTCCGGGACAACTTCGTCCGCCGCCGCCTTAATCCCTTCCGCGGCGTTTCCCATTGCAATTCCCAGTCCGGCTTTTTGTATCATTTCTTTATCGTTGTCGCTGTCACCTATTGCCATAACGTTTTTCATGTCAATATTCAGTTTTTCCGCCACAAACTCAAGGGCTTTACCTTTGCTTATTCCCGCCGGCATAATCTCGATATTGTCTTCCGCGAAATAAGTAACATACAGATCGGCGCGGGGAAGGAATCTGTCAAAGGCCCTTTGCCGTTCCGCCGGATCTTCAAATATCATTACCAGTTTTATAAAGCGTTTTCCTTCCAGTATCAGCGCTTCGATATCTGTAAGCTGATAATTTATTTTCCATGTGGCTGAGTTCCTTTTCCGGTTTGTTATGCCTTCTTCAAAGCCCCTGCCTTTGTTATCAAACGCTCCGACGGTATCGTACGCGCCGAATATCATTCCCCTGAAACTTCTAAAGTCACGCAGCAGGGCAAGGACTGTGTTTTTTTCGTAGCATGTTGAACGATCAAGATTTTCGCCGGGCATACTGTATATTTGTGCGCCGTTATTGGCGATGATAAAGGAAGGGGCGCAGTCTTTAATCTGCTGCGGGATATCGAAAAGCTGGCGGCCTGTTGCCGGTATAATGTGGATACCCCCGGAAAGCGCCTTGTGTATGGCCTCCAGGGTGCGGGGGGTTATGTTTTTTTTGCTGTTTAACACTGTTCCGTCAAGATCAAACGCGATGAGTTTTATGTTGCTGTTCATGGAAGCCAGTTTACCCGAATCTGCGGGGCTCCGCTAGGGCAATCAGGCGGGTTTGCGTTCCGGTTAAAACCAATAAGCGGCCGTTTTTTTGTGATGGAATTCGCGGCGGGATTTGATACCCAGCTCTTCGGGATCACCATCGTAATTGGCGGTATCAATGTGGTATAATTCATCATGGATCTGGGGAAAATTCTTGCGGACGGCAGGGAAAAGAAAAATGCTGACCGCAACCGGAAACGGCTTGAAGGCGCTTTGGAGACGGTCAAGCGGCTTAAAGCCCTGCGGATAGCCGGAACGGAAATAAAAAATCTCATTGTCAGGCTTTGCTACGAAGCCGGTGTCTATATTGCCTTCGCTCTTAAACATCCCGATGCGTTTTACGATCCGGCGCTTGTTGATTCCCTGGAAAAATCCCTTGCGTCGGTAAACGCTTTTCTCAAAGACGAAAACAACAGGGCTGCGGAAAGGCACTTTTACGGGAACGGCGGCGTTTGCGCGGAGCAGGACGGGGCGGCGTCTTCCGGCGTTTTGGCCGTGCTGGAAGAGTGCGCCGCTGCGTTCAGGGAAAAAAACAGGATTAACAACGCAGGCGATCTTGACCGGATTATCCGGGATGTGGATGATTAGTCAGCATGACAGTTCTGAAACCAAACCGCTTGTTGTTTGCGGCGCTTTGTTTCCTCGCGGCGGGGAGCGGAGTTCTCGGCGCCCTTGACGCCCGCGCGGTATCTGTTGAAACCACTGTTGTATACCGCCGGGACGGGAGCGCGGACATTACCCAGCGCAGCGAATGGATTGTTTCAGAAGGCCAGATGTACGCCTTTAGTTTTCAGGGTGAGGCCGCGAAGGTGGAATTTGATCCTGAAAGATGCTGGGTCGATACGGGCGAAAATACAAGGATTCCACTGGAAATAAAAGCGCTGGGGCAGGGTATGTATGACATTTCCCTTTCACAGGGGAGGGGTTTTTCCGGTTCCGGCTATTTTGTCCTGACATACCGGGCCGGTCTTGCGGAAGCAGGCATGGCGGGCCTTACCCGGACAGGTTCCGGCGGCGATGCCCACGAGGGGGTGTACTTTTATTTTGACTGGGCCCCCATTGAATGGGACTATGCGCTCCAATCGCGGACAACCCTCGTCGTACTTCCCATAACGGCGCCCGCTTCCGCCGGGGTTGAAAGCGGCCAGAGCGGAGGGCAGGTTTCCGGGGACGGCGTTAATCCCTTTATCGCGGGGCTCGGCCTTTACACGGAGGAGTATGTCAACCGGGAAAACGTCATGGATTGGCTCCCGCTTGAAGGCGGCGACGGGCAGAATTATCTGGCGCTGCGATTTTTTCAGCAAAACCTCAGACCGCGGACGTCGCAGCGGATACAGTTTTACCTTGACGCGGAAAACTCCGCCGTCATGGAAGGGCTTGGTCTTGACGCAAAAGCCGTTCCTGCCACCGAAAATCTGCCTCCGGGCGGGCGGCGGGCGGGAGAGGGAGACGGCCGCTGGTCCTGGCTTCTTGCCGCCGTTATAACGGCAGCCGGAGGGGCGCTCGGCCTGTGGGTATACGGCAAAAAACTTAAAGGTTTTGAAAAACAGTCTGAGGATCTGGAAGAACTGGCCTGGGCGGGGGATCAGTGGGAGCCTCCGGCCATCGCCGCCGGTTCATACCAGGTTCCCGGCAAAGTGGCGGAGAATCTTCATCCTGTAGAAGCCGCACTGCTTCTTGGTCTGGAACTTTCTTCAATCGTGTCGATCATTCTTGATACTCTTCGGCGCGAGGGTATTATCGAGATCACAAGTTCCGATCCCCTCGCCGTTAAAATACTTTCGCCGCATCCGTCTGATGATGAAATCGCCGAAGCGTTTCTTGCCTGTTTTGACGCTGAAGGCAGCCTGCTTGGCGGAACCCTGGCGGATTTTTTTGAAAAGCGCATTGCCCTGCTCCAGGAAAAAATCTGGGACTGCGATATTGAAGCCACCGTTGCTTTTTACCGGAGGAAAAACGACGAGTACGAAGAGCGTTATGATGAGGCGCTGAAAGAAAAAACGGAAACGGAAGTGTACCATTCAATTCTCTGGGGACATTACTGGCTGGGATACCGGCGTTATCGCCGCGGCCAAATCCCGCTTGCGGTAAAACTGCCGGAATCGTTTAACGGAAACTATGCGCACTTCATGTCGACCGCAGCCTGTTTTTCAGGCTGTTACAGCCCGGAGGGCGGAACGGTTAACGCCTGCTATTCCGCCTGCCACAATGCCTGTCATTCGGCATGCCACTCAGCGTGTCACTCGGCATGCCATTCAGCCTGTCACTCGGCGTGTCATTCAGCCTGCGTATCCGGGGGCGCGCGGTGAACAAGGTTGTCCCTTCCCTTTTATGGGTTGATGATTTCTGGAAGCAGGCGGGGAAATATATCTTTTGCCGTGAAGACGACGGAGTTTTGATTCTGCCGCCGAACCGGGTGTATAAAATAAATAAAACCGGCGCGAAGCTTATCGCGTTTTTGAAAAACGGCGGAAAGGCCGCGGGACTTGCCGGGACGGAACATTACTCCCATATTGAAGGTTTCTTTAAAACGCTTTCGGATATTTACGGAGGGAATGACGCCCTCCCTCCGGGAAATGTAAAACGGATTCCCTTTGACTTTGACTATACCCGGCTTCCCGTATTGGGGGAAATCGCCGTTACATACCGCTGCAACAACCGCTGCCTGTTTTGCTACGCCGGCTGCGGCGGACGCGGCACGGATGCCGGCGAACTTTCCACGGTGGACTGGAAGCGGGTTATCACAATTTTCAAAAATGACGCGAAGATTCCTTTTTTTAGTTTTTCAGGCGGTGAACCGCTTCTGCGGCCAGATTTGGAAAAGCTCATCAAATACGCTTCGGACATGGGGTTTTTCGTGAACCTGGTTTCAAACGGAACCCTTGCGGACCGCGGCAGGGCGGCGTCGCTTTACCGGGCGGGGCTGCGGACCGCCCAGATTAGCCTGGAAGCGCCCGGCCCGGAATATCACGACGCGCTGGCGGGACGGAAGGGCGCTTTTGCCGAAACCCTTGGCGGCATCAGGGCGCTGGCTGACGCGGGCGTTTCGGTGCAGACAAATACAACTATCACCCGGAAAAACGCGGCGCTTGTTCCGGATATGCCGGAATTTCTCGCCTCGCTTTGCCGCCGGTCCGGCGGCCGGATTATCACCCGGTTTGCAATGAACATGTACATACCGGGAACGGGCCCCGGTCTCAGGGAAGATCTTTTTGTGGGATATGACGAAATCGGCACGGTGGTGGATGAAGTCCGCCGGAAAGCTTTTCTTTCCGGGATGAGCTTTTACTGGTATAGCCCTACGCCGTTCTGCCATTACAATCCCATTGCCCGGGGTATGGGCAACAAAAGCTGCGCCGCCGCCGACGGGCTTGTGTCCGTTGCCCCTGACGGCAATATACTGCCCTGTTCTTCATGGAATGAACCGCTGGGGAACATTCTCTCGAAACGTTTTGGGGATATCTGGTTTTCAGGGCAGGCGCTTCTTCTCAAACATAAAAACGCGGCCCCTGTTTCCTGCAGGGCCTGTTCGTCTTTTACCGCCTGCCAGGGCGCCTGTCCGCTTTACTGGCGGGCCTGCGGAACAGGGCTGCTGGAACACGCCGCCTGTCACGAATACGGGAGCGGCGCATGAAGGTACAGTTTTCGTTTTTCAGGCTGAGCCTCATATCCCGCTTTATCATTTCCGCCCTTTGTTATGCGGCATCCGCTGTGGTTCAAAGTGTGTCAGTACCAGGCGCGGCGCCGCTCTATCTGCCGCGGCTTTTTGCCCTTGCTCTGTGCGCGCTTCCCATCCCGTTCCTTGCGGCAAAAAACTTTTCCAACAAGCCTTTTGATCTGGGAAAGGAAGAATGGAAACCGGTAACGATGAAAGAAATAGACCGCCTTTCAGGCAGAATGAGGATAATAAAAAAAATCAGGATAGGCGCTTTTTACGGAACGTCTTTTGCCCTGACCGGAACGGTATTTTTGTTTTTCATAGCGATCTTTTTGAGCCCGCTGATGGGAGCGGGAGTTTTCTTTTTTTCCATTGAACTGTTTTTGTTTTTTATTCCCCTGTTTTGGTTTGCCAGAATTGATAAATGGTATCCCGTTCAGCTTTCGGAAAGACTCAGTGTCTTTGCTGCTGTTTTTGAGTACCCTTTCGAGGCCGCGTATAAAGTTGTTCCCCTGCTCCGTTTTGACGAAGACAGGCTGGGGCGGAAGATCCCCGAGGACATCAGGATCATGCTGGAGCCGGTGAAAAAACCTGCCGATCTTGTTGGAGTACAGTTTCAAATAACGATGAACAAGGGGCCGAACGGTGAAGTTCCTTATGTGTACGCGGTTTTTATTACCAAAGACCGTGCTTCTCTCCGGAAAACCATCGTCGGAAAACATTTCCCCGGGTTTGTAACAGAATTGTCGACAGACCCCTCGGATGAATTTGGAACGGCGGTGCTGCGGCTTAACACCGGATCGAGAAGCGACGGCTACCATACAAAAAGCGCCGACATAAAAAAGCTTGTGCGGAATGTTCTCGATGTTTTACCGGACTTGCATTAGGGCCGTTCGATAACACCGGACAGCTCCCCGCCGTGCCGCCGGAACTGTTTATACCCGTTTGTACGCCTTGATTTCGTCCCTTAACCGGGCCGTCAAACCTGCTCTGGGTATCCGCACCTGTTCCATGGAATCCCTGAAACGCAGCGTTACCGTTCCGTCATCTTTTGACTGGTAATCAACGGTTATGCAGAACGGAGTTCCCGCTTCGTCCTGGCGGCGATAACGCCTGCCTATTGCGCCTGCCTGATCGTAATCGGTTGCAAAGTCTTCTTTTAGTTCAGAGCGAATTTCCCCGGCAAGTTCCGCAAGGCCGTCTTTTTTCATCAGCGGGAGAACCGCGACGGTAACCGGCGCGAGGCTTGGATGGAAACGCAGCACCGTCCGCCATTCTTCGCTGTCGTTTGCGCTTTCGCCGGAGCCGTCCACGGCCTTTTTTTCGGATGCAATTTTTTCTTCGTCGTAGGCGTCGCAGAGTATCATCAAAAGATTACGGGTAAGCCCTGCCGAAGTTTCGATAATGAAAGGAATGTAACGGTTGTTGTTGTTTTCCTGATCAATGTACTGAAGGTCTTTTCCCGAATACTGGGTGTGCCGGGAAAGGTCATAGTTTGTTCTGTTATGGACGCCTTCAAGTTCCCGCCAGCCCATGGGGAAAGCGTATTCAATGTCGTAGGCGTCCTTCGCGTAATGGGCAAGCTCGTCCGGGCCATGGCGGTGCCAGCGGAGATGGTTCATCCTGACCCCGAGTTTTTCATAATACGCCCAGCGCCGTTCCTTCCATGTGTTAAACCACTGTTCATCGCTTCCCGGCTGTACAAAGAACTGCATTTCCATCTGCTCAAATTCACAGGTGCGGAAAATAAAATTCTTGGTTACGATTTCGTTTCTGAACGCCTTGCCAATCTGGGCAATGCCGAAGGGAATTTTCATCCTGTTGCTTTGAATGATATTTTTGTAGTTTACATAAATTCCCTGGGCTGTTTCCGGACGCAGATAAATAACGCTGGCGCTGTCTTCCGCCGGGCCGATGTGGGTGCTGAACATAAGGTTGAATTTCCGGGTGTCGGTAAGCTCGCCTCCGCATTCCGGGCATTTTTTGCCGGCAAGGTTTTCTTCGGGGATTTGGTCTGCCCTGAACCGGGATTTGCACTTTTTACAGTCAACAAGCGGGTCGGTAAAATTTTCAACATGGCCGGAAGCTTCCCAGGTGCGGGGATGCATTAAAATGGCCGCGTCAAGCCCTACAATGTTGTCATGAAGCCGGGTCATTTCTTTCCACCATGCCTGGGCAATGCGGTTTTTCAGTTCAATTCCCAGCGGCCCGTAATCCCAGGCGCCGTTTTGGCCGCCGTAAATTTCCGATGATTGAAAAACAAAACCCCGCCGTTTAGCCAGGGAAGTAATTTTTTCCATCGTAGCGGGTCCCTGATATTCGGTTAATTCTTCGGCCATACCGGATGCTCCTGAACTAAGATGATTTCTTGACGCGGTTCCAAAATGTCAGATTTTGGAACCGCGTCCTTATTATAGAGAAAAAGCCTCTTTGTTACCAGTCCCCGCTGGTCCCGGCATCCTGCCGGCAACAGCCTGACAGCTTCGCTTGTTTTGTCATTGACAGTTACAATTCTTCGGGAGTATTATACAGGTACATGGGTTTTCCCAGTATCCCTGTTTTTGGAATTGGTTTTGGCATAACGTTTTTACGCAAAATCCAAAAGGCGCTGTCAAAAAGATTTTGCATCTGCTGGTAAGGGAAGAACATGCCGGAACGGCTTTTTCGCAGCAACGTACCTCTGGCGCCGGGAAACCAGATATATCTGGAACGGCCCCGAATAGATCTCCTTTTGGAAAAGGCGGTGCGGAATCCTGTCGTCGTCGTCAACGCCGGCGCGGGGTATGGAAAAACCCACGCGGTCTATTCTTTTGTCCGTACGTATAATGCCTTGACCTGCTGGATGCAGTTGTCCGAGCGGGACAATATCGGCAAGCGGTTTTGGGAGAATTTTATCGCCGGGGTTTCCCTGGGCAACAAAGAAGCGGCCGCGAGGCTTATGCATGTCGATTTTCCCGAAACGGAACGGGAACTGGACCGCTACATGGTCATTCCTCGGGAAGAAACCCGCGACGACGTAAAATATGTTTTTGTGTACGACGATTTTCATCTTATCAAAGACAAAGCCGTTCTGCGTTTTCTGGAACGTTCGGTTACTTCGTCTTTCCCCAGCATCACCTCTATCCTCATCTCCCGGACCGAACCGACTATCAACCTTTCAAAACTTCTTTCCAAGGGGCTTTTGGGCAGAATCACCGAGGACGATCTCCGGTTCAGCCAGGAAGAAATGGTGGACTACTTTCGTGCCCAGGATATCCGGCCTTCATCCCAGACAGTCTCTTCCATATATCATGATACTGAAGGATGGGCCTTTGCCATACATCTGGCGGGCCTGTCCCTGAAAAATACTCCGAACGCGCCCTATGTGCCCCAGGCGATGCGGACGAATATTTTCCGTCTTATAGAAAGCGAGATTATTTCGGTTGTATCAGCGGGCCTGCGGCGGCTCCTTATCAAGTTGTCCCTTGTGGAACATCTGGTGCCGGACCTCATCCGGGCCATTGCCGCCGGGAGCTCCGCCCCGGATGGGCAGGGTTTCGGCGAAGCGCTCATTGAGGAGATGGGACAAATCAGTTCTTTCATACAGTTTGACAGCTACCAGAACACGTACAGGATACATCACCTTTTGCTGGACTATTTGAGCGGAAAACAGCGGGAACTTTCCGGGGAAGAAAAAAAAGAAGTTTATCAAAAGGCCGCCGCGTGGTGTGCCGTGAACAATCAAAAAACAGACGCCATCAACTATTACGAAAAAGCCGGAGATTATGAGAGGCTCATTGGTGTGGTGGAAACCATGCCGCCCATGCTGCCCAACCGCACCGCGCGGATGCTGCTGGAAATTATGGAACGGGCGCCTTCCGAGATATACGATCGCATTGCCACGGCCCAGGTGATACGCACAGGGCTCTATCTGAGCCTTGAAATGTTTGACAAATCACGGGAAGAGCTCGTCGCGGTTATCGCGAGGCTGGAAGCCGCTCCGCCTTCCCCCACCGTCTACCGGACCCTGTCCGGCTGTTACAACCTTTTGGGCTTTATCGGCATGAACACCTGTTCCTATACCAGGGACTATGACTATGTTCATTACTTTGAAAAGTGCTTCCATTACTACGAGCTTAACAAGTTTGAAGTCGGTCCCCCCATGTCGGTAATAGCCCTGAGTTCGTACCTTTGCCGCGTGAACACCGGGGAAAAAGGGGAAATGGAAAAGTACATAGACGCCATAAGCGCGTCCGTCCCCTATACCTCAGTCGCTTTCGGGGGCTGCGTCCTGGGAATGGACGACCTTTGCCGGGGGGAGCTGGCTTTTTTCAGGGGCAATCTGGAGGAAGCGGAACAGCACGTTCGCAGGGCACTCAAGAGCGCCCGCGAGGGGCGGCAGTACGAGACGGAAAACAGGTCCCTTTTTTACCTCTTGCGGATCGGCCTGGCCCGGGGGAAATACGGGATTCTTGGGGATATACTCAAGCAGCTTGAAACACAGCTTGACGAAGAGCGGTATCCTACCCGGTTTACCAATTACGAAATTGTTACCGGCTGGTACTATGCCCATACAGGACAAACTGACCGTCTTGCCCCATGGCTGAAGAACGATTTTGAGGAAAGCGATCTTAACTCCATCGCGTTTGGCCTTGAGGTGCTGGTCAAGGCGAAGTACCATTTTGCCGAACGGGGCTACCCCGCGACTCTCGCCGCTCTGGAAAGACGGGGCGCCCGGAGCGGTCACTGGGATTTTGTTCTGGGGAGAATCGAAAAAAAAGTTCTGGAAGCGGTATGCTGGTATCAAATCAAGGACAGAGCAGCCGCTTTTACCGCGCTGGAAGATGCCTACAACATGGCCAGCCCCAATGTCCTTTATATGCCATTCACCGAGATGGGAAAGGATATGCGGGCTCTTGCCGACACGGCGCTAAGGGACAAAACCACGACAATTCCCCGTGACTGGCTTGAGGGAGTACGCCGGAGCGCATCGGCCTACGCGAAAAAGTTGTTTATCGTGGCGGAACAGTACAAGCCGGAAAATTCGGGAACAGCAGCCGCCGGTCAGGGAAACCAGCTTTCACGCCGGGAAACGGAAATCCTTTCGAACATGGTCCAGGGCATGACCCAGGAAGAAATCGCCGGACTCGCTTCCCTGTCGATAAACACGGTAAAAAGCGTTATACGCAGCATTTACGGCAAGCTGGGGGCGGTTAACAAGGCCGACGCGATACGGATAGCGGTGTCCCGGGGGCTTGTTTAACATACAGCCGGGCGGCCGTGTCCCCGGTTATTGACACGTTTAAATCCTTAGTATTATTATCAGGTATTGTATATTTGCCCGGAGGGTTTTTACCATCCCGGTTTTCCGGAATTTTTCCGGTTGAACAAATGAAAATGATTGAACGGACTTTTCAGGGCGAAATCAACAACTCAACGGATCACCGTTTTCTGGAGCGGCCCCGGGTGGACCATGTCCTGGAAAGGGCGCTGCGGAACCATGTAGTTACCGTGGTGGCCGGCGAGGGCAGCGGCAAAACCCATGCGGTAAGCTCTTTCCTCCAGAAACACCGGCAAAAGGTCATTTGGGTACAGCTTTCGCGGCAGGATAACCTGGGTTGGCATTCCTGGGAGAGTTATGCCCAGGCGGTGGCGCGTATCAACCCCACGGCGGCAAAAATCCTCCTTGACATAGGCTTTCCCGAATCGGATCGGCAGTATGACCGGTATCTGAGCCTGCTCAAAAACGAAATAATAAGCCCGGAACCCTATGTACTTGTTTTTGACGATTCCCATCTTGTTACCAGCGGGCCGGCCCTGCGGCACATAGACAAGGCGCTGACTGTTCCGGTTTCAAAAAACACCGTTGTCATTATTTCCCGGACAGCCCCGGCGATAAACACCGTCAACCTTTTGTCCAAGGGGCTTCTCTCCGAAATTACCGTGGAGGATCTCCGGTTCACCAGGGAAGAAACGGGTGATTATTTCCGTCTTCATCATATCATCCTTAAGGAAAAGGAACTTACCCGCATTTTTGACAAGACCGAGGGCTGGGCTCTGGCTCTCAGCCTTATTCTCCATGAACTGAAGGCGGGGGAGGCCCGCGGACGAAGCTGGGACAGGGTGATGAGGCCGATCAAAAAAATGGAGGAAAATATTTTTTTCTCCATGGAAGATGATCTTCAAAAGTTCCTTGTAAAACTTTCCCTTATTGAACACTGGCCCCGGAATCTTTTGGAGCGTCTTGATCCGGACGGCAAAAACATCGCCGCCATGGAACAGTTCAGTTCCGTCATCCATTCCGACGCGTATTTTCAGGGTTTCAGAATACACCATCTCTTTCTGGATTTTCTCCGGGA
>JAIRWM010000015.1 GCA_031268975.1 Treponema sp. | reverse complement strand
TTTTACGGTTGTCCTTCCACATCCTGCCTTGTCCAAAACCGCCTTGGGGCAAAAAACGCCGCCGCGATGGATGTCACGGTAGCCTGCAGCAGCTTTATTTACGGCGTTGAAACGGCGGCGGCCCTGCTTTCGGCAGACAAAAGGCGAAAACGGGCTTTGGTTATCGCCGCGGAAACGCTTTCCAGGGTTACCAACTGGAACGACAGGGGAAGCTGCATACTTTTCGGAGACGGCGCCGGAGCGCTGCTGCTTGAAAAGCGGGATGAAGAGCGCGCCGCCCCGGCAAGGCCGCGCGGCCTTGTTCGTACCATACTGGGCGCGGACGGATCGGGCTGGGAAAATCTTATTATACGGCGCGGGGGAACCCGTAATCCCTGGAAAAACGGCGAAACGGTGAAAGTACATCCCCATGTGGAGATGAACGGCCACGCCGTATACAATTTTGCCGTCAAGGTAATTACCGAAACCATAGCAAGGCTGATGGAAGAAGAATCCCTGGCAATAGACGATATTACCCGCATCATTCCTCACCAGGCAAATGCCCGCATTGTTCAGGCTGCAGGCAAACGGCTGGGTATTCCTGAAGAAAAATTCTTTCTCAACATTGGGGAATACGCCAACACTTCCTCGGCGTCGATCCCCATAGCCCTGGACGAGCTTAACCGCGCGGAAAAAATAAAACACGGAGATCTTGTCATTACCGTCGGATTCGGCGCCGGACTAACCTACGGAGGAAATTTAATCGTATGGTAGAAAAGCGCTTTGTCTTTTTGTTTCCCGGTCAGGGCGCCCAATACCCCGGCATGGGTCTCGATTTTTATGACATTTCCCCGGCGGCGCGGGAAATTTTTTCCATCGCGTCAGAAACCCTGTCCCTTGATATGGTAAGCCTTATCCGCGACAGCGACGCGGAAAAACTCAGGCGCACCGATGTTTCGCAGATCGCCCTTACCGCCGCTTCCCTAGCCGCCGCCGCCCGGCTTAAAGAAAAGGGGTTTACCCCTTCCATCTGCGCCGGTTTCAGCTTGGGCGAATATCCCGCCCTGGCCTGCGCCGGGGTTATCGGCGCGGGGGACTGTTTTACCCTTGTCCAGGCCAGGGGCAGGGCGATGCAGGCAGCCGTTGACCGTATCTCCGGCGGCGCAGACAGCGCACCCGGCATGGCCGCCGTACTGGGGCTTCCGCCGGAACAGGTTGAGGGCCTTATTGCCGAATGGGAAAAAGCCGGATCGTTTCCCGGCGGACTGTACGCGGCAAATATCAATTCACCCAAACAGACAGTCGTATCGGGAACCGCCCCGGCGCTGGCCGAAGCGGAAAAACGGTTTAAGAAAGCGGGAGCGCGGCGGTTTATCCGCCTTGAAGTTGCCGGTCCGTTTCACTCGCCGTTTATGAAAGAGGCCGCGGAAGCGTTCGCTCCCGCGCTGGAAAAAGTAGCGTTTAAGGATCCGGAGATCGCCCTTTTTTCCAATGTTACGGGAAACCGCGTACAAAGCGGGGCGGAGGCGAAGTCCCTGGCCCTGCGCCAGATTTGCGAGGGAGTCCGCTGGACGGATGAAGAAGCGGCGCTGGCGGCCTTTAATCCGGACGCCGTTTTTGAGGCAGGTCCCGGAAAGGTTCTACAGGGACTGTGGCGGGACACGGGAAGCAAAGTCCCCTGCCGCCCGGCGGGTACGGTGGACGCGATAAACGAATTAACCGCGGAAAATTAGTCGTGGAACAAGGAGAAAACATGCTGGAACATAAACAGGTTTTGTCTGGCAAAAAAGCGCTCGTTACCGGGGCCTCCAGAGGCATAGGCAAAGCGATAAGCGTCCTTTTTCTTGCAGAGGGCGCGGAAGTCTGGGGGATTGGACGGCGGGAGCCGGAAGACCTGGCAGAACGCGCTTCCGGCGGGAAGTTCCACTGGATAAGCGCGGATCTTTCACTGCCGAAAACGCTTGAGGACATTGCCGAAGCTTCCGTCAGTGATTCGGGAGGGTTTGACATTCTTGTCAATAACGCGGGGATCACGAAAGATAATCTTTCTTTCCGCATGAAGCTTGAAGACTTTCAGAAAGTGCTGGACGTTAATCTTACCGCGTCGTTTATTTTTGCCAAAATCATAGGCCGGGACATGATCCACAGGCGGACCGGATCCATCATCAACATGTCAAGCGTTGTCGGCGTTCATGGCAACGGCGGACAGGCGAATTACGCGGCCAGCAAGGCGGGCCTTATCGGCATGACAAAAAGCCTTGCCAGGGAATCCGCTTCCCGCAATGTGCGGGTCAACGCCATTGCGCCGGGCATTGTAGAAACCGGCATGACGGATATTCTTCCCGGCGAAGTAAAAGAAAAACTACTGGAGCAGGTTCCCCTTAAACGCATGGGAAAACCGGAAGACATTGCCGAAACGGCGCTCTTTCTCGCTTCGGACGCGTCGGCGTATATAACGGGACAGGTTCTTGCCGTTGACGGCGGCATGTTCATGTAACACCACGATATAAGGAAGGAGACAATGAACAGAAAAGTTGTAATAACCGGGATGGGCGTTATTTCTCCCATTGGAAATTCGATCGAAGCTTTTTGCGCGGCCCTCAAAGAAGGCAAAAGCGGCGTTTCCCGGATCAGCGCTTTTGATACGGCGGGTTTTGACGTACAGATAGCCGGGGAGGTAAAGAACTTTGAACCCGGCCGGTGGATCGACAAAAAAGATTACCGGAAAATGGCCCGCTTTACCCAGTTTGCAACCGCAGCCGCGGAACAGGCTCTCCTCCAGGCGAATCTGATTTCCGTTGACGGGGAGGGCCGCAAACATCTCAAAACGGACGGGGAAAAAACGGGGATTGTTCTTGGAAACGGTATAGGCGGTTTTGAAATAGTGTCCGAATCGTTCGGAAAACTGTTAAGCCAGGGGCCCCGGCGCATGCTTCCCCTGAGCATACCCCTTATGATTGCCAACGAAGCGGCCGGCAACATTTCGATGATCTACGGCGCGAAGGGTCCGGCATACACCCAGGTAACGGCATGCTCTTCGGGAACCGACGCCCTCGGCCAGGCCCTTGACCTTATCCGCTGCGGCCGCTGCGACACGATGATTTCCGGCGGAACCGAATCCTGCATCGTCCCGTTCGGCATCGGCGGTTTCCAGATGCTCAAGGCGCTTTCGGCGACGCACAACAGCGATCCTGAAAAAGCAAGCCGCCCGTTCGACAAAGACAGAAACGGTTTTGTATTGGGAGAAGGCGCCGGGGTGCTTGTTCTTGAAAGCGAAGAAACCGCGAAAAAACGGGGGGCGGTCATACTCGCCGAATTTGCCGGATACGGCGCCAGCGCCGACGCGTATCATATCACCGCGCCCGAACCGTCGGGCAGCGGAGGCGGCAGGGCGATAAGCGCCGCCCTCGCCGACGCGAATCTCAAGCCCGAAGACATTCAGTATTACAACGCCCACGGTACCTCTACCGAGATAAACGATCCGACAGAAACAAAAATGATCAAAACAGCTTTTGGAAGCCACGCATACAAACTGAAAATTTCCAGCATAAAGAGCATGACAGGCCACTGTGTGGCGGGTTCCGGCGGCATGGAAGCAATTGCCTGCATACTTGCCATTCGGGAAGGTTTTTTCCCACCGACAATTAATCTCGACAATCCCGATCCTGAATGCGATCTTGACTATGTGCCGAACAAGGTTCAGTACGGAACGGTAAACGCCGCGGCATCCGGCAGCCTCGGTTTTGGCGGACACAACGGCGTTGTCGTATTCAAAAAGTACGTCTAACGGCGACGTACAGTGCAATTACATCGCAATTAGGGAGAAACCATGAACGCGGAAATTGAAGAGCTGCTGCCCCACAGAACACCGTTTCTGTTTGTAGACGATGTAAGAACGGAAGGCGATCTTATTATCGCAAACCATACGTTTACCGAAGAAGAATTTTTCTTCAAGGGACATTTTCCCCGGTACCCTGTGGTACCCGGAGTAATTCTTGTTGAAACCATGGCCCAGTCCGGCGGCGCGGGCCTTCGCAAACAGGGAATCCTTGCCGGGGACACGCTTTTTTTTCTCGCTTCGGTTGACAAGGTCAAGTTTCGCCGTCAGGTTCGTCCCGGACAGACAGTCCGCTCGGAAATAACAAACCTTCGGGTTTCATCCAAAATGATAAAGCAGGCCGGCAAAGCCTATGTAGAAGATGAAATCGCCGCGGAAGCCGAATGGCTCTGCCTTGTCGGTTCACCATAAGGAGAAAACCATGATCATTAAACCAATGGTTCGCAACAACATCTGTATTAACAGTCATCCCTCCGGGTGCGCCGCGTCGGTACGGAATCAGATTCGGTATGTAACAAAAAACCTCGCAGGCGGCAAAACCCCGGACGCGGCAGGGGCCGGGGAAAACCGGCCGGGCCTTGTTCTTGTTATCGGCTGTTCCACCGGCTATGGCCTGGCAAGCCGTGTTTCCGCGGCTTTCGGTTACGGCGCGGCCACTGTCGGCGTTTCGTTTGAAAAGCCCGGTTCGCAAACCAAGCCTGGCACTCCCGGCTGGTACAACAACCAGTGCTTTGACATGGAAGCGGCGAAAGCGGGCCTTGCCGCGAAAACCCTGGACGGCGACGCCTTTTCATCCGAAATGAAAACCCGCGCAGCCCAGGCGCTTGGGGAAACGGCCGCACGGGCGGGAATTCCGGCAAAGGTTGACCTTATCGTTTATTCCCTCGCGTCCCCGGTACGCACGGATCCCAAAACGGGAATTATGTATAGATCGGTTATCAAGCCCATCGGCCAGACCTATTCGGGAAAAACCCTGGACATGATGACAGGATCCGTTATTACAGCATCTGCGGAACCGGCGACTGATGAGGAAATCGCCGCCACAACCAAAGTTATGGGTGGCGAAGACTGGGAGTTGTGGATTGACGCCCTTGCCGGTGAAGGCCTCCTTTCTCCGTCGGCGCGGACAGTCGCCTACACATACATCGGCCCCGAACTTTCCTGGGCGATTTACAAAAACGGAACCATCGGCAGGGCAAAGGCCGACCTTGAACGGGCGGCCGGGGCAATCAACACGAAGTTTGCCGATTCCCGGATCGGGCCGGCTCGTGCGTGGATTTCGGTGAACAAGGCGCTGGTTACGCGGGCAAGCGCGGTAATTCCCATCATTCCTTTTTATGTTTCCTGTCTTTTTAAAGTGATGAAGGAAAAACGCCTTCACGAAGGCTGCGTGGAGCAGACTGTCCGGCTGTACCGGGAAAGGCTTTACGATACCGAAGCCGCCGCCGATCCGGCAAAAGTTCCGGTAGACAGCGAAGGCCGCATACGCATTGACGACTGGGAAATGAGGGATGACGTGCAGGGCGAAACAACAGGCCGCATGGAAAAAGTCACCGCCGAAAACGTATTTGAACTTACCGACATCGCCGGTTTTAAACACGACTTTCTTGAGGCCCACGGCTTTGATGTTGAAGGTGTTGATTATGAAGAGGAAACTGATCCTTCGGGGATTAAATGACGGGCCCGTCCGGGAAGCCGGTGCGCAAACTACGTTTGCGGCTTCCCGGAAGACCCACAGCCTGACAGGATGCGGAAACTCTTGAAACGCAAGGAAAATAAAATGCAGATAAGCGAATCGTTTGTTTTAAAAGTAATTGAAAAATTCACCGCCGGGGCAATCGGCGAACTTGAACTTGACGACGGAACTTCCCGGCTTGTCCTGAAACAGGCCCCGCCGCCGTCCGGGCGCGGACAAGCAGGGCGCACGGACGGTTCCCCCGGCCCGGCGGAAACCGGCGGGGAGACTGTTTCCGGCGGGAACGGCCCTGTGCCGGGATCCGCCCCTCACGGCGAAAGTCCGGCCGATATTATAACAAGTCCCATCGTCGGAACGTTTTATCCGTCTCCGGGTTCGGATGCCCCGCCTTTTGTCAGGCCGGGATCAAAAGTAAAAATCGGCGACACACTGTGCATTCTTGAAGCAATGAAAATGATGAACCATTTAGTCGCAGAATTTGACTGTGAGATTCTCGTGGTCAAGGCCGCCGCCGGAGATATGGTCGAATACGGCCAGCCTCTGTTTGAGGTAAAGCGCCTGTGATAAAACGCCTTCTTGTCGCCAACAGGGGCGAGATTGCCGTGAGAATTATCCGGAGCTGCCGGGAAATGGGTATTGAAACCGTCGCCGTGTATTCGACCGCGGACTCAGGCAGCCTCCATGTGCGGCTTGCCGACCAGGCGGTCTGTATCGGGCCGCCGCCTTCGGCAAAAAGTTACCTTTCCGCGGAAAATCTTATCATGGCGGCGCTTCATACCGGCTGCGAGGCGCTTCACCCCGGCGCCGGCTTTCTTTCGGAAAACGCGGCCTTTGCCAGATTGTGCGGCAGCGGCGGCCTTGTTTTTATCGGGCCGTCCCCGGAAAACCTGGAACTGCTGGGAAACAAGGTACAGGCCAGAGCGACGGCACGGAAATACGGCCTCCCGGTTACTCCGGGAACAGACGCGGTGGAAACAGAAAACCCCCGCCGGACCGCAGAAAACGCGGAAAAGCTCGGGTTCCCGGTTATCATCAAGGCTGCGGCCGGCGGCGGCGGCAAAGGCATGCGGATTGTAAAAAACGCCGGTGAGTTAGAGGAAAACATTGCCATTGCAAGATGCGAAGCGGAAGCCCATTTTGCCGACGGGACAGTGTTCATCGAAAAGTACCTTGAAAATCCCCGGCATGTGGAACTCCAGATACTTTCCGACGGCTCGGGCAATGTCGCGGTTTTGGGAGAACGTGACTGCACGGTACAGAAAAATCATCAAAAGCTGATCGAAGAAAGCCCTGCCCCGGCTGTGGATCCGTCCATGCGCAAAGCCATGGCAGCCGGGGCGGTTCCGCTTTTCAGGGAACTAAAGTACCGGGGCGCGGGCACTATTGAATTTCTTGTTGAAGACGGGTCGTTTTATTTTATGGAAGTAAACGCCCGCGTCCAGGTTGAACATCCCGTGAGCGAATTTGTAAGCGGGGTCGACATAATCCGCGAACAAATCCTTGCCTGCACGGAAGGTCGCATGAGCATTGCCCCGCGGGACGGAACGGAGAACTCAGGCTGGGCAATTGAATGCAGAATCAACGCCCTTGCGCCGGGCAGGGTAAACCGCCTGGAAATTCCCGGCGGGCCGGGGGTACGGTTTGACTCGTCCCTTTATCCGGGCTGTACTGTTTCTCCCCACTACGACTCAATGGTAGGAAAACTTATCGTGCACGACACGAACCGGGAAAAAGCCCTGGCCCGCATGAACCGGGCGCTGGGCGAACTGGTGATCGACGGAATTGCGGTTAACACAAACCGGCAAAGGTGGATCATCAATCATCCCATATTCCGTTCCGGATCTTTTGGAACATCGTATTACAGTGAAATTGAAAAGGAGGTTGAGAGTGTCCTCTAAACCCGCGGAAAAAAAACCAGGCGCACAGGACCAGGAACGCTGCCCCGGCTGCGGAAAGACATTCGGCGCTGAAACCGCCGCCTTTATGACCTGTCCGGACTGCGGCTTTCATTACCGCATGGAACCCCATGAACGAATCGCTTACCTTGTTGACAAAGGCAGTTTTTCCGAATTTTCCGCCAACCTTAGATCCCTTAACCCGATAGATCTTTTGGGCTACGAAGAAAAACTTTCCGAAGCCGAAGCAAAGGCCCGCATGAAAGACGCGGTTATTACCGGAACCTGTACCATAGAAGGCAAGCCGCTTATTTTGGGGCTTATGTCTTTTAAGTTTATGGGCGGTTCCATGGGCTCTGTGGTCGGAGAAAAAGTATGCCGCGCCCTGCTTAAGGGAGCGGAAGAAAAAAACCCGGTACTTATTTACACAACTTCGGGAGGCGCCCGTATGCAGGAAGGCATTTTTTCGCTGATGCAGATGGCAAAAACTTCCAGCGCCGCGGCGGAACTGGACAAGGCCGGCGTTCCGTTTTTTATCATGCTCTGCGATCCTACGACGGGAGGCGTTACCGCGTCGTTTGCCATGCTGGCCGATGTAATAATGGCGGAACCCGGCGCACTTATCGGCTTTGCCGGCCCCCGCGTTATTGAAGGCACAATCCGGCAGAGCCTTCCCGAAGGTTTTCAGCGCGCCGAGTTCCAGCTTGAAAAGGGCTTTGTCGACGCCATTGTCCCCCGCAAAGATCAGCGCAAAATAATTTCCGTGCTGATCGATCTTCACAGGAGCAGATAATGAACGCGCTTTCCCTTAAACTTGGAGAACTAAAAAAACTGGTTGAAGATTCCGGGCTTGATGTTCAGGATGAACTGGCCCGGATTGAAACAAAAATACAGGCTGTATCAAAAGTGGAAACCGTCTGGAAACAGGTAGAACTTGCCCGCCATCCCGAACGGCCCTATGCACTTGACTATATCAGCCGTATTTTTGACGGCTTTATCGAACTTCACGGAGACAGGGCGTTTGGCGACGATCCGTCAATTGTCGGCGGGATCGCGTTTCTTGATTCAAGGCCCGTTACCGTGCTGGCGAACCAGAAAGGCCGTACCCTTAAGGAAAACGTGTTCCGTAACCACGGCATGGCGAATCCCGAAGGTTACAGAAAAGCCCTTCGCCTTGCCAAAGAAGCGGAAAAATTCCACCGGCCCATCATCACGCTGGTTGACACCGCCGGGGCCTATCCTGGCCTCGGCGCGGAAGAACGGGGCATAGGCGAAGCGATAGCCCGAAACCTCAGGGATTTCAGCCAACTTTTAACCCCGGTGATCTGCGTCGTTGTCGGGGAAGGCGGTTCGGGCGGCGCCCTTGGCCTGTGCGTGGGAGACAAGGTCTACATGCTGGAAAACGCCATTTACTCGGTTATCAGCCCGGAAGGCGGCGCTTCGATAATGCTCAGGGACGCCACAAAAGCCAAAGACGCCGCCGCGATGCTGCGTATCACAAGCCAGGATCTGCTTGATTTCAAAGTGCTCAACGGCGTTATCCCCGAACCGCCGGGCGGCGCCCACACGGATCCCGGCGCGGCAGCGAAAACCATAAAAGACATACTGGTACGGGACCTTGAGGATCTGTGCGGCAGAAATCCCGCCGTACTTGTACGTTACCGGAATCAGAAAATTCGCACTATCGGTCACTGGAACGACACAGCGGAAAAGTAGGGGTTGTTCAGTAGCTCCGGTTACTGAACAACTCCAGTGTAGTTTTTTATTTTTTTTGGCGTTATAATTGTCTTCCATGAGACTAAAACTGCCCCACGGCGGGCAAAGAACCGCTTTTTACGCGGCGGTTCCCCTTTTCTTTCTGGCGTGTTTTTCTTCCTGCGCGTCGTTCCCCCGGACCGGGCCGGGAAAAATCCCCATGGTACAGGAAGGAAAAATGTCCAAGGTAACCCTCGCACTGGTAGAACGGCAAAATTTTATTAACGACGGAAAAAGGATTTACACGTATCCGGACGGCCTTGTTTTTTATTTTATTATTACGCCGGCTGATAAAACCAATTTATATCCAACAATAAAAGATTCCCAGAATTTTACGGTGGACGGAAAAGAATATTGGCAGAATTTGCCCGGCTCCATTGACTCATATACCGTTATATTCAGTCCCGGAATATTTGCAAGGGATTACCCGGAAACAGCCGGGAAAATCCACCTGGAAAATGTTACCGGCGTACTTATACAAAAAACGATCATCTGCGGGGATATTCTTCCCGAGCGGGGCCTTGTCCGTTATCCGTTCTACTTTGGCTTTGAACAGGAACTCGAAGAATTCGAGTTCCTGTTCAGGATACAGGACCTGAGGTAAAAGCCTTTATTCGCTCATTCCAATCCCCGAAATAGTCGTTTTTTCAAGGCAGTTTTTGAATTCGTTTTCAAGCTGCCTGATATTCACCTCCTTTTTTTCCTTTACCTGCATTAACAGATTTACATAAAAATCGGCGCCGGCATCAATGTATGCAGAATACAAAATCTCCGGCGATTTATTACTGTGAAACTTTTCCACGATTACCCTGTCGTTATTTTCCCTTGTTATGCGCCACGACAGTTTGTCGGATTTTAAATCCGGCATGTCACGCGCATATAACTGTGACTTGCCTTCCACCCATGCGTCAAACGACGGGATGCCATCCTTGTCCTCCAGCGCCAGCAGTATACCGACAGGCGCTGTGTTTACCGTGTATCTGCGTGGATAGAAAAACGCGTTCATTCTGATTACCCTTGCCAGATTCATGTCAACATTCCACGAAGATGGCAAAACAACGCCGATCATGTGATCGCTCCCGTACACCGTGAAACTCAAATCTTCCTGTGCCTGGGCAAGCAGAAATGAGTTTACCGCCAAAACAAAAACCAAACAATACTTTTTCATTCTACCTCCAATAACCATTGTATTTAGGCGCAACGACATACTTCTTGTCATGCAGCGTAGTTTTTATCTGATACCCCCTGGTAAGGCCAAATTCCGCCAGCTTTGCCAGTACTATTCCCT
This sequence comes from Treponema sp., assembly GCA_031268975.1. Classification (GTDB taxonomy): domain Bacteria; phylum Spirochaetota; class Spirochaetia; order Treponematales; family Breznakiellaceae; genus JAIROH01. Next base: position 867 of record JAIRWM010000015.1, on the reverse strand, counting down.
GGTTTTCCACTGTTGTAATAAAACAACCGTCTGAAAGTTTCACATTACCGGGATCATTTTTTCCCTGAATCCAGTTGTCATGCTCAAGCCAGCGCGGCCCCGAGGTTGCGTCCCCTTCCAGGCCCAGACTGTTTATGAATATGCCTGAAATTGTTCTCGCGTTGTTGATGACCAGTACGTTTTCCGTAAAATGGGACTTGGAATAGTATTGCATGTTGAATACGCCGGCCGCGACGGTATTACCCTGAACCCAGCCGCCGTGCCGGGGAGAATAATACGGCTCATTCATGCCGGATTGCGTGGTGTTATCAACTGTTTGATAATTGCCCATCACCAATACGTCGCTGAAATTGTAGTTAATTCCCACCTTGTAATAAACAATGGTATCAAGATTTTCGTATTGCCTTTGCCTTGTGCCGACATTCGCGAGTACATAATGGGAAAGGGGATTCCGGTATACCGTCGCGTTGACATAGGAATAGTTAAAGTAACCGTTTTCATTCACTTCCGCAAGAATATTGCCCCTAACAGTCCCATCGAAAGCGGTGATAGAAGGAAGCTGCATTAAAAATTCGCCGGCAATATTGGCAAAATTTGGATCGCCAAGATCAAACGTACGGTTTCCTTGCCGCCGCGCCAGGTCCAAGGCAGCCTGTAATTGGGGATTGTTACTATCATCCCAGCCAAGCAGCTTCATGGCCCGTTCTTTTCCGACAATTTTTACCAGCGCGGACGCGATGGTATCCCCGGAAAAATCCTGTCCTTCCGGAATCGCCGTACTTATTACCGAATCGCCTGCGTAATAGTCAACGGACAGTTCTTTTTTGTTGTCATTGACTATCTCATGGGTTCCGTTATCGTACATTT
>JAIRWM010000152.1 GCA_031268975.1 Treponema sp. | reverse complement strand
TATCGCGCCCGTACCTGGGACAGGCGCACGAATACGAAACTGGCGGGGCCTGTCACCGGGAAGGGCGCGGGCGTGCCCGCGTCCTTCCCGGTGACACCCGCCTGCGCCGTTTCGTTGTGTGCGCCTGTTATATATTCCGGGCGCGGTATCTTCGCCGTATCCGGTTTACGGGGGCGTACGCTGAGGCGCATGCCGTTTCTGGTGGGGAGCCTTCAGCCGGGCGATTACCGCCTCGTACGCCGCCGCTGTCGCTTCCAGGCAGGTGTTCTGTACTTCGCCGCGGCCTCCCCAGTCGGAACCTATCAGCATATACAGATGTTTCAGGGTGCCTTCAAGTTCTTCGACGGTGCAGATGGAATCGGCGGCAAGCCGCCGCTCGAGGCCGCGAAGCTCCCCTTCCAGCGTTTTCCGGTAGCTGGCTTCTTTCCAGTCGTCGCTCACGGCGCGTCCCCGTAATGTATCTGTCTTTTGATAACGGAGCCGGGGGCAGGAAAAAGTCTGCCCGACAGGTTTACCATTCGTATTTCCCGCCGCACAATCCAGTTGCCCCTGTCGTCAAGAACATACTCAAAGCGTGAATCGGCGCTTCCTGAGTCTGTTCCGTCTTCCGTCCGGATGCCGGCGGAAAGCCGGGTAAGGCGGCCGGCTTCGTCCCACTGGAAGCGGTACTGTTCAATTCCGTTTCCCAGGTTCCGGTCAAGGTATCGGGGGAGGCCCCGGCGTTCGTACAGGGCGGACCATGTTCCCGCGGCGGAGCGTATCTGTGATATCGAGCCGAAGCTGTTAAAAAAGAATGTCCGGGTTTCCGCCGCCGCGCTTTCCCCGTAGCGTATCTCCACGGAATCTCCGGCATCGCTGGTATACATGACCGCTTTCGGAACGCCGTCTTCGGTGTACCAGGTTTCGCTCGCACGCCCTCCGCTGTAGTCCATGGCGACAAAAAAATAGTCGTCCCCTGTTTTTATTCTTACAACGCCGGGGCGTCCTTCGGCGTCCGATTCGAGAATCAGCATTTCAAAATCGTCCCCGGTTACGCGCTCCAGAGAACGGGAAGCATCGTATTCCGCGCCGGCCTGGAAAAAACGCGAATCGTGAAATACCGGGAAGCGCAGCAGAACGCCGTCCCGCCGCCGGAAGGAAACGGCGCCGCCTGTTCCGACAGGCGAGTCTGCCGGGGATGTTCCGCCCGCGCCGGCCCGGGGCACGGTATCTTCTTCGGCAAAACTTTTCTTCGGCGCCTCAAAGCGTACGGTAACGCCGGCCGCGCCGCTTTCGTCCAGGGTATAAAAAAGATCCGGCGGAACCGAAACCGGCCAGTCGGGCCGCCAGTGGAGGCTGTCCCCTGCCGCCGCGCCCAGGAGGGAAGTTACCGACAGCCCGGAAAGGGTTCCGCCGGAATCCGGCAGCGGTTCCCCGCCGGCGGTAACGGCGGCTTCCTGGGCGGCAGAAAACGGGGCGGCGGCAAGCGCGGCCAGGGCAAAGGCGCCGTACCGAAAAAAGGCTTTCATAAAACCGCGCATCTTATCCGCACGTGATTGGCACATGCACATCCCCAACACTTTGTAACCGCCAGATCATCCATGTTCAACTCTCCCTTCCCTCTTTTCCGCCCGGGATCAGCGTTTGTAAATCCAGGATTCCCGGGAAAACTTTTCAACGGCGCGCAGGCGCGCTTTTTCTTCTTCTTCGGCAAGGACCGAAAAGCTTTCCGCGCCTAAAGCGCCGAATTCCATGCCCAGGGCGGTTTTAAAGCCTTCGGTAAAGGCGTCGACGGCCGTATCGAACGAAAGAGGCTTTCCCAGCAGGGCTTTCATGCTGGTAACCCGTTCTTTTACTTCCGCAATCAATTTTCCCTTTATTTTTTCCTCCGGCACCCGGAGTACCTCAAACATTACGTCCACGTCGTTGTCCAGAATTACCGTTCCGTGCTGGAGCAGGCAGTTCATGCGCCGGGTCTGGGCGCTGCCGGAAATTTTTTTCCCGCCGGCCAGTATGTCGTTGATTCCGGAAAAAACCGCGTCCACTCCAAGGCGTTTGAGCCCGTCAAGAAGGCCGCCGCAGAGCAGCCGGTAGGATTCGCCCAAATCGTCTTTCGCGAGGGGATGATCCAGGGGCATGATGACGCTGTAGGTAAGCTCCGATTTATGAAGCACCGCGCCGCCGCCTGAAATACGGCGGACAAGGTCAAAGCCGCGCCGTTTACAGGCGTCCGTGTCCACTTCTTCCCGCAGCCCCTGGAAATAGCCGACTGAAACGGCCGGCGGATCCCAGCCGTAAAAACGCAGCGCGCCCGCCGCGCCGCCGGAGGTGGATTCCAGCAAAACTTCGTCCAGGGCCATGTTGTAATAGCAGTCGTGAAAGCCTGTCTCCAGGAGCCGGAACGGGTAACTCAACGGGGGCCGCCGGAAGAAAGCCCCGGCCCGTGTGGGTCCCGGCCGGCGGCGGAAACGGCCTCCGCAAGGACTTCCGCAAGGCCGCCGCCGTTTATACCGGCAGCTTCGACTCCTTCCTCTTTAAGGAAAGAGTCGAAGGCGCCCCCTGAGTCCGCGGCGGGAATCCCCGAAAGTCGCTTTTCCGCCCGTTCAAAGCCCTCTTCGGGGCTGGCAAAAAAATCACCCCGTATGGAGATAACGCGAATCACCCCGTCTTCAATGTCCGCGCTTACACGAATCAGCTTGCAGCCCGCGGGCCTTCCCATCCCCTCGACATGTATTTTTTTAGGCATGGCTTTCCGTTTCCTTCGCGTGATAACTGGTTCTGGCAAGGGGGGAGGCAATGACGGAACTAAAACCCCGTTCCCGGGCGGCTTCTGCGTAGTTTTCAAACTTGTCCGGCGTAACATATTCTTCAACCGGCGCCTGGTTTTTTGACGGCCGCAAATACTGGCCCAAAACCAGTATGTCGGTGCGCGCTTTGCGAAGTTCGTCCATTACGGAAAGAACTTCTTCCCGCGTTTCCCCAAGCCCCAAAAGTACGCTCGACTTTGTTTTACCCGCTCCCCCGCGCAGGCTGTCAAGACCCGCCCTTGCTTCCCGCAGTGTACGAAGGCTTTTATCAAACGAGGCGCGGCTGTCCCGTATATGCTGAAGGGAACGTACCGTTTCCACATTGTGGGCGATAACGTCGGGAGCCGAGCCGATAACGCGTTCAAGTTCCGCTCCGAAAAAATCGGGGATAAGCGCCTCGACTTTTATTTTTCCAGGCCCGGCTTCTTTCAGGGCCGTAACGCAGGAAGCAAAGTGCCCCGCCCCCCGGTCGGGAAGATCGTCCCGGTCAACCGAGGTAAGCACCACGTAATCAAGGCCCAGCTCTCCCGCGGCCAGGGCTATTTCCCGGCCCTCTTCTTCCCGGACCGGCCGTCCTTCCCGCGCGGTCGCCACCGCGCAAAACCGGCAGCCCCGCGTACAGATATCGCCGAGAATCATAAACGTCGCCGTTCCCGCACCCCAGCATTCGCCCTTGTTGGGACAGCGCGCCTCGTCGCAGACGGTACGCAGACGGCGGCGGGCAAGAACTTCCTCAACTTTTTTCCAGGTTTCCCCCGAAGGTAATTTTACTTTAAGCCAGAAGGGTTTGGGGGATTGTATGTCGGGCGCGGATGGAACGCGGCGCCGCGCGCCGTCGGGATCGAAAACGGCCCCGCTTGATTCAATACCTTCGTCCATACGGCCCAAGCATACTATACCCCCCGCCGCCTGGCAAGCCGGCGTCACCCTCACGAAGATACCGTGCCCGTGCCCTGGGACAGGCGCACAGTGACGAAGCTGGCGGGGCCTGTCACCGGGAAGGGCGCGGGCTTACCCGCGTCCTTCCCGGTGACACCCGCCTTCGCCGTTTCTCTGTGTGCGCCTGTTACATCCTCTCAGGCGCGGTATCTTCGCCATAGTCGGTTTGCGGCAATACGCTCCGGGGCGCATCCGGTTGGCTATCGCTCCCGGGTGGGTGGCTGCCGCCGGTGTGTACAGCCCCCGCAATGCCGCCGACAGAGTCATCTCCCGTTACATCGACATTCCCAAGGCCGAGCTTCTGTATTGTGGCGCCGGCAATGTACCCGAAGAGGCCCTGAAAGCCGGTAAATGACATGGTCCGCCCCGTTAAAAACGCCCGCAAACGGGTTCTCGTCTGCTCCAATGGCCGTCCACGGCCGCCAAGGTCAATGTCCCCCGTAAGGGTAACATATTTGCCGGCGTCACCTGGCAAGCCCCCGCCACCTGGCAAGGCGGCGTCACCTGGCAAGCCGGCGTGACATCAGGGAAAGGGCCAGGGCGGCGGGCAGTACCAGGGCCAGGGTAACCTGATTTTGCTGGTAAAAACCGGGGAGGATTTTCAGCGCGGCGCTGAGCGCGGCGCCCACAAATACATAGGTCCAGAGTATCCACAGAATTCCGGCGGCGCGGCGGCGTTTTTTTTCATTTCCCGTGAAAGCATATACAAGGCCGAACGGCAGTGCGGCAAATAGCAGTGGATTGATAAAAAGAACGTTGCTGTTATGAAACGTATAGTCATGATTTGTAAAAAACGTCATGAAAAAAAGCAGTAACCCTATCACGCCCAAAAAAAGTCCTAGGGCCGATTGGCCTAAACCAAACGCGATGCGGGCGGCGTTTCGTTTTTTCGCGAACAGCGCGGGAAAACCAAACAAGGCCGCTGCGGCGATTGACAGGAGGAACGCTCCCGGCCAGGATTTCCGGGGAGCGTCCAAAACCGGAGGGCGGCCTTCCGCCTCGTTAATAACTTCCACCGACGAAACAAGATGTCTCTCCGTGCCCTGGGCCATGTAGGTAAAATCTTCTATCCGTTTCCCGATTTCCGAAGGAAGGAACATTTCGTCCCAGACGGTTATGGGCGTGTCGATATCCTGCCCCATCCAGAAACTGAGCAGCCAGTCCCAGAGCGGCGAAAACCAGGTATGGCGGCGCACATGGCCGCGCAGGGTAAGACGGCCGGGGGCCTGGGCATAACGAAGATAAAAATTTCCCGACGTACCCAGATCGACAATATCCCGAATCCTCGTGGCGCAGTTATCCCTGAAATGATGATACCAGTAATTCCTGTTTTCCGGACGCGCGTTGTTTTCCGCAAACCGGAGAATCTCAAGTTTTTTCTCAGGCGGCAAATCGAGGGTGTATACGGTAATGCTTCGGTTTGTCCGGATGTTGCGGTTAAAGTTGGAATCGACACTGGTAACCGCGCAGGCGTACAAGAGGCGGCCGAAGGCGAAGTTTGAATAAAAATTCGTTTCCTCAAAAGAAAACACGCCCCAGTCGTAAAGCCTGCTTTCGCCGGACAGAGTGTCTTCAATGATGAGGCCGATATGCCCCCACCACAGATATAGTTCATCACCGGGCCCGATGACGGCGATTTTTACGGTCAGGTAATCCCCCCGGGACATATCCGGGAGCTGTGTTACAACATCGGCGGAAAGCGCCTTCCCGCCAAAAAAAAGCAGCATAAAGAATAACGGCAGTCTGTTTAGCGCGCGAAACATATACCCATATTGACCGATTGCCCGGCATTGTACAAGTTCCCGGCGGCCCCCGCCAGTCTCCGTATTTGCGCGCCTGGCGGCGGCCCTTCAGCCTTTATCACAACAGCAACCAACGCCGGGCCTACGCCGTGTTACCATTGCCGAAAGACGCGCTCAATGTTTCGCGCGCGTTTACTGGGCGCCTTTCAGCCTTACCGGGAAGCGTTACCTCCGCCGGGCCTACGCCGTGTTACCATCACCAGGGTGCCATGCTCACCGGTTCGCATGCGTTTACTGGGCGGGGGTGTTACCGGAAACGGCATGCGAACCAGAACGCCCCTCCCCCGCGAACACGGATACGCCGATGAGGCGGCGCCCGGAAGATATACCAGGCGCGCAAATACGAGACTGGCGGCGGCCCTTTGGCCTTTGTCGGGTACGGTAACATTTGCGGGGCCTACGCCGTGCTACCGTTGCCGAAAGACGCGCTCACCGGTTCGCGCGCGGTTTCCGGGCGAGGCACGGGCGCCGTATCCCGCTTCCCCGCGCGGCAGGGAAGCGCGTACATCACCCCCGATCCCCACATATAGCGTAGATTCCACCGGATATACCCCATATACCCCCGCATATAGCGCCGATAGGGGCGCTTACGGCCGCCCTGGCGCGGGAAATTCCCGTTATAACTGGAGAAATAATCATTATAACCCGGGAAATAATCATTATAACTCGGAAAATTTTCATTATAACTCGGGAAATTTTCGTTATAACTCGGGAAATTTTTATTATAACTCGGGAAATAATCATTATAACTGGAGAAATTTTCGTTATAACCCGGGGTTTTTTCGCCTCAGCCGGGGAACGGCGCGTGAAGGGCGGAGTTGTTTTTTGCGGCCCGCGGGAAATTGGTATGTTCTCCCGGACAATTGCCGGAATTGCCCGGAACAGTGAGGCTTTCCCCCAAAACCCCGTCCGCTTATGGAGCGGACAACTCCATAAGCGGACGCTTTTCCCTGGGGCGCCCCGCTGTCAGCCGCCGTAAACGGCAATCATGACGCCGGCGGCTATGGCGGTGCCGATAACGCCGGAAACGTTGGGCCCCATGGCGTGCATGAGGAGGAAGTTCCCCGGATCGTCTTCCAGGCCGACCTTGTTGGAAACACGGGCCGCCATGGGCACCGCGGAAACACCGGCGGAACCGATAAGGGGGTTGATCTTTTCCTTGAGGAAAAGGTTCATAAACTTGGCGACCAAAACACCGGACGCGGTGGCGATGGCAAAGGCGATAAGCCCCATAACCACGATGATCAGCGACGAGGGGTTAAGGAACTTTTCCGGCGTCATTTGGCTTCCAACGCCGAGAGAGAGGAAAATCGACACAATGTTGATAAGCTCGTTCTGCAGCGTGTTGGAAAGCCGTTCCACGACGCCGCATTCCCGGATAAAGTTGCCGAACATAAGGCTGCCGATAAGAGCCGCCGCCGAGGGGAGCAGAAATATTGAAAGCACAAACACCACCAGGGGGAAAAGGATTTTTTCCACCTTGGAAACGGGGCGAAGCTGTTTCATTTTGATACGCCGTTCTTCCTTCGTGGTAAGGAGTTTCATGATGGGGGGCTGTATCATGGGAACCAGCGCCATGTAGGAATACGCCGCCACGGCGACCGTCGCCAACAGGTGCGGGGCGAGCTTTGCCGCGATGTAAATCGTGGTGGGGCCATCCGCGCCGCCGATGATTGCCACCGCGCAGGCTTCTTTAATGTTGAAGGCTACTTCCGGCAGGAAGTTGGCGACGCTGACAAAGAACAGGGTCGCGAAAACGCCGAACTGCGCGGCCGCCCCAAGGAGGGCGGTTTTTGGATTGGCGATAAGGGGGCCGAAGTCGGTCATGGCCCCTATGCCCATAAAAATAATCAGGGGAAAGAATTCGTTCCCCACCCCGCTTTTGTAAATGATATCGAGGAACCCCTGATGCTGGATGATACTCTCCACCACCACTCCGTTTTCGACAACACGCTGAACGATCTCCGTAGCCCCCATGCCGGCAAAGGGAACGTTTACAAAAACCGTCCCGAAACCGATGGGGATAAGGAGCAGCGGTTCAAAATTCTTCGCCACTCCCAGATAGATGATAAGAAACCCGACGGCCACCATGAGGAATTCCATCCATCCGAAAACGGTGATGGTTTGGTTTTTCCCCGTGGCGTTATCAATCACCGTGGTTTCTTTTTCCATGTTATCGTTGATAAAGGCGGAAATGCCGGTGGTGTCCGCTATGTTTTTAAGGAAACTGCCGATGGAAACCCGGGGAAGATTTTCGCTGCCCGGAAGGATTCCGTCCAGATTATAGATGGAAGGCAGATTATCCCGGGAAGACGCCGGCTGCTGCGCCCTGACCCTTGGGGCCAGGGCTACATTCACAAAAGAAAACGCCAGAGCGCCGACAGCGATAAGCAGGCATACTTTAGCAACCATTACCGGGTTTTTTTTAAGATTCAACATATTCGCTCCTGTCCTTATTTGATTTCCGCGAGGGGCTGCTGGGAGGCGACCTGGGCTCCGGCAGGAGCGAGGAAGTGAACGCTTCCCTCGGACGTAGCCTTGATTTCCAGTTCCATTTTCATGGATTCCATGATAACCACGTTATCTCCAGGGACAACACGGGCCCCTTCTTCCACGGCGTGACGAAGTACGGTTCCCGCCACGGGGGCCGGGATAACGAGGGCGCCTGCGGAAGGGGCCGTCTGGACCGCCGGCGCGGCGGCCGCGGGCGCCGCGGCGCGCGGAGCGGGCCCCGCCGTCCCGCCGATTTCCGCCACAACCTGCCCCGCGGCAACCTGGGCGCCCGCAGGGAGGAGGAAATGAACCTTCCCGGGAGAAGTGGCCTTGATTTCCAGTTCCATTTTCATTGACTCGATAATGACCACCGTATCCCCGGTTTTCACTTCCGCTCCGTCGTTTACGGCATACCGGAGTACGGTTCCGGCCACCGGCGCCGGTATTGCCTGGCCTCCGCCCGAGGGCGCGGGGCCTTCCGCCGCCGGGGCCGCTCCCGCCGGGGAAACGGCGACAGTCCCTGCCGGGGAAACCACTACGGCGTATGTGGTGCCGTCAACGTTGACATTGTATTTTGCCGCCTGGCCGGAAGCCGGAGCGGCCGGAGAATCGGCTTCGGGTTTGAAAACAACCGGGCCTTCATCCCGTTTTTTAAAGAAGTTGGGGGCGACTTTGGGAAACATTGCGTACGTAAGAACGTCTTCCACGGAAACATCTGAAGTTCCCAGCAGTTTTTTTGTTTCGTCTTCAAGTTTGCCGTATTCGGCGGGAATATCGTCCGCGGGACGGTGGGTAATTTCCTTGTCCAGTTTAAGGGCGTCAAGCGCCTTTTTAACCACATCGGGATTTTTCGGCGCGGGACAAGCACCGTACCTGCCCACAAGCAGATCCTGAAATTCCCCGGAAAGTCTGTTGTATTTACCGAACAGCACATTAAATACCGCCTGGGTTCCGACAATTTGACTTGTGGGGGTTACCAGCGGCGGATACCCGGCGTCTTTCTGGACTACGGCGATTTCCTTGAGCACTTCGTCAATTTTATCCGAAGCTCCCTGTTCCTTGAGCTGGCTTTCCAGGTTGGA
>JAIRWM010000117.1 GCA_031268975.1 Treponema sp. | reverse complement strand
TCTACGAAAGAGCGTGAAAAAGCCCTCGCCGATTTCGAGCGGGCGATGCGGCTTGACGGGGATTACGCGGAGGCGTACAGCAACCGCGGCGATTTGTATTCCCGGGAAGAGGACTACGACAGGGCCATTGCCGATTTTACCAGGGTGATAACGCTCGAGCCGGACAACGGATGGGCGCATTTCCGCCGGGGCGGCGCATACTTTTCCAGAGAAGACTACGATCTGGCAATTCCTGACTTTACCGAGCGGATACGCCTCGATCCGGATGACACGCACACGCGCCTTCTTCGGGGCAGGTCGTACTTCTGTACGCAGGATTACGCCCGCGCCAAGGAAGATTTTGAAGAGGTTCTGCGCATCGATCCCGAGGATATAGCCGCGCTGATTAATTTAAGAAGCCTGATCCGGCAGGGGTACTGACGGCCTGCCGCCCATCTACAGGGCGGCCCGGATGCCGCCGTTACCCCGACCGGCGGTCTCCCTACAGCCGTAACCCCGCGATATATCTGTCAAAATCCGCCCGCGCGCTCTGTACAAGCTTTTCCGCCTCGTCAATTTCCTCGTTAACGCCGTCAATTTCCGTATCAAGGGACGTCATGCGTCTAAGATAATTCCTGCCAAGGTCGGTGTCGTTTCCGGCCGCAGCGAGGTTCTGTCTGATCCGGTCCTGTTCCGTCTGGAGCCGGGTTTTCCGGCTCTGCGTGTCGGCAAGGGTCTGCCGCGCGGTTTCGGTCTTTTGCTGGAGTTCGGCCGCCGCCGAAAGGGCCGCCCTGACGTTGGCGGGGATCTCCTGGTTCGAGGCAAAACTGACAAGGCTGTCCTGCCTGATCTGGGAAAGGACAATTCGCTCGGATGTGGGACTTTCTTCTTTTACCGTAAAGCCGATTTCCCTGCCGCCGGGAAGGCTTTGTTCAAAGCGGTAAACCGAGTCTGTTTTTTCGAGGAACGTTTTCGGCTCGGCAAGGGCCGCTCCGCCGGTGATGGGATGTTCCACGATAAGGCGCTTTGTCTCCGATCCGGCGTTTTTTACCGTATAGTTCCGTTCATAAACAAGTTTCCGGCTTATCGTCATAACTCCCGCGGAAACCGTCACCGCACTTAGTTCCCGCGTGCTGGAAAGTTTTGCTGAAGCCGTTACAGAGAGGTCTTCGCCATAGCTGATAAAGCGCCTGTCGTTTTCGCTGAAAAATTCAATAAGGGCGTCTCCCGCGTAAGTTCCGCCGTCATAAACGGTTATCGGCCCCGCGGGAAGCTTCATTCCGGTTGTGTTGACAATTTCCGCGCCAAGTTCCGGGTTAACGGTTCCGCCGAGGGCGCGGGCACCGGGAAGGATCAGGGATTTTACCGCCCGTACCCTGCCTGAAACAATGGGCAGCATGGCGCTTTGTCTGCGGAGCAGGGTTACGCTTTCGTTCACCGTAAACGAAAATTGATCCCCCGCCGCGCTGCCTGAAACGGCGGGCCTGTTTACGCTGAGCGCCGCGCTATCCTGGGATGCCGCGCTTTTTAAGCTGGGGTACGGCGCGGCGGCGCGGGCGGCGAAACCGCTCGCACTCTCGGATACTTCCGCCTCGGCTAAATAATCATAATCCTCGTCGGCTTGATATCCGTAGCCGGAAGCGTGGCTGCGGGCCCGGGCGGCCGCGGCAATGGAAAGGGGCAGAACAGGACGGGCGAGATAGTACGGCCGGTAAAGTTCCTGAACGAACGAGACCGGACGGCCTGAAACCAGGGAAAGCTCCACGTCATTCCAGTCGCTGTCGCTGCCGTTGTCGACAATCGCCCAGCCCTGGAAAAGCGGACTGCTCTGCCCCAGATCAAGGCGATACGAAACTTTCCATACCGGAACGGGGATTACATAACTTAACGAAACATTCCGGCTGCCGGGATTTTCCGCGTTCAACGTTATCTGGAGGTTTCTTGTTCTCGACGCGCGGTTTGCCGCGATAAGATCAAGCGCCCGTACAAGATCGGCGTTGAGCGACGGATCGGTAAATTTGAAAGAACCGATATCCCGTATGGCGATAAGCTTTAATCCTCCGCCGGTATACAGGGACAGGTACGCCTCGTTCCCACCGTCTTTGACAGACCTGCGCTCGATACCGGCAATCCTCCCGGCGGCCGGGTTTGGGGCGGATACTTCAATTTCCGCTCCGCGCTGGGCCGCGAAAATTTCCGCCGTTCCCGGATTTTCCGATAAATCGATGCCCAGGCTTTTCAGGGTTTTTGCCAGCGTTTCCTCGGACGGGTAGTTTACCACGGGAGAGGCGCCGGGGGCCGAATCGCTTATCGCGAGGGACTTGAGCGCATCATCTACCGCGGTTACGTCAAACGGCAGCTGGAATGACGCCCGGCCGGAAACAGTCCCGCCGTGTTCAAAATAGCCGACGCCGGAAGAAAAAATCGCCACCCGGCGGAGGGGGAGCTCTGTTCCGCCTGCCGCGGAATTCTGGGCAAAAAGCCCGGAACCTCCGAAAAAAAATATCACGGCGCAGATAAAAGATGTGATTTTCCGCATGATTGTCCTCCATTTCCTCGTTAATTTTATGTTTTCACTGATTTTATGATATAAACGGCAAGTCCGCTGAGAACCGCCGCCGCGAGGCCCAAAACGCCCCACAGCAGCATTTGTTTCCATTTTTCGGTTATGACTTTTTCCGTTTTCGGTGTAACATACACCGCCCGGCCCAGCGCGGCGGGAAACGTTTGGTCTCCGTCCTGTATGCTTAACGGCGACTCAGGCGGCCCGTATTCCGTGCTGCCGTACGCGAGGGTCCAGGGGCCGTTTCCCCGGGCAAGAAACACCAGTTCCCGCGCTTCCCATAACAGGATCATTTCGGGAACTTCGTCAAGAATCTGCTCGCCGAGGACTTCAATTTCCCAGTATGGCCCCCGGCTTTCCTCGTAATACGTGCGGATGTCTATCGGGCCGTTTACCGACGGCGCTTCTCCCGGCCGCTCTATGCGGTACACGGTAGTTTCGCCGCCGTCCCGCCAGGGGGCTTCTTCGGCCTCCCGGTCTTTGACGGTAATCCGTATTGAATCCGGCCGTGAAAGGCTGAACGCAAGCCGCGCCGCGGGAAAGCGGCCTTCCGTATGGTAACGCGCCGTTTTTCCATCGGCGCTTTTTGTTCCGGCAAAAGATGTTTCCCTCATGGCGGCGGGGTTTTCAACCGGATCAAAACGGACCTGGGCCGAATGAATTGCCGGGATGCTTCCGTTAAATTCCAGAAGGATATAACGGGCGCGGGGTATGTCAAATTCATTCCTGTCCGTACCCGGATTGTCATAAAACGCCGCGGTCTGCGTTTTGCCATAATCCGTCCATTGGCTTAGGTCGCCGCTGGTCCGCATTGAAACCCTGGCGTTGAAAAATCCGCTTTGTTCAAATTCAAGAACCAGTTTTGACGGAGACGCTCCGCCGTCGAAACGTGAAAGGTCCGCCAGATACAGGCTGCCTTTTTCGCTTGTGGGCGGATTGATGGTTACCGCTATTCCCTGCGTGTTGATTTCAATGCCCGGCGATGAGGAGGTAAAGCGCCCCGCCTGTTCGTTCCACATCAGCAGCGGTACATTTTGTTTCTCCGGGATGGTTACCGTTCCTTTTATACCGCGAACAAAAAACGGGGCGGGATTCCCCGACGAATCGTATATCCGTATGTCGCCCATGTCGGTCCGGCGGAGGCCCCGGTATACGTCTTCGGGAATTTCAAACGCCAGAAGGCCGCCGGGAGTTCCGGTAATTTCGACACTCCCCGCGAAACCGCTAGTCTCCGCCTCTGCCATGATCGTATTCGGAATCGTACACAGCGCCAGAAAAATCACGGCGCGGACGGCGGAACGGTGAAAAAGAAAAAACGGATTTTTCATGGCGCGCCTTTTTTTTCAGCCGGGGGAAGCGGGGCGGCCCAGCCGATAAACAGGAGAACAAGCCCCGAAATAAAGAACGATACTATTCTGACGGCGGTTCCGGTATTGGCCATGTCCAGCAGTAAAAGCTTCGCGATATCCGTTACGGTAAGAACGGCTCCGGCAATCCATACGGGCCGCAGCGCCAGCCGGTGGCCTGTGATGATGTGGCCTATGCCCCAAAAGGCCCAAAACACAAGGAGGCAAAGGCTATACGCTTCGGAAGCGGCCACTTCGCCGGAAGGAATCCCTCCCCAAAAATGAACGCATCTGGCAAGCATCGCGGTAATCCAGCAAAAGGCCATAATGTCGGCAAGGATAAACACGCCGGGACGGGGTATCGACGGAAGTCCGGCCTCCCGGGCTTTTATCTGGGTAAAGATAACCACGGCGGCGCACAGCGCTTCCTGTAGTTCCAGTGGATTCAGCACGGGGATGTACAGGGGCAGGGGAGCGGGGTTTCCTTTCATAAAAAGCGTTACCAGGAACCAGAGCATGGCGGCGCCGCAGAGCGTCCAGGGAAGGAACGTTCCGTTAAAAAGCCGGAAGTTTTCCCCGGCCCCGGCGATCCGCCGGAAAAGGCCGGCCAGTACGAGCAGGCTTGCCAGAAGCGGCGCTATACCGGCAAGGGCTGTCCATGACGGGGCAAGATTGAAGGATGATGTCAGATAACGCAGGGACGCGGTAAGAACGGGAAGCACGAGGAGGACACAGGCAAATATCCAGGGCGCCTGTATTTTTTCATCCAGGCCGCCGCCGGTTTCCGGTGTTGTTCCGGTCTTCCTTGAAACGGAGAGTATGACTGCGTGAGAGACGATAAAGATAATCCACGCCCAAAGCCAGGTGCCTTTGAAATAATTATGGGTAAATACCGTTGTGGGATCTTCAAAGAAAACAAGGACAAAGCGCTTTGCCAGCGGGCCGATCATCGCACAGCAGGCGATCGCCAGGGACGGCGCGGAAGCAACATTGAGAACGGCGGCATCCGGTAGTTTTGAGAGCACGAAGAAAAAGACGGCGCTTCCCGACGCGGCGATAAAAGACCATGCGGCGAAATCGTCCCATGTACGGCCTGAAATCCGCCATAGTTCCGCGCCCCATCCGCAAAACCACCACGCGAGAATCCACAAGGCAAGCAGCGTCCTGTATCCGGTTTCGCCGAAAAAACCGGGAAGCTTCTGTTTCGCTTTTGCGGTCAAAACAAACATGACAAAAGCCGATGCCGCGATAACAAGCGCCCCGGTAAAGGCTGCGCTCCGCAGCGGGCCGTACGCGGCGATGGGGCGTTCCGCGATAAAAGCCAGCGCCGCCGCCGCGTGAAAAACAAGGCCCGCGGCAAGAACACGAACGGCGCCGCGCCGTATCCCGATAAAGAAGACGACGGCCCCTTCCGCCGCCCAAATCGCCGAGCTTAAAGAGCCGGACAGTTCCAGAGGGATCACAAGATTTGCCAGGAACAGCGCCAGTGCGCCGTACGCCTCAACAAGCAGCGGCGGAACCCGGATTTTTCGTTTTAGAAGAACAAAGGCCAGAACAAGATAAAAAACCGCGAAGATCACCGAAACCAGGGCATAGCCGTGTTTAATGACTGAAAAAACTTTCCACTGTGCCCCCGCGCCCAGCAGGGGCGTTCCCAGTATCAGCAAAATCTCAAGGTAAAAATCATGCGGCGGGTTTGTTTTGTCATGGGGTTTTACCAGCAGAATGATACCCTGCGCGGTGTATATAACGATGGACGCCGCGAGAAAACTTTCCGTAACCGCGAAGTTATCCGCGGTGTACGAGGCCAGATAAAAAAGCGTTACGCCGAAACTCGCGGCAAAACCCAGAATCGCCGTCCATTTCCAGGAGCGGAAAAAAGCCAGCGCGAGAATACCCAGAGACAGCACCGTATAGTACGCGAAGAGAAAAGCGGCGCTGTCTCCGGGGGGAAGCAGCACCGGCGCGGCAAAGCCGCCCAGAAAACCAAAGAAAGCCAGAGTCTGAGAATTTTGGAAAAGGGCGATGATTACCGCCGCGGGTACCAGTATGCTCATCAGTACCAGAGCGGCTTCGACGGGGAAGTATCCGGTAAGTTTATACGCGGCGAACACGGTAAGGTACAATATACCGATGCCGCCGCCCTGCAGTATCAAGAAGTACAGCGGCCGCCTTTTTCTTAAGGTCCAGCCGGCGACAAGCATGAGAAGCCCCGAAAGCGCGGCGGCGGCGATGCGCATTTCCAGCGTAAAAAAACCGCGCCGCGCCATATACGTCATAAGCATGGCAAACGCCGCTATCAGCAGAATTACGCCGCCGGCGGCCCAGATGTTGCCGCTGTGAATAAACGCCGCGACCGCCCCGCTCAGCGCGCCGGATTCAGCCCCGGACGGTTCGGCCGCGGTTTCCCGCCAGGTTCCGCCGGACGCCGCCTGTGTATCCGGCACAGACGTTACCGTGTCCGCGGCCGGCGCGACTTCCGGTTCCGGCGCACCCGGGAGCGTATCCACGGGTGCGTCCGGCCTGGCCGCCGTTGTACGCGGGATATGGCCGTACAGCCGGGCCATGAGGTCGGCCCCGCCCTGTGTTGTTTCGGCGGACACCGCCGGTACGGCAGGTTCCGGCGGAACGTATACGTTACGCTCCGCCTTTGTCAAACCGCGCAGTTCTTCCAGTTCACCGCCGAGCTTTTTTACCCGGACCAAAAGCCATATCACCGCAATAAAAGAAAACAGGGGGATACCGGCGGTTATTAAAACCAGAAGGATCTCAAACACTGTTACT
This sequence comes from Treponema sp., assembly GCA_031268975.1. Classification (GTDB taxonomy): domain Bacteria; phylum Spirochaetota; class Spirochaetia; order Treponematales; family Breznakiellaceae; genus JAIROH01. Next base: position 18,995 of record JAIRWM010000117.1, on the reverse strand, counting down.
CCGTATGTTCCAGCTTGAGCGTCTTGGTCGGCTGGTCGCAGACCTCAGGCGGACCGTAATACTGGATCGCGCCGGGAAAGTGGAAGCATGTTTTTTCCGCCCACTGTTTTCTGGACGCGGCAAATGTTTTGAACGGATTCCCGTCCAGTTCCACGAGCGCTTTTTTAATAACCGGCTTTGATAATCCGTGCCGCCGCTCCATGTTCATCATCATTGTAAGGGGAATGCCGCCGGGGATCCATTTGTCCGCCGGGGCCACAAGGTTTTTTACGCTGGATATGTAGCCGGTCAGCCCCGAAGCGATAAGCACAAAAGCGGTAAAGCCAAGGGAATAGCAGTAATCGGCGTCGAAATTGCTGGGAAAGGCGCACCGGCCTTCGTAGCCGAAAAAGTGGGCCAGGGCGCTGAATTTGAGCGCATACGCGCCCACCTGCCTGAGTTCCGCAAGTTTTTTTTCTGCCATGCCGATAAGGAGTTTTTCCGTATCGATTTTTGATACCTGGACATTGCCGTGGGGATCCCGGTCGGCAAGAAGCTGCCGCGCTATTTCCGGAGGAAGGCTGGTAAAAAGACCCAGCGATTCGCCGGAAAGGTGTCTTTCCAGCCAGTACTGTTGATCAATAAAATTCGTGATGGCGGAAAGTTCGTCTCCGTAAACCGCCATAAGGTCGTTAAGTTCCTTGATGAGCTTTTTCATTTCGGGGACAAATTCGATCAGCCCTTCGGGGATAAGCACGACCCCGAAATTTTCTCCGCCGGAAGCCCGCTTTATGATTGAAGAACAAATCTCCGTTACGATGTCGTCAAGCGACATTTTTTTTTCTTCCACTTCTTCGGAGATAAGGCAGACATTGGGTTGAGCCTGGAGGGCGCATTCCAGGGCGATGTGGCTGGCCGACCGGCCCATGAGCTTGATAAAGTGCCAGTATTTTTTCGCGCTGGCAGCGTCCCGTTCTATGTTGCCGATGAGTTCGCTGTAGGTTTTTACCGCGGTATCGAATCCGAACGAAACTTCGATATGCTCGTTTTTGAGGTCCCCGTCTATGGTTTTGGGGCATCCGATTATCTGGATGGATGAACCGTTTTCCGTAAAGTATTCAGAGAGGAGCGCGGCGTTTGTGTTGGAATCATCGCCGCCTATAATCACTATGGCGTCAAGGCCGCGTTTTTTGGCGTTTTCCAGGGCACAGGCAAACTGTTCGGGACTTTCGATTTTTGTGCGCCCCGACCCGATAATGTCAAAACCGCCTGTATTCCGGTATTGATCAATAAGCCCTCCGGTAAATTCCAGGGTTTTGTTTTCCAAAAGGCCGCTGGGACCGCCCAGAAAACCGTACAATTTTGAGTCGCGGCAGCCTTTTTTCATGCCGTCGTACAAGCCGGCTATAACGTTATGTCCGCCGGGCGCCTGCCCGCCGGAAAGAACTACCCCGACACAAAGACGGCGCCGCATCGCGTCGTTTTTCCCGTTCGTGAAAGTAACCACGGGTTTGCCGTAGTTATGCCTGAAAATCGTCTGTAGATCCGCCTGGTCCGCGATAGACCCGGTCGCCGCCCCGAATTGCGGCATAATGTTGTCAGGCGGCCGCTTTAGAATATCAGGCAGTTTTGGTGTATAGCTGTAGCGCGCTTTTTGCAAGGCCGATACTTCCATTCGTTTCTCCTTATTGAAGACGTACAAGTTGCAGATAGACAAGAACCGGCTTCAAAATTCGACATTTTGAAACCGCCCCGCGATGTTGAAAATTGTAATGGAAACAGGCGTTTGTGCCAAGGCGCGGCTATAACCCGGAAAAGAAGGTCTCGCTGGCATAGAACGATCCTTCAAGCGTTCAAAAGCACTCTGGGATGTCAGCTTATGACGGTGCCGATAAATTCTTTTCCGGTGAGTATGTTTTTGAGATTCGGTAAATCACGTCCGGCGGCGCAAATAACCTTGATGCCGAGTTTTGCCGCGTGGCGGCTTGCCACCGGGTCAAAGGGGACGTTTTTTCCCGGCGTCCATTCGTCGCCGACCATGGCCCGGAAATCGTCCCAGGAAATCGACGATATGGGTTTCGCCTGAGGGTTTTTCCGGGGATCGTCGGTGTATATCCGCTCTATGTTGGAGAGGTTTATTATCACATCTGCTTTAAAGCGCTCCGCGAGCAGGACGGCGTCGTAATCCGAGGAAAATCCCGGCTTCCATCCCGCGGCCACCAGTACCCGGCCCATAAACGGTTCAACCTGGGACGGATCGATTATTACGTCCTGGGGGCACCATTCGGCCATAATCGCCTTGACAAGCCGGGCGTTAAGCCTGGTCGCCATTACCCCAATCCAGTCGGCTTCTTCGTCGTTTCCCGCCGGGCAGACTTCCCGGTAGGCTTTCTGCCAGGTTCTGGCCGGGCCGCCGCCGCCTGTCACAAAGATAAACCGCCGCTTGTCGTCCGCGTCCAGCAATCCGCCTATAAGGGAACGAAAGTCCCCAAGAAAGGCTCCGTCCGCTTCCCGGGGGGCGATAACGGAGCCGCCGAGGGAAATGACGGTAACCACTAGTTTTCTCCCGGCTCGGGGCTTTCTTCCAAAAGTCCGGTATCTTCTTCGGTTTCTTCGGCGGGCTGTTCGTAACGCTGTAACACAATTAACAGTTCAATGCGGGGATTACCGGCCAGGGTATCGGATCCCAGCGGGAAAAAGTAAACCTGCTCCCCGAATTTTAAGGGGATGGTCTGCATGGTGGTTTTGTAACTTAATCCTTCGTTGGGAATATCAAGCCAAATCTGACCCTGAGCCACAAGGATGTTCTGATCTCTATCCCGGAGATAGGGGGTTAATTGTATGGCCATAACAACGTTTCCCCCAAGGAGTTTGATGCTTACCGGTCTGCCGGGCAGTGTAACTTTTGAATTGATCGAATTCCACACTTCCAGATCGTTCTCCGCAATCCTTGTGGTTATGTTGAGAACCACCGCCCGTTCCAGCAGGCCGGGCATAATTTCCTGCGCCTGAAATACCGGAGCGACCAGGAGAAAAAGCACTCCGAACCCTGGTTTTAGTACGGAAAAAAACCGGCTCATTTTTTTCGGTTGTTCTTTGAATAATCCGCCGCCCGCAGCACCGGCTCTCCATAACTGGTGAACGTGGTCTCAGGCAGCCTGATAATAACCATATCCGCGGAATCGCCGTTGTTCAAGTACTCAAGAAGGCTGTTTATATCCGAAACCGGCGTCGTCCGGAGGACTTCCATGCCCATTCCCGCAAACTGGGAAGATGGAACGTCCGCGGGCCGCAAGGCAAGCAGCAGGGTGACTGCCACAACCAGGACAACCCCCGCGGCTGCGGCAATGGGAAAGGGTATGGTAACAGATCTTCTCCAGAATCTTCCGGGAACGGGGCGGCGGAAAGCCGTATCGTGCCAGGAACGGCCGCCGTTCTCCCGCGCCAGACTCTCCCAGACTCGCCTACCGGCGGCATTGAGCGCGGAGGGGCCTCCCGCGGGAAGTTCCCCTGCGGAAGGATTTCCGGCGGACAAAAATCCACGGGCCTTTTTGTAGGTTTCAAGCCTGGCCCTGCATTCGGGGCAGCTTTTCAAGTGCGTCTCAAACTTTTCCTTCCAGGGGGAAGCAAGCTCATTGTCAAAGTATACCGAAAGAATTTGACGATCAGGACACATAGTCTCCATCCTTATCCGTTTTACCCGGCAGGTTCGGCAGTGGAAAGCGGCCCGGCGTCTTTGGCGCCCAGCAGTCTGGCGAGACGCTCCCTTGCCCTGAAAACTCTCACTTTCACATTACCCTCGCTGATACCCAAAACACGCCCAATTTCTTTGTAGTTTAGTTCACCATATTCTTTCAATACCAGTACCATACGCAAATTTTCGGGAAGCCCTTTTAACGCTTCCTCAACTTCGAGGCGGGTTTCTTCCCTGATAAGGAGCCCTTCCCCGGTTTCGCTTTTCCTCTCGTTTTCCCGAAAAGCCCTTTGGTACGCCTTCCGTTCCCGCTCCTTGCGCTTGGCATAGTTCAGGGCGGAATTTTTCACAACCCTGATAAGCCAGTATTTCGCTTCTTCGGGGTTCGGGAAAACCATGCTTTTTTCATGATACCGGAAAAAAGCCTCCTGGCAAAGATCCTCGGCGGCCTCTTCGCTCCCGGTAATCCGGTACGAAACTTTGAACAGAACGGGAAAAACCGTCTCGTACAGCCGCCGGAACGCCCCCGCGGCCTCCTCCGGACGCGGCACCTGCGATTCGCGCCCTTCCCCGGTAATTCCGGACGGGTCTTCGGGGCGGAACGCTTCCCCGAGCCGCGTTTCATGCGTTTTACCGGCCGCGGACGGGATACCCTCCTCCTGCTCTAGAAACAAAGAATCGCCCTAATCGTTACACTCGACATCCATGTCGATCCAAAACGCAGAGCGTTTTGGGCGTTTGTGGGCTGGCCGCCGTCCGTGGTGTGTGCCGGGTTCATCCGCGCCGCCATGTGGTGCCGGTTTTGCCGTCTTCGAGGATTATTCCCTGTTTTTTGAGGGTGTTCCGGATGGCGTCCGCTCCGGCGAAGTCTTTTGCCTGTTTTGCCGCCGTCCGCCGGGCGACAAGCGCTTCGATTTCGGCGGTAAATTCGGGAGTTTCCCCGGTTTGGGCTTTTTCCAGCGTCCGGGAAAGGCCCAGGCCCAGGATTTCGTCCATTGTCAGGGCCGTTTTCAACGCGGCGGCCGGTGGAACGCCACTGTCCCTGAGCAGACCCCACAGTTCCGCCATTGCCCGGGGTGTGGCAAGGTCATCTTCCACGGCGGCGGTAAAGGCGGACAGGTGGGCGTCAGCTGCCGGGTTTTGGGCCGGTGATTCCGGCGAATTTTTCGCGGATTCCGACAGCGCCCTGATTTTGTCGGCAAGGGCCCGGCGGGTATTTTTTGCCCCGTCCAGCGCCTCGAAGGAAAATTGAAGCTGGCTGCGGTAATGGCCGCCCAGCAACAGACAGCGGTAGTCCAGCGGATCGTAACCGGAATCCACAAGACTTTGCAGGGTGAGAAAGCTCCCCGTGCTCTTTGACATTTTTCCCTTGTCAAGAACAAGAAACTCATTGTGAACCCAGTATTTTACCCAGGGATGCTTTCCCGTAGCGGCTTCGCTCTGGGCTATTTCGTTTGTATGATGGATCGGCACATGGTCGATGCCCCCCGCGTGAATATCAAACATTTCCCCCAAATAGCGGATACTCATCGCGGAACACTCAATATGCCATCCGGGATATCCCTTTCCCCACGGACTGTCCCATATCAGCGCCTGGTTTTCGAATTTACTTTTTGTAAACCACAGCACAAAGTCGCCGGGATTCCGTTTGTTTCCGTCTATTTCAGTGCGGGCTCCGGCTTTGAGATCGTCCATACGGAGCATGGCCAGTTCCCCGTAGCGCGGAAAACGGCTTATGTCGAAATAAAGGTTTCCTCCGGCGGAATAGGTATAGCCGTTCAGTTCTATGCGGCGGATAAGTTCTACCATGTCGGCGATGTGTTCTGTCGCCTTGCAGACCACCGAAGGCCGGATAATGTTCATCCGGTCAAGGTCGTGGAAAAAGGCTTCGGTATAGAATTCGGCTATCTCAAGGACGCTTTTTCCCCGTTCGGCGGCGCTTTTTATCATTTTATCCTCGCCAAAGTCGCTGTCCCCGGAAAGGTGGCCCACATCGGTTATATTCATGACATGGGTCAGGGTATAACCTCCGGCGCGGAGGGTTCTGGTAAGGATGTCGTGAGTAACGTAGGCCCGCAGATTGCCGATATGGGCATAGTTGTACACTGTCGGCCCGCAGCCATAAAATCCGGCATGACCGGGTTTTAAAGGCTCAAAAGTCTGAATTTCTCTGCCTAATGTATTAAATAAACGAAGCGCCATGCCTTCTCCCTATTTTCCGCGTACCGCTGTATAATGCGCTTATGCTCAACGTAGCCGGATTTTACAAAAATTTCAATCGCGGAAGGAGCGTTCCCGGCGTTTTTCGCCTTGGCGAGCCTATGTCCGCCCATACAACATTCAAAACCGGGGGCCCGGCGGATGTGTGGGTCCGTCCCGAAGGCGGAGATTTTCCCGAATATTCCGGCGAGCTGATACTATCGGCCCGTAACGAAGGGATTCCCGTATTTATTCTGGGAGGCGGCGCCAATATTGTGGTTGCGGAGACCGGTATCCGGGGCATTGTCCTTGATACCGGCGGCTATAACGCCGTACACGGGGAACCGGGCGGAATCGTTGCCGTGCAGGCCGGCGCGTCCGTGGATGACGCGGTACGTTACGCCGCTTCTGTGGAGCTTTCCGGGCTGGAATTCCTTGCCGGAATGCCCGGTTCTCTCGGCGGGGCGGTGTGGATGAACGCCCGGTGTTATGAAAAATCAGTTTCAGACGTTCTTGTTGACACGGAAGTTATCGATCTTGGCGGACAATTTCCCCTGCGAACCGTCGTTCCCTGCCTGCAAAGGGACTTCGGCTACAAAAAAAGCCCGTTCCAGAACAGGGACGCCCTTATTGTGGGCAGCCGCTTTGCCCTGAAAAAAGGGACGGCGGAAAAAATTGCCGGGGAAATGGAAGAGCACCGGCTGGACCGGGAAGAAAAAGGCCATTATCGTTTTCCGTCGGCGGGCTCCGTTTTCAAAAATAACCGGAAATTCGGCCGTCCTGCCGGGAAAATCATCGATGAACTGGGACTCTGCGGCCTTGCCGTCGGAGACGCCCAGGTAGCGCCCTGGCACGGAAACATCATCATAAACCGGGGAAAGGCTGCCGGATCGGAGATCAAAGCCCTCGCGGAACTTGTCGCCGGTAAAGTCCGCTCCCGCCTCGGCCTTGAGCTGGAATATGAAATACTGTTCATAGGGTTTTAACCGCCGGGGGTGCAATTCCCGCCTGCGGATTGATCACTACAAAACAACGATACCGCGTCCGGAGGATATAACAGGCACACACAGAGAAACGGCGAAGGCGGGTGTCGGCAGGAACGGCGCGGGCTTGCCCCGTGACGTTCCTGCCGACAGGCCCCGCCAGTTTCGTACCTGTGTGCCTGTCTTAGGCACGGGCGCGGTATCTCCGTGGGGTTTGTGGCGGCTAAGATGAGAATTTCTGCTGCCTGCGGATGTCGCTGTTGACAAAAACATGCGGAAGCCGGTATAGTCTTCTTGTTTCTACAAAAAGAAACATGCCGGATGTAGACGCCGGTACAAGACATTGGTTTCAGCGTAGTGTACGCGAAGGAAGGAGGAACAGATGAAAAGAACAGAATTGGTTTTACTCTGCGTTTTGGCCGCCGGATCTCTTTTTGCGGGGCCGCAGGGGCAGGGGGCAGGCGGGAAGGTTAAAATTGGTATTACCAAAATCGCCCAGCATGACGCCCTTGACGCCTGCGAACGGGGAATTATGGACGCGCTTGCCCAGCGGGGGATTGACGCTGAGTTTGACCTGCAGAACGCCAACGGCGATCCCAACACAGCCGCCCAGATCGCGGCAAAGTTTAAGAGCGGAAAGGTAAACGTCGCCGTCGGCATCGCCACGCCGACCGCGGTGGCCCTTGCCAACGCGATAAAAGACATCCCCGTAGTGTTCAGTGCGGTAACCGATCCGGTAGGAGCGCAGCTTGTTCCGTCGCTGAACGGCAGTCCGGGGAACGTCACCGGGTTGTCGGACGCTATCCCCTCAGTGGAGCATATCGGCCTGTTCAAGGAAATCGCCGGTATTAAAACACTGGGCTATATTTATACCAGTTCAGAAGCCAACTCCATTTCCGCCCTCGCCCTGGTGGAAGAGGGCTGCAAAAAGTACGGCCTTAGCCTGGTAACCCAGGCCATCAACACATCGGCGGATCTCCGCCAGGCCGCCCTGTCCATTGTGAACCGGGTTGACGGCATTTATATTACCACGGACAATACGGTGTATTCGGCGCTGCCCGCCCTGGTTCAGGTTTTTTCCGCGGCGAAAAAGCCGATTTTCGGGGGAGACGTAACCGGGGCCATGAACGGCGGCGTGATGATCGCCAGCGGCTTTAACTATTACAAGGCGGGACTTGCCACGGGAAATATTGTCGCCGACATACTGGAAGGAAAAAAGCCCTCCGACATTCCGGTAAAGTTCCTTACCGATCCTTCGGAATCGGATATGCTTTTTGATTTGGACGCCGCGAAAAACTGCGGAATAACCATCCCGGACAGATATATACGCCAGGCGAATCTGATCTTTGAGAACGGAACATTGACGGAAAAATAACGGACTCCGGCTGTCCGAAAAGTAACCGGCGCTGTCCAAAAAGCAGCCTCGGACTGTAGTCCGCGCTTCCCGGACAGCCGGGGCCCAAGTCCGGTATCCGAAAGGAAAATTTGAGTATGATTGAAAGCATCCTGATAGAAGGTTTTATTTACGGCATCATGGTTCTGGGGGTTTTTACCACCTTCAGGGTGCTGAATTTCGCCGACATGACCGTAGACGGATCGTTCCCCCTGGGTTCAGCCCTTATGGTGGTGTTTCTGATAAAGGGCTTTCCCGCGCCGCTGTGTCTGCTTATCGCCTTTGCCGGCGGCAGCGCGGCGGGGCTGGTAACGGCCCTTATTCACACAAGGCTCAAAGTGCCGGATCTGCTTTCCGGGATTCTCACAATGACGATGTTGTATTCGGTAAACCTCCGGGTTATGTCCAACAGGGCGAACATTTCGCTGCTGCGGGTGGACACCTTGTTCAGCCGGATTGTCGCTTTTTTTGAGCCGTCCATCGGCGGACTGTGGGGATTCGCCCTGTTCTGCGTCGCTTCGGCCCTGGTGATAAAGTTTCTGCTGGATGTTTTCTTTCATACCGACTACGGCCTCTCCATGGGCGCGCTGGGGGCGAATCCGCAGCTTGTTATTTCCCAGGGGATGAACCCCGACATAATTAAAATAAGCGGGATATGTCTTTCCAACGGCCTTGTCGCCGTATCCGGCGCGTTTACCGCGATGTTTCAGGGATTTGCCGACGTTAGTCTGGGGACGGGGATCATCGTGTCGGGCCTTGCTTCGCTTATGATTGGCGAGCTTATCATACGATCAAACCGCGTAGGGTTTCAGACACTGCGGGTGCTTGCCGGTTCCGTTATTTACCGGGCTCTGATGTACCTTGCCCGCGACTACGGCTATCATATCAACATGACTCCAAACGATTTTAAACTTATTACCGGCGCTTTGATCATCTGCTGCATTGTTCTTTCCAAAAGCCGGTTCTTTGTTCCAAAACGGCGGCGGCAAAAAACCGGAGTTCGGGCGGGGAGCCCGGAACTCCCGCCGGGCGCGAAAAGTGAAAGTTTCCCTCCCGCCGAAAAGGGAGGCCGATTGTGATACGGATTGAAAACCTGTCGATGATCTTCGCCCTGGGCACGGCGGATGAAAACGAAGCGCTTAAAAACATCACCCTTTCCGTGAATCCCGGTGATTTTATCACGATTATCGGATCCAACGGCGCGGGTAAAACAAGCCTGTACAACGCCATCGCCGGAACGTACCCCGTTCATTCCGGGCGGATCTTTATCGATACCCGGGCCGTGGGCGCCGGAGCGGGAAAATCTCCCCCGGACGGGCGGGATATAACCCGCGAGCCTGAATACCGCCGCGCCCGCTACATAGGCCGGATATTCCAGAATCCGCTTTTGGGAACCGCCGGCAGAATGAGCCTTGAAGACAATATGATGATCAGCTCCCGCAAGGGCTACCGCGGGCTTAAAATAAGCCTTAACCGGGAAACGCGGGAACGTTTCCGTTCGGCCCTTTCCGCCCTGGGCATGGGTCTTGAAAACAGGCTTGGCGACAACGTAGAGCTTTTTTCAGGCGGCCAGCGTCAGGCGCTTACCCTGCTTATGACGGTTTTAAGCCGGCCAAGCCTGCTTCTTCTGGACGAACATACCGCGGCCCTGGATCCCCGTAACGCGGAACTGGTGATGAAGCTTACCCTGCGTTTTGCCGAAGAATACGGTCTTACCGTGATGATGGTTACCCACAACATGAAAGACGCCCTTGAAACGGGAAACCGCCTGCTTATGATGGACGGCGGGGAAATAATTCTTGATATCGGCGCGGAAGAAAAAGCCCGGCTTACCACCGCCGATATTATTCAGCGCTTTAAGGATATAAAGAAAAAAGAGCTTTCCAGCGATAAAATGCTTTTGGGATGATGTCAATAATCGCGGCTGAACTGCGCACGGTACAATTCCGCGTAAAGGCCGTCCTCGGCCAGAAGCTTGCTGTGGGAACCAATCTGCCGTATGCCCTCGTCGTCAATAACGGCGATTGTCCCGGCGTTGCGGATTGTCGACAGCCGGTGGGCGATAACCAGGGTTGTGCGGCCCCGCGCGAGTTCTTCCAGGGCACGTTGAATTTTTTTTTCTGTCGCGCTGTCCAGGGCGCTTGTCGCTTCGTCAAGGATCAGTATGGGCGGATTTTTCAGGAATATCCGCGCGATTGAGATACGCTGTTTCTGTCCGCCTGAAAGTTTTATCCCCCGCTCTCCTACATGGCTTTCGTAACCCTCCGGCAGTTTGACAATGTCGCCGTGGATTTCGGCTTTTTTCGCCGCCGCGATAATTTCCGCCTCTGTCGCGCCCGGACTGCCGTACGCTATGTTTTCCCGCAGCGTTCCCGCGAACAAAAACACATCCTGCTGGACAATGCCTATGTTTTTCCGCAGCGACTTGAGGGTAATGTCCCTGATGTCCGTTCCGTCAATGGTAACGGAGCCTTCCCTGATTTCATAAAAACGCGGAAGCAGGTGGCACAGGGTTGTTTTGCCGCCTCCTGACGGTCCGACCAGCGCGAGGGTGCTGCCCGCTTTTATCCGCAGATTGATATGCTTTAACACGGTAACATCCCTGTTATACGAAAAACTTACATCCCTGTATTCAATGTCGCCCCGTACTCCGCTCAATGTGACCGCGTCCGGCCTGTCTTTGACGTCGGGCTCTTCCCGCATCAGTTCCACAAAACGGCTGAAGCCCGCCATTCCGGTCGTGTACTGTTCCACAAAGTTGGCAAGCCGTCTTACCGGCTGCAGTATGGCCGCGGCGAAAAGCGTACAGGTAATAAGCTCCACAAGGTTCATCCTGCCCGCCATGATAAGAAGCCCTCCCGCGGCGATTACAATGACGTTGAAAATGTGCAGGATAAATTCCAGCCGCGAATGGAAGCTTGCCATGGACTTATAGAAGCTTTTTTTCGCTCCGATAAAGTGTTCGTTGCCTCCCCGGAATTTCTGTTTTTCGTAAGATTCGTTTGTAAAAGCCTTGGCGACCCGCGCGCCGGAAATGCTTGATTCAAGGGACGCGTTAATCTCCGCGGTTTTTTCTTTTACCTGCCGGGACGCGCCCATCATCCGCTTTCGTGATTTCATCGTATGAACTATCAACAACGGCAGGGCGAGCAGCAAAACAAGGGCCATTTCCCAGCGCATGAAAAGGAGGATAACAAACGATCCTGAAAGGGTTAAAAATGAAATAAAAAGATCTTCCGGGCCGTGGTGGGCAAGCTCTGTTATTTCAAAAAGATCGTTTGTCACCCGGCTCATAATGTGGCCGGTACGGTGGTTATCGTAAAACGAAAACGGCAGCGTCTGGAGATGATCAAAAAGATCCCGCCTCATGTCCGCTTCAATGTACGCGCCCACGGTATGGCCCCAGTATGTGACAAACCAGGAAAATACCATCCGCAGAATGTGAATGGCCATCATCGCCGCGACCATGATAACAAACAGGCGGAAGCCGGAGTCCTTTGACGCGGCAAGGCTTTTCCAAAAACCGGAAAGGCTGTCCGCCGCCGCAGCTCCGGGCGCAATGCTTCCAATGCTGTAACGGGTCATTACCGGAAAGGCCAGGTCCACGGCGGCGATAAAGGACGCGCAGATCATGTCGGCGGCGAACAGCTTCCAGTGGGGTCTGTAGTACGAAGCGAAGATACCCAGCGGGGAACGGCGAAAGCCCGCCGGGCCGGTCTTGTCAATTCTGTTTTTTACAGTCATGCTGTATCAATTATAGTGGAAGAAGGTGTGCATGAAAACCGCGGTTGTTTATTATTCGTTTGAGGGAAGCTGCGCCTTTGCCGCGCGGACGATTAAGGGAATCCTTGAATCGGCCCCGTTCAAGGGAAAAGCGGATCTGTATGAAATCAAAACCGTTGACGCAAAAAAACGTACGGGTTTTTCGAAATACCTCTGGGGCGGGAGCCAGGTGCTTATGCGCAAAAAACCCGCCCTCGCGCCGCTTGAGTTCGATCCGGCCCCGTATGATTTAATTATTCTGGGAACGCCGGTCTGGGCCGCTTCCCCCGCGCCGGCCATGGTTTCCTTTCTCGACCGGCATGATCTGCGCGGGAAAAAGACGGCTCTTTTCTGCTGCCACGCCGGCGGCAAGGGCAGGGCCCTTGAAAAATTCCGGGCGCTGGTTCCGGGGGCCGTCATATCAGGCGAAATTGATCTCCGCGGCCCCGTGCAGGCGGATATTACCGGGCGCCTTGGGGACTGGCTGCGGAATCTGGGGTAATTGTCCCGCCGCCTGCGACAATGTCACCGTCGTAAAATACCGCCGCCTGGCCGGGGGTTATCGCCCGCTGGGGGGCTTCAAATTCAACAAAAACCGTGTCCGGCCCGGTCTGTTCAACAAGCGCCCACTGTTCCTTTTGGAGATACCGGGTTTTCACCCCAAGCCTCCTTTGCCCCGGTATGGAGGGGGAGGCGATAAAGTTTACCCGGTTTGCGGTAAGCGTTTTTGAGTACAGCGACGATTCCGGCCCGAGCGCAAGCGTGTTTGTTTCCCTGTTTTTTGCCGTTACGTAGACAATTCCGCCGCCGGATACACCCAAGCCCCGGCGCTGTCCCAGCGTATAGCGCACCAGCCCCCGGTGCCGGCCGATAACCGTTCCCGCCTCGTTCACGATGTCCCCCCCGCTGTAACGTTTTCCCGTATACGCTTCCATGAAGGCGCCGTAGTCTCCGCCGGGAACAAAGCAAATGTCCTGGCTTTCCCGCTTTTGCGCGTTGGCCAGTCCCCGTTTTTCCGCCAGTCCTCTTACTTCCGCTTTTGTCAGCTCCCCCAGCGGAAAACGGGTAAAGGCAAGCTCTTCCTGGCTCATCATGTACAGTACATAGCTTTGGTCTTTTTTCGGGTCAACGCCTTTTCGTAAAAGCCAGCGCCCGGAAGATTCCTCAATCCGGGCGTAGTGCCCGGTAACAAGCGCCTGGGCTTCCAGTTCGCGGGCCCGGCGGATCAGCAGGTTGAACTTGAGATGGCGGTTACATTCAATGCAGGGATTGGGCGTCTGCCCGTTTTCATAGGCGGCGATAAACGGATCGACCACAAAGCGGGCAAAATCCCCGGTGTAATTGAGCACATAGTGGGGTATGCCGAGCTTCCAGGCCGCGCTCCGGGCGTCGTTAATGTCTTCCAGGGAACAGCACTTGCTTCCGCCCGAGGCGATAAGCTTCATCGTGGCCCCTACGCAGTCCCAGCCCGCCTCCTGCATAAGGGCCGCGGCCGCGGCGCTGTCGACGCCCCCGGACATGGCTATAAGCGCCCGTTTCACCGCGAGTTTACGGAATCCATAACGTCGTTTACCGCCGCCTCGCAGCTTTTCATGGCAAGAAGCGTCTTTTCAAAAAGCGTGTCCATGTCCCAGCCCAGAAGGGCCGCGCCTTTTTCGATTACCGCCCTGGAACAACCGGCGGCAAAAGCGGGCGTCCTGAATTTCTTTTTAAGGGACTTTACTTCCATGTCCTGAACGCTCTTTGAAGGCCGGATAATCGCCGCGGCCCAGATAAGGCCGGTAAGCTCGTCGCTCGCGAAAAGAACCTTTTCCATTTCATGTTCGGGCTTCGCGCCGACATCGACAATGCCCCAGCCGTGGCTGCATACGGCGTGAATCATGCCGCCGCTTACTCCGCCGGCTTCAAGCAGCTGCGGGGCTTTACGGCAGTGCTGTTCCGGATATTCCTCAAAGTCAATGTCGTGGAGCAGCCCCACGATACCCCAGTATTCCGCCTCCTCCCCGTATCCCAGGTCGGCGGCAAACCATTGCATCACCCCTTCCACGGTCAGGGCATGCTGAAGGTGAAACGGGTCTTTGTTGTGTTTCCTGAAGAGCTCCCAGGCCGCGTCCCGGGTAATCGACGTTTGTAAAGCGCACATGGAAATTTTTCAGATTCCGCCGTTTAACTCTAATCTAATAATTTTGGGCGCGGATCTGGAAATACGCCCTGGGATGTTTGCATACCGGGCAAACTTCCGGGGCTTTTTTTCCGATCGCGATGTGGCCGCAGTTGGAACACTGCCAAATTTGATCGCCGTCCCGGCTGAACACCAGGCCTCCGTCGATATTGGCAAGAAGCTGTTTATAGCGCTCCTCGTGCTCTTTTTCTATCTTCGCCACGCCGTCCATTTCGGCGGCTATGGCGCCAAACCCCTCTTCCCGCGCGGTTTTGGCAAATCCCGCGTACATGTCGGTCCACTCATAGTGTTCCCCCGCGGCGGCATCCTTGAGGTTGACGGTGGTTTCGGGAACGGAGTCCCCGTGCAGGTGCTTAAACCAGATTTTGGCATGTTCTTTTTCGTTTAACGCCGTTTCCCGGAACAGGGCGCCGATCTGCACATAGCCTTCTTTTTCGGCCTTGGACGCATAGTACAGATACTTTGTATGGGCCTGCGATTCCCCCGAAAACGCCGTCTGCAAATTCTGCCAGGTCTTTGAATCCTTTAATTCCATAATTTCCCCCGCGTACGCATAGACTTGTCCGTCCGCAAGACACAGCGCGGACAGACGTTAACTATAAACCATCCGGCGGACGTTGTAAAGGAAAACGGGGCCGGCGCCTATAGATCCCCGATATCGTAGGGAGTTTCCTGGTATACAAAGTTAAGCCAGTTGCTGAAAAAAAGATGGGCGTGGGCCCGCCAGCGGACTACCGGGCTCCGGCCCGGATCATTTTTCGGGTAATAATTTTTCGGCACTTCGATGGGAAGGCCCCGGGCAAGGTCCCGCCGGTATTCCCGGTCCAGGGTAAGGGGATCGTACTCCAGATGGCCGGTAACATAAATTTCCCGGTACGTGCGGGCGCTGGCGATAAAGATCCCCGTTTCCGCCGTCTCCGATTCTATCGTCAGGGCGGAACAGGCCCGCGCCGCGTTCCGGTCGCTTTCGGTGTGCCGGGACTGGGGCGCCAGGAATTCATCGTCAAAACCCCGGAAAAGGGGAGTGTGCCGTTCCTGTTCGCTCAGGCCGTGGGGAAAAATGCCGAACAGCTTTTTGGCCAGCGGGATTTTTCCAATGCCGTAACGCCGGTACAGACCCGCCTGGGCGCCCCAGCAGATATGGAGGGTGGAAAAAACATTGTCCGCCGAATAATCGATAACCCTGGCAAGTTCGTCCCAGTAATCGACCTCCTCAAAGGGAAGGGTTTCCACCGGCGCCCCGGTAATAATAAGCCCGTCAAATTTCCGGTGGAGTATATTTTTGGATCCGGCGTAAAATTTTCGCAGATGTCCCGGCGGGGCGTTTTTCGACTCGTGGCTTCCCATGTTCAGCAGGGTAATGTCCACCTGAAGGGGCGAGTTCCCCAAAAGGCGGAGCAGCTGTATTTCCGTATCGACCGTCGTGGGCATAAGGTTTACAATCGCCACCCCCAGCGGGCGGATATCCTGATGCGCCGCCCTGCCGTTTGTCATGACGAAAACATTTTCCCTGCCCAGCGCGTCAAAAGCCGGAAGGGTTCTTGGAATTTTTATCGGCATACCCGGAAATGTAGAAAATACGGAGGAAAAAAACAAGATGTATTGACAGATACCCCTTTTGGTTATACCGTTTCCGTGCCCTGGTATCCGCGTCATTGGCTAAACTTGACCGGCAATTCAAAGTGTGGTTAGCTCGTTTTAAGAAGAATTCCACCACAGAGAAGGCCGCTTTGCGGCCATCAAGAGTCCAGGGACGGCGGGGCACCAAGGACACGAAGGAGGAAGGATGATTAGGCAGGAACGGGAGGCAACCGCGCAAAACGGTTAAAAGACGGTAGTCAGTGAGTTATCCTCTAACCTTTTTTCTTCCCCTTTGTGCCCTTCGAGTCCCTTGTGGTCAAATTCTTCTTTATGTATGGGTCAAGTTTAGCATGTATAGCGTAGATTTCCCCCGTAATACTGCTTTTTACACCATGTATGGCGCTCCGTGCGGGGCGGCGCCTTTCCTTTTGGCCGTCCCCGCGGCGGATTTCAGGCCAAAAGGTACAACTTTCAGGCCAAAAGGTACAACTTTCAGGTCAAAAGTTGCAACTTTCAGGTCAGAAGTTTTAACTTCCAGGTCAAAAGTTTTAACTTTCAGGTCAAAAGTTTTAACTTCCGGGTCAAAAGTTTCAACTTTCAAGTCAAAAGTTTCAACTTTCAAGTCAAAAGTTTCAACTTTCAAGCCGGAAGGTATCACTTTCAACGCTACCGTTACAATTTCCGGGGCAAAAGGTACCGCTTTTAATCCGGCCGTTTCCGTTTTTACGAAGGAATTCACACCGCGAATATGCGGCAGGGAGGTATAAAACAATGGCGAAATCGACTGACTGGATGCCCCCATCCCGTACCGGGATACTGGCGATGGCGCACGAGCAGATTGCGTACATGACCGGCGACCGGCGGACGGCCTGGGGTATCCCCACGGACAAATTTACCGAGTACGGGACCGCCTACGCGGCGGCCGGGGCGGCGCTGCAAAAGGTGCTGGACAAGGCCGAGCGGACGCACGTCCAGACCGTCGAGTGCCAGGCGGCGTTCGAGGCCCTGAGGAAAATCATGCGCTTTTTCCGGGACCGGTACTTTAAAATTCCGCCCCTGTCGGACGCGGACTGGGCCGCGCTGGGGTTCAGGACGAAGGATCCGCACCCCACGCCCGTACCGGCCCCTGCCGGCGTACCCGCGGTTTCCTTAAGCTACCCCGGCGGCCCGCACATGCTTGACGCGCACCTTGGCCCCATGGCGGGAACCGAGGCCCTGGACAGCGAGAGCGACTACGGGTACGCGCTTTACCGGGGCATTATGCCGCAGGGAGGGGCCACGCTGGAGCAGGCGGCGTCGGTGAAGCACTACCTCCAGGCCCCGCCTGTTGACGGGGAGGGCTTGCAGCACTACCGCTTTACCCGGCGCAGAAAGGAGCGCGTCACCTTTGACGGCGCGGAAGCGGGCATGACGGCGTATGTCTGCGCCCGCTACGAAAACCGGAAGGGCCAGGTGGGGAATTGGGGGCCGGTTACTTCTTCCATCATTCCATGATGAAAAAAGAATGGACTTGTTCGACGTGTCCCGCCGTCCCTGGACGGCTTGGTGGTTAAAAATTCTTTTAAACCGGTTCGTGCCGTAAGGGAAGGGGAAGAAAACCACGACGGGCACGAAGAACACGAAGGAAGGAAGGGGAGGGTCCGAGAATGAACGCGAATGAACGCGAATGAACGCGAATTTCCACGGATGGGGTAGGAAAGGTTTTGTAACGCCAACCTTTGTGACCGCGAACCTCTGGTTCGACGTGTCCCGCCGTCCCTGGACGGCTTGGTGGTTAAAAATTCTTTTAAACCGGTTCGTGCCGGTTCGTGGTTATTACCTGATTGTCGGCGGGGCGTTAACGCCGCAAAAGAGTTTTGTATGAAGAAGAATCGTGTATTGGCTGGCGCCGCCATCGCCGTGTTGGCGGCGGCATTGGTTTTGACGGGCTGCGGCAAGAAGGAAACCAGATCCGCCTCGGCGCTGCTAAAGACCCTGGACGGCGGCGACGGGGCCGCTCTGGAAAAGGCCCTGGCGCCTTAAGCCCGGCGGTCCTTGAGGAACTGACCGGGAATAGCGGTTCCCCCGGCGGGGATTTTTCCTACGGCCTGAACGAAGCCGGGGACGGCATCGTCATACGGAAATACAGCGGCCCCGGCGGCGTGGTGGTGATTCCGTCAACCATCGAAGACTATCCGGTCGTAGAGATCAGGGGTCAAGCTTTTGAAAGGAGTAACGTAACATCCGTCGTTGTTCACCCGGGCATAAAAAAGATTGGCCAGGTCGCCTTTGCAAATTGCCCGAACCTCACCACGGCAATCCTGCCCGATACACTTGACAAAATTGAACGTGACACTTTTCATGGTTGTTCCAGCCTGCATACCGTAAACCTTCCGGCGGGGCTTAGAGTTCTGGGTAACAGTATATTTTACAACTGCGGGGAACTCTATAACCTTTCAATTCCCGACAGCATAACGGCGCTTACCTGGGACGGCGGCAGCCAATTCAGGGGCTGCGGCAAGCTCAAGCTGACGACCCGCCAGCGGCTCAAAGACCTGGGCTACACGGGGAATTTTTAAGAAACGGTAAAAACCACGGGAGGGCATGCGGCCCTCCCCCTGCCGGGGCCGTTCATACACAAAGCATGTCTGCCGGAACCCTTCAAGTCATCGGAATTCCCGGAATACCGGTTGGAAGACCTCCGTGCCTCTACAAAGACGCCTTCCGCTTCGTTGCCACAGTGATGTAATAAGATATGGAAGATGCTATTGAATTCAACGAAGCGGCGTTTTCGGCAGTGAATTACTGCGTGGAGTTTTGGGCATAGCCCAAAACTCCGATACAATCCGCCTTGCGGATTGCACGATATAAGATCAGCGGTGGAAAAGTACCTCTACGATGGTCTTTTCCCCGGCTATGAGAACAAATATCTGCTTCTGGGTTTCGATGGCAGCAACAATTTACTTGAGATTTGCTATAATTTCATTGATGAGCATACCATAAACATATTCCATGCGATGAAATGCCGCAAGGAATAGTATTCATTGCTGGACAGGAGATAATATGGCGCGGATGACCGAAGAAGAAGCATGGGAAGCGGACGAGTTTTTTACCAAAAATGCCATTATGCCGGATTCCGGCAAACAGGGTTTTTTCGCCGGGAAAAAATGTATGCTGGTGGCGGTCGATTCCCTTACCGCCGCTTATCTGCGTTCCGTCTGTGAAACTACCCACAAAGAACCC
>JAIRWM010000108.1 GCA_031268975.1 Treponema sp. | reverse complement strand
CGTTACGCCGCTATTTTCCGGGGGGGGGGGGGGGGGGGGGTTATATAAAATACTTTGCTATACAAGGAATTAAACGGCGGGGTATTGTGGGCGCTGTTAATTTAAACCACCATATGCCTGCGGTACGATGCCCACAGGCATGCCGGACGCGACTCCGGAAGTAAAACGGTAGCACGCAAAGGCGCCTTTTGTCAAGCGCCATAAAGCATGGCGTATCTCTTAGGTCTGGGATTTTTTAATAAACTCCCGGTACTTTTCGGGGTTGCTTTTAAAGGCGACTATCGGCTGTCCGCTGCGGGCTTTTTCCAGGGCACTGGAAGCCTCGAAGAAAAGCCGGCCGGCGTCTATAAGCCGCCCCGACCGGGAACTGAGTCCGGCGCGGAGGCTTGTTTTGGCGGTAAAATTTTCGGGCAGGGTTTTTAGGACCTTCGCGTGAAATTCCTCCGCCTTCTCGATTCCGTGATCAAGGTCCGCGTGGGGAATGATGATCGATATGCCCCGGTTCCCTTTTTCAAACGTAAGGTCTTTCAGATTAAAAAAATGCACCGCCTCGCCGGCAAGTTTCCGGTAGCTGTCCTCATCCATGACGGCGTCTTCCCCGCATTCAAAGAGCAGTATCACGAGGTCCTGTTCCGAGGACGCGCAGCGGTGGAGCTCCGAGGCAAGCCGGTCCATGGTGTAGCTTTCCCAGCCTATGCCGCTTTCGGGCGAATAAAGCCCCTGCGGCGCCGCGCCGGTTGATCCGGTTGATTCGGCTGGCCCGGTTGATCCCTCAATCGATGATTCGGTTGATCCTTCAATCGGGGGTTCTTCGCCGGGCATGGTAAGTTCGTTCTCGTCAAGAAAATCACCCAGCACGAAATCGCCAAAACCGCCGGGATTGTTTTCTTCGTCCGCCGGAGTTTCGTCAAAACCGGGTATGCGGTAATCCCCGGTTTCCCCGTCCCCGGATTCGGTCGGCGGATCGGAAAAATCGGTAAAGTCAAAGCCGTCTTCCTCCGGGGAACTTCGCTCCGAACTCCCCTCGTGAGCGTCCGGCGGCGAATCCTGTTCCCCGGGCCCTTCCGGTTCCCGGCCGTCCGCCGCCGGGACTGCGGCGTTTTCCCGCCCTATGGTCGAAGAAATTATCAGGGTGAGGAAGGCGACAAGCAGAGCCGCCAGTATGACGGAAAGCGATTGTTTGAGTATTCCGGCAAAATATACATAATCGACCGTGTTGTACGCGGGGTAAATGTTGACGTTCCGCAAATCCTGGACGTCCACCTGCTTCGCGGGCAGATAGGCGACCCCCAGGCGCCGGGTAAATCCCGGCGTATCCCCGTTCCAAACAATGGTTTTTCCCGGTTCCTTCTCGAACGCGAATTCGCTGCCGATGGAACCGGTTATGATTATCCCCGCAAGCGCCCGGCCTGCGTTGACTTTATCCTGTATTTGTTTTCTTCCGGCTTCCTCAAAAAGGCCGGCGCTGTTTTGGGAAATGAGGCCGGCGATATCGTCCACTTCGATTCCGGCGGTTTCCCTTTGCCGTTCAATGCCCTGGTATGCCCGGTAAGCCGCGAAAACCACCGCCCCGGTGTACGCGAGAATGCAGAACAGGGCGACTACAGAAAGGATCTTTTTCCTCATGGGGGTAATTATATACGCTTTTCTTTTTTTCCGCTAGAATATAACGGCATAAACATGAAAAAACCGCGAAAACCACGTCTTCCGCCGGGGTGGTATCCCCAAAACCCCGAGGCGGTAAAAGCTTTTTTGGATGGCGCGGCCGCCCCCGGCCCGGTTTGCGCCGCGGCGGCCCCCCACGCCGGCTGGTACTATTCCGGGGAAATCGCCGCGAAAGCGGCGGCGGCGCTGGCCGGCCCGTCCGGCGGCGGTTGGGAGGGTACCGTGGCCGTTATCGGCGGCCACCTGCCCGGCGGTTCCCGGCCCCTTTTCGCGGCGGAGGACGCCGTTATAACCCCGTTTGGGGAACTGGAACTGGACACGGCCCTGAGGGACGCACTGGCGCGGAAAACCGGGGGCGGGGAAGACACGGGGGCCGACAATACCGTGGAAGTGCTTGTCCCGATGGTACACTTTTTTTTCCCCAGGGCGCGGCTTCTGTGGGTGCGTTTTCCGGCCGATGTATCCTCTTTTGAGGCCGGAAAAACCCTGGCTTTGGCTGCGGCTGCCCTGAAACGGGAGGTCAAGGTGCTCGGGTCGACCGATCTTACCCACTACGGGGCCAATTACGGTTTCGCTCCCCGCGGATTCGGCAAAAACGCCCTGGAATGGGTAAAAAACGTCAACGATCGCCGCTTTATCGAGGCTGTTACCGGCGGCGATCCCGGGGAAATTCTTGCCAGGGCGGAACGGGAACATTCGGCCTGTTCCGCCGGGGCGGTACTGGGGGCGCTGGGTTTTGCCGCGGAAAGCGCCGCCGGGAAGGTTCCGCCCCTGCCCGGGATTCCCTCGGCGCGGCTGCTTGCCTATGAAACCAGCGCCGCCCGCGCCGTTACCGGTGAAATCCCCGATTCATTTGTCGGATACGCCGCTTTTGCCTGGATCTGAGCCAAAAAAGACGGCCAATGTCTCTTTTTTTGGAACGATTTTCATTGAACAAAAACTCTTTTTCCTGTATGATTAGGCAATTATACTACAAAGCAGCGAGGATTATTATAGATGTTGGATATCGGTCCAATCCACCGAACTGAATATGAGTTAGGCGAAGACCGATCAGAGCCGGTTTGTATTGCGGAAGCGCCGGGGCGGATCCACTATATGGGGGAGCATGGCGAAGATGGCGCCGGTTTGTTTCTTTCTTCGGCGATAGACAGGACAATTCGTGTTTCGGTAAGTGTCCGGAAGGATAATTCCCTCCGGTTTTTTGCCGCGGATCTTGGCGAACGGAAGCGGACGACCCTGGTAAATCTCAAATACAAGCGGGAGGACCGCTGGGCCAACTATATAAAGCTGGCAATTCATATTTTTGCCGAAATGGGATGTCCGATAAAGGGGCTGAATTTCACCGTTTCGGGAAATATTCCCCAGCAAATCGGGCTTGCCTCTTCGACCGCCATAGAAGTCGCGTCCGCCGAGGCCCTAAAGGGCTTCTATAAGGTACTGATTTCGGAAAAAGAGCTTGTGCATCGCCTTGTTAAAGCCCAGGTGGACTTTTTTGGAAGGGAAACGGGTCCGGTGGACTATCTTGCCGCCCTTTCGGCGAGAAAAGACCATTTTTTGATTATCGATGAATCCACCCTTGAGGTAAAAAAAATCAAGTCTCCGTTTTCCAAATACAAGATACTGCTCATGGATTCGCGGGTTCCGCGTCTTGGCGTGGAAGAAGAACTAAAACAGCGAAGGCTTGATACCAGCAGGGGCCTGGAGCTTCTTTCAAAGCAAAGACAGGGCGCGAGCCTGCGGAACTTTGTTTCCGAAGATTTGCTTGAATCAATGGGGGCGCTTCCGGAAGAGATTCGCCGGAGATCCCTCCATGTAGTTGAAGAAATACAGCGGATTGGCGAGATGGCGGAAGCCCTGAAAAGGGCGGAATACGACGAACTGTCCAAACTTATCTACCGTTCCCACGAAAGTCTGCGGGATCTGTACGAGGTTTCCTGTCCCGAAATCGACTGGCTGGTAAAACGCGCCCAGGAAACCGAGGGGATACTCGGTTCCCGCATGACGGGCGTAGGCTTCGGCGGCTGTACGTATACGATCCTTAAAGACAGTGCGGAAAAAGAATACAGACGGCGGCTGGAAGATTACGAGAGGATTTTCGGTTTTCATCCCCTGGTTCACGAAATACGGCCCGCGGCCGGCGCCAGGGTTGTGCAGACCAGGGCGTAAGTATGAATGACCGCGAAACTTCCATGGAGGAGGGCGTCAGGCTTTTCCGCCTGAGCCGCTGGGAGCCGGCTTTAACGGAACTGCTCAAGGTCGACGCCGGAGCGTTTTCCCCGGAAGAAGCCGCCGATCTGGCTTACTATCTGGGACTGTGTTATACAAAACTGGACCGGTACGACGACGCCCTTTTGTATCTGGAGCAGGTTGTTACCTCTTCCCCGGATCCCCTGCGGCTGTATCAGTGCCGGATGACACTGGCCTATATTTATGCCATTACCGGCCGTTCAAAACTGGCCGAGTTTGAGCTTGGAAGGCTTGTGGACGGGGGCTTTGAGTCCGTGCAGATGTTTACGACCCTGGCCTATGCCGCCTGGTCGCAGCGGCACTACCAAAAGGCCGTAGACTACTATGAAAAGGCCCTCGATCTGGACGACAATAACGCGACGGCCCTGAACGGCCTCGGGTACATTCTGGCCGATTCCGATCTGGACGTGCCAAAAGGGCTGCGCCTTTGCAGAAAAGCCGTTGAAAAAAAGCCCCAGAACGCGGCGTATCTGGATTCGCTGGGATGGGCGTGTTTTAAAAACGGCGACACGGGCGAAGCGCGAATTTGGCTCAGGAGGGCGCTTGATTTGGCGCCGCGGCAAAAAACAATACGGGAGCACATGAAAGTCGTGGTCGCCCCGGACTGATACAAGGGAAGGGAAACAGGTGGCAAAAGAATTCAGGATGATTTCTCGTCTCGTCTTTCCCGCCCTGCTCTTTGCGTGCCTCTTTCCCGGTTTTTCCGGCGCACAGGAAATTTTTCCGGCCCCGGAGCCTTCCCGGCTTCCCTCCGATTCGCGCGGGGCGAATTACCTTAACAGCCCCGGGCCGGGCCTTAACGATACGGTCAACGCCCAGCGGGAATTCCGGCTCGGCGTCCAGGCCTATAACCGTTACGCCTTTAACGAAGCTATTTTGGCCTTTGAAAGATCCCTTGCTTTTAGACCCGGCGAAGAACTTACCCTGGACTGGCTTGGACGGGCCTATTACCGTTCCGGGCTGGAAGACACCGCGATAAGCCAGTGGCAGAGCGCCCTGGGACGTTCCCGGTCTTTCTCCGACCAAATACTGCTCCGCAGCCGGATAGAGACGGTACGGAACAGGAGAAGCCTTATCCCCCTTGTTTCCACGGCGGGCGGAAATCCGCGGTTTGTGGAATCGGGCCGCTATCCCGGAAGGACCGCGGCAGGCGTGTATTTCAGACAGCCGTCTTCGGTACTGCCGATGGAAGACGGAACGGCCTGGGTCACCGCGTACGGAAGCAACGAGCTTTTGCGGATGGATGTAAACGGCCTTGTCCGCCGCCGGGTACGGGGGCCTGTCAACGGATTCGACCGGCCTTACGACGTGGTGGAAGCCCCGGACGGCCGGCTTTATGTATCCGAATACCGGGGCGGACGGGTAAGCGTTCTTTCCGCGGACGGAACATGGCTTTCGTATATCGGGAGCCGGGGCAGGGGAGACGGCATGTTTGTCGGCCCCCAGAATCTGGCCGTGGACGAAGACGGCTACCTGTATGTTGTGGATTACGGAAACAGGCGGATTTCAAAATTTGATCCCGAAGGAAATTTTATTTTTTCTTTCGGAAAAAAAGAATACGGCTTTAACGGCCTTCTTTCCCCGACCGGCATTGTCTGCCTTGACCAGCGGGTCTTTGTGGCGGACGGCGTGTATAAACAGATATATACGTTTGACAGAAACGGAACCTATACGGGGATGCTTGTGGAACAGGGCCTTACCGGCCCCGAAAGCCTCCGCCTCGCGCTGGGCGGGAAGCTCCTGGTGGCAGACACAAACAGGGTGGTGCTTGTCGATCCCGACTCGTCTGTTGTTACAGAACTGGGCGCTATAGGCGGCGGCAATGTCCGTATCACCGGCGCGGGCGTGGACAAAAACGGCAGCATACTGGCCGCGAATTTTCAGGGTGATGAAGTAACGATACTGACCGAAGTCGACGATATGGCGTCGGGCTTCTTTGTGCAGATAGACCGGGTTATCGCGGACAGGTTTCCGCTGGTCACCGTCGAGCTGAGCGTCCAGGACAGAAACCGGCGGCCCATTATGGGGCTGGACGGCAGAAATTTCCTCCTGTCGGAAAACAACAGGACTGTGGCGGAACAGACTTTTTTGGGCGCCGCTTATCTTTCGGAAAACTATGACGTTTCCGTACTCGTGGAACGATCTGCGGAAACAAGCGCCTTGAAAGACGAGCTGGCAGCGGCCCTGCGGGATATAAACGCCGAAGGTCCCCGCCTCGTGTCCGTTATCTCCGCCGGACAGACGCCGGTACGCGAGCAGGTGGGCGCGGGGGCTTCCGGTCTGGCGGCGGCGGCCAGGGGCGGGACATACAGTCCTTACTGGCGCCTGGATCAGGGTATACGGCTTGCCGCCACCGATCTGTTACCGGGAGAAAAAAAACGGGCCGTGGTTTTTGTTACTTCCGGGTCTCCGGGCGAGCGCGGTTTTGAAAGCTACAGCCTTTCGGAACTTGCCTCGTATCTGTCAAACAACGGCATCGCGTTTTACGCCGTCATTGTCGGAAACGGCCGGGTCTCCGGGGAAATACAGTACCTGTGCGGGGAAACCGGCGGCGAAGCCGTGGATCTGTACCGGCCGCGGGGAATAGGCCCCGCGATACGCTCAATCGTAAAAAAAGGATCGGGCTCTTACGCTGTAAGCTACCGTTCTTCCCTGCCGACAAACTTTGGCGGCGATTACCTTCCCATCGAAGCGGAAGTGTACCTGCTTGAACGTTCCGGCCGGGACCGTACCGGTTATTTCGCCCCGCTGGAGTAAGGTTTTTTCCGGGGTTCGTAGTATCCGCGCTTGTGTATTTCCATTGACCCGAGCGCCGCGGCGATCAGGGGTTCGGTTTCCAGTCCGGCGTACAATTCGCCCGCTTCCCGGATGCTGCCCCGTAACACCGGATGCGCGGGGCTGAAAAGAACGCAGCAGTCCGCGTAAGGCAGAATGGACGTTTCATAGCTGCCGAATTTTTTCGCGAGCACAATAATGGCTTCCTTGTCCATGCCGATAAGCGGGCGCAGAACGGGAAGTCCGGCGCGGCTTTCGCCGCATCCCAAATTTTCTACCGTCTGGCTTGCCACCTGGGAAAGGCTTTCCCCGGTAACAAGACATTTTGCCCTGTTTTTTTTGGCGATGGAACTCGCGGCGTCCATCATTGCCATGCGAAGAAGTACCGTAGACCACTTCTCCGGGGCGCGTTCCTTAATGCGTTTCTGTACTTCGGTAAAGTTTACCGTATAGAGGCGCACCCCCAGCGCGTACGATCCGATTGTTTCCGCGAGGCTCAGCGTTTTGGCAAGCGCCTGTTCTGATGTGTAAGGAGGTGTGTGAAAATACACCGCGTCAAGTCCCATACCGCGGACCGCCATAAGAATGCCCGCAACCGGCGAGTCAATGCCTCCTGAAAGCAGCAGCAGTCCGCGTCCGGCGCTTCCTACCGGCAGGCCCCGCAGGCCCTTTTTCCCCAGACTGTAGACATAGGCCTTTTCCCGTATCTCCACGCTGATCACGCCGCCCGGTGAACCGACGTTTACCGCAAGAGCGGGAACGGCGGCGCTGATCGCGTCTCCGGCGGCACAGCAAATTTGGTAGGAATCAAGCGGGAAACTTTTGTCTGAACGCCGGGCCGTTACTTTGAACGAACAAACGCCGGCCGCAGCAAGCCGCTTTCCTTCGTCGACACAGGCCGCCAAAAGGCTGTCCACGTTTTTTTCCACGGAACGCGAACGGGCCCAGCCTGTGATCCCCGACAGCTTTCCCAGAAGCGGCTCAAGGACGGCGACCTGCTCCCCGGCGCACATAACGTAAAAGCGTCCGGGGCGGCTTACTACCCGCGCCCCCGGAAGACGGGAGCGGATCATGGTTAACAGGTTACGCCTGAGGATCTGTTCAAAGCCTTCGCGGTTTCCGCCTTTAAGGACAAGCTCTCCAAGTTTAACAAGAAACACGGCCTCTTTTGTTTCGTTCACAGTGTTTGACAAAGCTCCTTAATGGCTCCGGCCAGCGCTTCAATGTCGCCCAAGGTTGTCGACCAGCCCTGGGAAATCCTGATTGCGGAAAAAGCGGTTTCGCCGTCAATTCCCATCGCGTCAAGAACGGGCCGCTTTTTTTCGGCCGACGAACACGCCGAACCGGTTGAGACGGCAAAGCCTTTTTCATCCAGCGCGCGGACCATCACTTCGCCGGGAATTCCGGGAAAGGCGGCCTGGAGTATCCAGGGCGAAAAACGAGAATCGCCGCCGGGGCCGGAACGCGCTATCCTGTCAGCCGGTACGGGAACAAAACGCGGAACATCGGCCAAAAGGGAAAGCAGCGCCGCCATACGCCCGGACGCTTCCCTCCACGCGGCGTCAAGGGTTTCCGCGTTTGCGCGGCGTTCAAGGGCCCCGGCCAGTTCCCGGGCCCCGGCGGTATTTTCCGTTCCCGGCCGTATCCGCCCTTCCTGGCCGCCGCCCCGGACGAATACGTCAAGCGGCTTTTTCAGCCATAAAAGGCCTATGCCCCGGGGCCCGCCTATTTTGTGCGCGCTTACCGACGCTGAATCAATCCCCCAGCCGTCAATATCCAGCGGAATTTTTCCCGCCGCCTGAACAAGATCACAGTGTATATGCAGATGTTCTTTCCGCTTTTTTGCCGCGGCCGAAAGAGCCTTCATCCCGTTTATTGATCCGGTTTCGTTGTTGACCGCCATAACGGCCGCCATCCGCGCTCCCGGATTTTTTTCCAGCGCTTTTTCCAGCGTCGCCGCGGAAACACCGCCGTCACGCTCAACGCCGATTTCGGCGCAGCAGACGCCCAGCCTTTCAAGGGCGGCCCGGTTTTCCCGTATGGAAGGATGTTCCACCGAGGAATAAAGGAATTCCGCCGGGCTCCCCGCGGGGCGGGATTCCCCTCCGGGCCTCCGGGCCCGCGGTTTGCAAAGCAGGGAAAAAAGCGCGATGGCGTTTGACTCCGTTCCGCCCGACGTAAAAAAAATCTCTTCCCGTCTGACGCCAAGCGCCCGGGCGCATCGGGACCGCGCGTCTTCCAGCGCGAGCCTTGCCTCCCTGCCCTCCACGTGCGGTGAAGACGGATTTCCCCAAAACGCCCCGGCGTCCGGACAGGACTCTTCGGGAACATCGGGAACCGCTGTCGCGGCCCAGTCAAAATAACGGCGGAGTACAGTTCCCACGATCAATAACCGCCGGGGGCCGGCGTACAGGCGGACAGGGAGGGACGTTTCATGGCTGTAAGTGTAACGCAGACGGGAAAAACAATGAAGATCATATAAGTCCCGCTCATTCGTCCTTACGCAAATCCGCCTTGACAATGAGCGCCTTTAAGGGATGACAAATTCCGCCGGGATTGGTATACTTGCCCAATGTGAGGTGATTATGAAAACACAAAATCTTGGATTATCCGGGCTTAACGTTCCTGTTGTCGCTGTCGGGTGTATGCGGCTTAACACAATTGACAAAAAAGACGCCGACTATTTTATAAAAACGGCCCTGGATCTCGGGGCGAATTTTTTCGACAACGCTGACGTATACGGCGACGGCGTCTGTGAGGAAATTTTTTCCGCCGCCCTTACAAAGCTTAAACGCAGCGATGTTTTGATTCAGACAAAGTGCGGCATACGCAATGGAAAGGCGTTTGATTTTTCGAAACAGCACATACTCAAGGCGGTAGACGAGAGCCTTACGCGGCTCAGAACCGACTATATCGACGTGCTGCTTCTTCACCGGCCGGATATTCTTGTGGAACCGGAAGAAGTGGCGGAAGCGTTTGGCGTTCTTCAGGCTTCGGGAAAAGTCAGGTACTTCGGGGTATCGAATCAGAATCCCACGCAGATAGAACTGCTTAAAAAATATGTCAAACAGCCTTTAGTGGCAAACCAGCTCCAGTTCAGCATTGCCCACGCGAATATGGTTTCCGAAGGGCTTCATGTAAACATGCTGGACGACGGCGCGGTAAACCGTACCGGCGGCATATTGGATTATTGCCGTCTTAACGACATTACCGTACAGGCATGGTCTCCGTTCCGGTATGGTTTTTTTGAAGGCATATTTCTGGACAACCCAAAATTTCCCGAGCTTAACGCAAAAATAAACGAAGTCGCGAAAAGGTACGAAGTGAGCAATACGGCAATCGCGATTGCCTGGATTTTGCGGCATCCCGCCAAAATACAGCCGGTTACGGGGACAGTAAATCCGAAACGCCTTGGAGATTGCGTAAAAGCGTCGGAAATCAACCTTACCAGGGATGAGTGGTACGCCATTTATCTTGCGGCGGGTAATATACTTCCATAAGAAGGAGTTTTGTATGTCAAAAGTCGATTTAAAGTGTGCCGTGCTGACCGCGGTGTTTTGCGCGGCGCTTGTTGTTTCCTGCGGCAAGAGTACCCGGGAACAGCCCCTGAACGGTGAATTTTTCGAAGGGGAAGATATAACAACCGTACAAACGGATAATCCCCAGGGGGTGGTGCTTATCAGGGCCAGTCTGTGGGAACTGCAAAACGGGAACCAGGTGAAATGGGTCAGGTATGTAAACGCCGGCGAAACGGTCGAATGGAAGGGCGAAAGCCAGAAGCTCATTAACACTTCCGACAACAAGGAATACGACTATTACCGGGTGCATGCCGGTGGAGATTACTGGATACGCGACTACGCCGTCAAGGGGCCCGCAATACCGGGTGTAGTCCTCGCCGAGGGGGCGATGCTTTACTCCCAGCCGGACCTTGGCCTTCCGCTTATGTCGGGAACGAACACGATCCACCAGTATACCATTGTGGCCGTTGATCCGGAAGTTGTCGTCGATCCCAAAACGTCAACCCGTTTTTTTAAGACAAACGCGTACTACATTGCCGATGGAAAATATTATGTGGTGAATAATCGTTACGTCAAAGAAGAGAATATTTCCACGGATCCCAACGATGTCAGGGGGATGTCTCTGTATCAGCTTGCCATGGCGACCGAAAATCTTTTGGCGAAGAGGGAACTACTTAACAACGCTCTTGCCGTAAGCGGACGGTATCACGAACTTGTCCAGCGGGAACTGGTTGAACTCGACTATGCGGACAGGATTGAAACCATGGACGCCCGGGACTTTGTGGTTATTGAAGATGATCTGTCTGTGTATGACAGGCCCGATGAAACCGGCAGCCAGGTTGAGTATGTAGAATACGGGCAAACCGTTACGGCAACAGCCAGGACAAAAGAGCCGGTTAATTTATACGGGATAACAGACTACTGGTACAAAATACAGGAGCCGAAAGGCTGGATTTTTGGAGCCTGGGTTTCAGACCCGCTGGAGTAACACTGCCCGGCCCCGCCGCTTTTCCGGCGCGCCGGAACCGGAAAAGCGCTACGCGAGGCCGCCGTTGTTAAGCAGCAAATCAAACAGATTCGGGATCGAGCGAACACCCTGGAAGAACATTGAAAAGTCCCGGTACCAGCTCATGTTACAGTTGTTGCACGGGCTCCGGTGGAGGTCTTTTTCTTTCATTGTCAGAATGTTTCCCAGTATGTCGGGAAGCTGCATGCAGGGCCGCACGTCAAAGAACCAGTCCACAAAAAGCACATGGGTTCCTCCGTGGCACTTGTAGGCCGCGGAAGAAGGATCTTTGAGGTAGTTGATAATGTTCCGCATGGAGATTTCGGAGTTGATGATTCCGTACTTTCCCGCTTTGCGAAGCCGTATCCCTTCTTCAAGGCCGCAGATTACGTCTTCCCTTGAAAAGTTAATCGCTTCGCCTCCCAGGGGATAAACCTGGGACTTTGAAAACGTCGGGTAATTCAACGAGACAAAATCATAGCCCATGTTTTTCGCCCTGACACAGACTTCTTCAAGCTTGTTGAAGTTGTCGTTCCATATCAAAACGGATGCCATTGTTCTCAGGCTGGTCTTTTTTACCAGTTCCATCGCATCCGCCATTTGTCCCATGATGTTGTCGATTTTCCGGGATTTTGCCATGGTATCAGGATCGCCTGAATCAAAAGAAACACTTAACAGGTCGCAGCCGGCGTCTTCAAGCCGCTTAAGGATGTCGTTCCGCATCAAAAGCTGCGGAGCGGCGTCAAGAACGGCGTTGTTGAGATTCCGCTTTGACGCCCGTTTGACAAAATCAACAATATTGGGATGAAGCAGGGGTTCGCCGCCGGTGAGCGTCAGGTGACCGACGCCAAAGTCGGCGAGAATGTCAATGGCGGCAAGACCCTTTTCCCTGTCCACAAAAATTTTTGGCTGCTGCTTCCAGATGTCGCAAAAATCGCATTTCGCTATGCAGGCGTTTGTAATTGCAAATTCACAGAATTTAAGCCTTCCTGTCAAATATGTCTTTGCGATATGTATTTTTTTCCCCATGACGTAAAATACCTCGAGTATTAATTAATGTCTGCCCGCATTATGGACAAACTCAGGTTAAAACTTCTTTTTTTTCCAGAGCCTGTTTGTACAGATCTTCATACTGCAGCGCCGACTTTTCCCAGGAAAAATCCTTCTTCATTCCCCTCCGGCGCATGGTCAAAATATCTTCGGGTTTGTTGTACCATGCCCAGACAGCCCAGCCGACCGTATTGTATATCGCGCTGGGGGTAAGATCGTCAAACATAAAGCCGGTGCCCCCGGCGGTTTCCTGGTTGTAATTTTCCACCGTATCGGCAAGTCCGCCCGTATTCCGCACGATGGGCAGGGTTCCATAAACGAGAGAGTACATCTGGTTAAGGCCGCAGGGTTCATAACGGCTGGGCATAAGGAAAAAATCGGCCCCTCCTTCTATCAAGTGGGAAAGTTCCTCGCTGTAACCGATATGGGCCTTAAAATTGGAAAGCCGCGAAGAAAGGCTGAGCGTTTCGTTTTCCGCCCAGATGTCCCCGGATCCGAGAAAAATAAACTGGATATCCATGTCCCTGCAAATTGACCATGCCGAACCGTAAGACGGGCCGAACAACTCCCCGATTCCCTTCTGTTCCGCCAGGCGGCCGATCATGCCGATAACGGGCGTCTCCGGCGATTCCTTGAGGCCGAACCGTCTCTGGAGTAGAGCTTTCGCCTTTGCCTTGCCGCCCAGCTCGCTTGAGGAAAAAGGCGCCGGGAGGAATTTGTCTTTTTGGGGATTCCACACGCGGGTGTCTATGCCGTTCAATATTCCTGAATAATCCTCAAGCCTGCCGTTAAGCGCCTGTGAAAGACGGAAACCCTGGGACGCCGTCAGGGTTTCCCGCGCATAGCCGGGCGACACGGTATTGAGCTTGTCGGCGGAATTGATCCCCGCTTTAAGAAAATTCATCATGTTCCAGTCGTCAAAACCCGCCTGGTAGAATACGTCCCAGCCGAGGTTTGTGCAGGAAAAGCTGTCTTTGCTGTAAATGCCCTGATACCCCAGATTGTGTATGGTTAGTACGGAAGCGGCGCCGGCAAAAGATCCTTGTTCGCCGGAAACGCCGTACCGTTCACCGTATTTGAGAAAAACAGGAACCAGCGCGGCAGGCCAGTCGTGGGCGTGCAGTATGTCCGGGTACCAATCTATTTTCCGGCAAAGCTGAAAACAGGAACGGCAGAAAAAAGAAAAACGCCGGGGATTATCGAGAAAATCCGGCTCTGACGGGTTTCCGTAAATTCCTTCCCGGCCGAAAAAGCCTTCGTGGTCGATAAAGTAAACAATAACGGGATTCTTTTTCCCGCTTCCCGGCAGTTCGGTTGTATACACCGCGCACCATTCTTCCCCGCCGCCGGAGGGAACTCCCATGGCCCCTTCAAGTTTTTTTAATGTTCCCCGGTCTATGCGATAATACCGGGGAATGACGATCCGCACTTCGTGGCCCAAAGAGGCCAGCGCCGCCGAGAGCGAAGAGACCGCGTCCGCGAGACCGCCGGTTTTCGCGAACGGTACGGCTTCGCTGGCGGCCATAAGAATTTTCATCAGAAAGAATTCACCATGGAAAGGCCTTTTTCTTTTATCAGCGCAAGCCCTTTTTCATGATTTTCCAGTTTGAAAATAACGACCGCTTTTCCGGCGTCTCCTTCGAGAGAGGCGTACAGGTATTCGATGTTCACATTGCTTTTCTGGAACAGTTCCATAACCCCGGCAAGACTTCCCGGCGTGTCGTCAATTTCGACCGCGGCTACGTTGGTAATGCGCGTTGTAAAGCCCGCGCCGTTAAGGGCGGTTACCGCCTTTTCCTGGTCGTTGACGATAAGACGAAGAATTCCGAAATCCGCCGTGTCGGCGATGGATATCGCCCTCAGGTTAATTCCCGCACCGGCAAGCACTTTGGTTACTTCTCCGAGCCTGCCCGCGTTATTTTCGAGAAAAACCGAAATCTGTCTTATTTCCATAAACAGCCTCCATTTTCGTTATCAAATATTTCTGTTGTCAACAACCCTTTTCGCCTTGCCTATGGAGCGTTCAATGGTTTTGGGTTCCACAAGTTTTACCCGTACCGCTATTTGAAGCGTACTTTTCATGACGTTTTGAATCCGCGCCCTGAGCGCTTCAAGGCCCTTTGTTTCATCGCTGAAAAGTTCTTTTTTCACTTCGACCTGGAGTTCCACTTCATCAAGATGGCTTTCTCCCCGTTCAACCACGATCAGATACGCCGGCTCGGTGCCTTCGATTTCAAACAGGGCGTGTTCGATCTGACTGGGGAAGACGTTCACCCCGCGGATGATCAGCATGTCGTCGGTACGGCCGAACAGCCGGTGCATTTTTACGGTAGTTCGTCCGCAGGAACAGGGCTCGTCCATAAAGTATGTGATGTCCCGCGTCCTGTAGCGGAGCAGGGGAGTGCCTTCTTTTGTCAGCGTCGTGAACACCAGTTCGCCTTTTTCTCCGCGTGGAACGGCCCTTCCTGTTTCCGGATCGATAATTTCGGGGAAAAAAAGATCTTCGTTAATATGCAGGCCGCTCTGGGCTTCGCATTCAAAAGAAACGCCGGGGCCGACAATCTCGGTAAGGCCGTAAATGTCGTAAGCTTTCATTCCGTAGCGGCTTTCAATTTCTTTCCGCATGTTTTCGCTCCAGGGCTCCGCCCCGAAACAGCCTTTGCTCAAAGGCAGTGCGCGGAGATCCATGCCCGCGTCGGCGGCTTCTTCGGCCATGTACAGGGCATAAGAGGGAGTGCAGGTTAACATTGTCGAGCCAAAGTCCTGCATCACCATAAGCTGCCGGGCCGTGTTGCCGCTGGACATGGGAAGCACTTCCGCGCCTATGGTCATCGCGCCGTAATGGGCGCCGGGTCCCCCGGTAAACAAACCGTAGCCGTAACAGTTTTGGACTATGTCGTCCCTTGTGCAGCCCCCGCCGGCCAGGGTTCTGGCCATACATTCCCGCCAAATGTCGATATCTCCCCGGGTGTATTCGTCCACGACGGGCTTCCCCGTTGTTCCCGAACTCATGTGTACTTCCACAATGCGGTCTTTCGGGCAGGCCAAAAGGCCGTGGGGATAATTTTCCCGCAAGTCGTCTTTTGTGGTAAAAGGGAGCTTTTCAATATCGGAAAGCGTATGAATGTCCCGGGATTTTATCCCCAGCGCGTCCATTTTTTTCCGGTAAAAAGGGACTTTCTCGTAGAGCATTTCCACGAGGTTTTTAAGCCGGGCAAGCTGAATCCGTTTTCTCGCTTCCCGTTCCATACATTCATACTCAGCATTGAAGATCATGACGCCTTCCTTGGGGAGGTTTTCCCAAATTTACCGTATTTCCCCGAAGCTGATCAACAGGGGTTTCCCCCGCTGCCCCGGGCAGCGCTGATTAACTTGGCGCCAATCAGCGCTGCCCTAAATATCCTTCGGCCTGAGGTCTTTAACCCTTACCGCCTTGCCCTCGGTTACCGGGAGACTTCCCGACTCGTGGAGTTCCACGCGGGGGTTAATGGTGATGGACGCCTGAAGGATCCGGCGGATTTTTTCCTTGAGGGCGTTGAGGGGCCGGGTATCGTCCATAAAGCTTTCAGGCGTTACTTCTGTTTTGACGGTAAGCCTGTCCAGAACCCCGTCTTTTTCAAGTTCGATAAGGTAATTGTTGCCCACTTCCTTCATCGCCATAATCGCTTCCTCAATTTGGCTTGGGAAAACGTTTACCCCGTTTATGATAAGCATATCGTCGCTCCGCCCGGTAATGCGGTACAGCCGCCGGTGAGTTCTTCCGCAGGGACAGGGGCCGGGCATGAACCCGGTAAGGTCCCTGGTGCGGTAGCGGAGTATGGGCGTCGCTTCCCGGCACAGTATGGTGAGCACCAGCTCGCCCCGTTCGCCGTCGGCGACGGGCTGGAGGGTTTCCGGGTTGATGATTTCGGCGATATAGCCGTCTTCCCAGATATGGAGGCCATTTTTTTCCTGGCATTCAAAGGCCACGCCGGGGCCGTTCATTTCGGAAAGGCCGTAGGAATTGTACACGTCAATATGGAGCAGTTGTTCAATACGGCGGCGGGTATCTTCCGAATAGGGCTCCGCTCCGGCAAAAGCCCGTTTCAGCCTGAGCGAATCGCGGCTGACGCCTTCCTCCCTCATTTTTGATTCCACATGGAGAAGGAAACTGGGCGTGGCATGAAGCACGGTGGTTCCGAAATCCCGCATCAGGCGAAACTGACGGGTGGTGTTGCCCGCTCCCGACGGGATCACCATCATTCCTACTTCTTCCCCGCCCGAGTGGAAACCAAGGCCCCCGGTAAAAAGACCGTAGGTTATCATGTTCTGGAATACGTCCGCTTTTGTACAGCCTGTTCCGTATATACAGCGGGCGACAAAACTTGTCCACCGGGAAATGTCGTCCCGGGAAAAATAAATTGTCGTCGGAGCGCCGGTTGTGCCGCTTGAGGCGTGGAGGCGGATCACCTCTTCTTTGGGTACGGCAAGAAAACCGTAGGGAAAGCCGTCACGCAAGTCGTGCTTTGTGGTAAAGGGGATGCGCTTTAAATCCTCAAGGGTTTTAATGTCGCCGGGGCTTTTTATCCCCGCCTGTGAAAGCCGGTTTTTGTAAAACGGGGTACGCAGACTGACGCCCACGGCATCCTTGAGCCGTTCAAGCTGCCACACCTCAAGTTCTTTCCGGGGCATTTTTTCGATTTTTTCATTCCAGTATTGATGGTTCATTGTTTTCCCCGGGGATGATCAGGCCGCGTTTTTTCCATAACGGAACGCCCGTTTGTTTGCCTCCGCGATGCCGGGGACTTGCGAGTTTTTGGCGGCAAATATCACTTCAATGGTTTTTTCCAGAACTTCGGCCGTGACAGGCAGATACGGGCTCGCCGCCCCCACCATGACCATATTAACCGCCCTGGCGAGCCCCGCTTCTTTTGCCAGCGCGGCGGCTTCCACAAGGCGTCCGCCGTCCAGGCCTTTAACCACATTGTGGATTTCCTCAAGGCCCGGATAGTTGGGGATGTTTACCACCGGTTCGGCGGCGGTAACAAGGGCCCCGCCGGGGGAAAGCCAGGAAAGATAGCGGAGACTTTCCAGGGGTTCCATGGAAATGATAAGATCTGCCCCGCCGCGCGGTACAAGGTCCCCGGCGATAGTTCCGTCCGAAAGCCGTAAATGGGCCAGCACCGCGCCGCCACGCTGCGCCATGCCGTGAACTTCGCTCTGGCGCACGGAAAAACCTTCGGCCGCCGCGGCCTGGGCGACAATCGCCGCGATGGAAAGTACACCCTGACCCCCGACTCCGGCTAAAATACAATCACACTTCATGGGTTCATACTGTACAGGATTTTTTGGTTTTTGTGCAGTGGGGTAAACCGCGGATACACGGGCCGGGGGCGGCCCGCCCCGATCTATTTCTTTGCCGCCTTGAGCCGTTTCCGGGCCGCTTCAAGACATTCCCGCCTGAATACCACAACGGAAAGGCCCCGGTATTCGGCTTCTTTTTTTAGGCGGGCGGCGTTTTCTTCGCTGTTCTGTTTGCGGGTATCGAGTTCCAGATAGTGGGCGCTGTCGACGCCCGTTCCGAGGATAAGGGAAGCAAGCCCGGCGGAAGGAACGGCGGTTCTCTGGCAGCCGGTCATGGCGACTATGGAATTGTCGAGTATGCAGATTGTCATGGGGGTATTTGCCTGGACGGCGTCGATGAGGGCGGTGACGCCTGAGTGAATAAACGTGGAATCGCCTATTACCGCAAGCGCGTAGGGTATGCCCGCGTCGGCGGCGCCCCGGGCCATGCCGACGCTGGCGCCCATGCAGACGATGGACTCGACGGCGGAATAGGGCGGGGCGGCACCCAGCGAATAACAGCCGATGTCTGAATTAACGCTTACCCTGGGATGGCCTTTAGCGGGGTCCAGTTCGGACACGACCCGGTTGATGGTTTCGTAGCTGTCCGCGTGAGGGCACCCCCGGCACAGCTGTGGCGGGCGGCCTATGGCGGCGAAACGGCCGGCGTCCTTTGCCTGGCGGGTTTCCGCGAGCGACGGCCGTCCCGGAAGCCCCAGTGCCGCGCGGACATTGTCCGGGTCAAGTTCGCCGGTACGGGGGATTGCCGGATCCGGCCCGAGCCTGCCCAGTATGTGTACGTTTTGGGGGAGGATACCCCGGAGGCGTTCTTCAATGAACGGCTGGCCTTCTTCAATCACCAGGATTCTTTCGCCGGCTTCTTCGCACAGTCTGCGGATCGACTCGACGGGCAGCGGATAAGCTTCTATGTGGAGGCGCGGCGGGGTAAACCCAAGGGCCTTGAGATCGGGGAGGTTTTCTTCGTAATAGTTTCCCCCAATGCCGGAGGTAATAACACCGAAAGGGGCTTTCTTGCCGGCCGGCGCTTTCGTCGTGCTGTCCGGCATATCAAGGTTTTTTGCCGCGCAGCTTTCCGACCATTCGTGAAGGCCGTCCTGTTTTTCGATAAGGGCCGCGTAGTTTTTCCGGGCGAAGGCGGGAAGCAGCATCCAGCCGTTTTTGTTGTCTGTTTTGGAACAGGGCTTTTGCCGCTCCTCCGGGCGGGTTGTGATTGACGACCGGGCGTGGGAAAGCCGCGTTACCATGCGGATTAAAACCGGCGCATGGAAACGCTCGGAAAGATCAAACGCTTCCCGGGTCATATCGTAGGCTTCCTGCTGATTTCGCGGTTCAAGACAGGGAACCATCGCGAACGATCCGTAAAACCGGGAATCCTGCTCACACTGGGAACTGTGCATGCCCGGATCGTCGGCCACGGCGATGACAAGGCCGCCTTTAATGTCCAGCAGCGCCCCGTTGATAAACGGATCGGCGGCGACGTTGAGCCCGACATGTTTCATGGTAACCAGAGCCCGCCGGCCGGCAAACGAAACGCCCAGCGCGGCTTCAAGGGCGGTTTTCTCGTTAACGCACCACGACGCTTTGTACGCCGCGCCGGGAACTCCGGCCCGGCCCGCCTCCGCCTGGAGGTATTCCATTATTTCCGTAGACGGCGTCCCCGGATATCCGTACGCTGCGCTTAACCCCGCGTGAACGGCGCCCAGCGCGAGGGCTTCGTCGCCCAGCAGGGCCTTGTGAGTAAGACTGGACTGTTCTTTTTCAGCCGCTGCCGGCATGTTTTCCTCCATGCGTGTACCGATTCTATATCCCGTCAAAGGCCCTGTCCAGAATTCCCTTTTCAGGCGGCCGGGTAAAGGCCGATACCAGAGGCGTCACGATAAACGGGACAACTATGGCGATAGACGCCGCGAGCGGAGAATGGGAAGAACCAAGCGCGAAAAACAGAATGATCATTACGGCCATTCCGGAAAGCAGCCCGGCGTAGGCCCCCTGTTTTGTAACCCGCTTTGAATAAAGACCGAGTATATACGGAGCGGCAAAGGCCCCCGATACGACCCCCCAGCTGAGCGACATAAGGTAGACGATAATGCCGATCTGGAACCGTGAAATGAAATAGGAAATGACGATAAAAATCGCCGAAAGAAAACGCATCATCGCCACGGATCGATCTTTGCCGGTTTTTACGTCAACCCTTGACGGATACAGGTCAATGGCGACGGAGCTGGAAGAGACCAGAACCAGGGAAGAAAGGGTGGACATTGACGCCGAAAGGACCAGCAGCAGTATCAGCGCCAGAAGCAGCTGCAGGCTGCCGGTAAGCTGTCCGGTAAGCAGGGTGGGAACGATCATGTCATACGCGACGCCGCCCGAGCCGGTTTTTGGCACCGTATCGGGGTTGAAAAATACATGGCTGAAAGCGCCGGTAAGATACGCGGCGACGCCTATCATCAGGGCGAAAACCGTCGTGACGACGACCGCCTTTGATATCACTTTTTCGTTTTTTATGGCGTAGAATTTCTGGGTCATCTGCGGAAGCCCCCAGGTGCCGAAACTTGTCATAAACACAAGGCTCGCTATGGTGAGGATTGACGGCCGGGCTTCCGGCGGTATGTGCTCGTTGTATGCCTGCGCGGCCTTTGCCGTCATCTCGAGGATTCCGCCGCCGCGCCCCGAGATTACAAGGATCATCATCGCCGCCCCGGCAAACATGATAATCCCCTGGATAAAATCGGTAATCGCTATAGCGAAGTAACCGCCCAGAATAAGGTATACCCCGGTAAAGGCTATCATAACCAGCAGGGCGATGTCGTAAGGAATGCCGAAGACCGCCTCAAAAAGGTGGCCGAGCCCCTTAAACACCGAAGCCGAGTACGGCAGGAGAAAAAAGAAAATGATGGACGCCGCCGCGGGTTTCAGATGTTTTGCCCCGTAGCGTTCCTGCAAAAATTCGGGCATGGTCATCGCGTCAAGGTTCTGCGTCATGCGCCGGGTCCGTTTCGCCAGGACGATCCACGCCGCCCCCGCTCCGATAACCGCGTTCCCCAGGGCTATCCACAGCGCGTTAAGGCCGAACTGCCAGCCCTGGGTACCCGCGAAACCGATAAAAATTACCGCGGAAAAATACGACGTTCCGTAGGCAACCGCCGAAACCCAGGGCCCCAGGGTTCTGCCGCCGAGAAAAAAATCCCCCAGTGTTTTTGTT
This sequence comes from Treponema sp., assembly GCA_031268975.1. GTDB lineage: Bacteria > Spirochaetota > Spirochaetia > Treponematales > Breznakiellaceae > JAIROH01. The sequence continues at coordinate 834 of JAIRWM010000108.1, read as the reverse complement.
TTTTTCATTCCCCAAACGCCGATGCCGGTCATTAACGCCAGAAAAACAACAAGAAAAACAACGCCGATCTGTATCATAGTGATGGAACTATAGCAGGGTTGATGATTTTAGGCCAGATGTCTATAATTCAACGCAGCATGAAAATAGCAATGTTCACCGACGCCTATTGGCCCAGGGTAAACGGCGTTACCGTGTCGGTGGATACCTTTTCCCTTGCCCTTGTTAAAGCCGGTCACGAGGTGATGATAGTCTGCTCGGAATACCCTCCGCGTCCCGGGTCTGCCGGCGGATCAACGGATCCCGCGCGGGAGGACATCAAGCTGCTGCGGGTGCCGTCCAGGGCGGTGTTTTTTTCCCCGGAGGACCGGGCAGCGAAATTAAGCAAACGGAAATGGACGGAAGAACAACTCGACGGTTTTTCCCCGGACATTGTTCATGTCAACACGGAATTTCTTATCGCGGATTTTGGTTTCAGCTACGCGAAAAAACGCCGTATTCCCGCGGTGTATACCTTTCATACCATTTGGGAAGATTACGCGATCAACTATTTTCCCTATGTCCCCGAAGGCATACTCCGTTTTGTTGTCAGAAAATTCCAGAAACGGCTGCTGAAAAGATCGGACCTTATCATTGTACCGACTCCGCAGATAGAAGAAATGGTGCGGGCATACGGGGTGAAAAAAGAAATCCGCCGTCTGCCGACGGGAGTGGATCCGGCGTTGTTCCGGCACGGCAAAAATGAACTTGAAGCTTTCAGGGCGCGCGTGGAGAAACAGTATCCGCAAATGCGGGGAAAGCGGATCCTGCTTTTCGCGGGCAGGGCTTCCCATGAAA
>JAIRWM010000018.1 GCA_031268975.1 Treponema sp. | reverse complement strand
AAAACCCGTTTGTTAAGGAAACACTTAACCTTGACGAACAAGGCAGGCTGCTTAGAGAACAGCCCGCACTGGCGGCCACCTTAAAGGCGCAAGCCGGGGTCGCTTAAAACATTTAGGAGATTATTATGGCAAAAGGAAAATTGACGGATGTTATCATCCCGGAAGTTTTTAATCCGTATCTGATTGAGCGCACCGCTGAATTGTCGGCTATCCGCAATTCCGGGATTGCTGGCCTTGTATCCGGTATTACCGTGCCTTCCGGCGGCAAGACCCTGAATTTACCGTTCTGGAATGATCTTGCCGGTGATGACGAGGTGCTGGACGATAACGGCAACCTCACCGCCGACAAGATTACCGCCGCGGATGATATCGCGGCGATTCACACCAGAGGGAAACTCTGGAAGATGCACGAACTTACCCAGGCCCTTACCGGGGAAGACGTGATGAGAGCCATCGCGGACCTTGTCGCGGGATGGTGGGCCAGGCAGGAACAGAAGCTCGTCCTCGCTTCCCTGAAAGGTGTATTCGCCGCTTCTTCCATGTCCGGAAATGTTCTTGACATTTCCGCGGAGGCCGGCAACGCCGCGCTCATTACCGCCGAGTCGCTCACCGACGCGATCTCCCTGCTGGGTGACGCGGGCGGGAAGCTCACCGGGATTATAACCCATTCGGCGGTAATGTATGACCTTGCCAAGAAAAAAATGCTGGACCCGAAGATTACCGTCGGCAGCGTCGAAACCGCGCCTGAAATGAACACCTATATGGGCCGGAGGATCATTGCCGATGACGGCGCTCCGTTATCTTCCGGAGTGTATACCACGTATCTTTTTGGCGAAGGCTCAATCGGTTACGCGGAAGGCGCTATGCCCGTTCCTACGGCCACCGAGTACGATCTGGAATCGGGGGATTTTAAAATGGCCAGCCGGAGGAAATTCATTTTCCACCCCAGGGGCATAAAGTGGGCGGGAACTTCCGCCAAGGCTACTCCGTCAAATACCGAGCTTGGTACCGGCACAAACTGGACCCGGGTTTGGGAAAACAAGAATATCCGTATTGTCGCCTTCAAACACAAGATCGGGCCGTTTGTCGCGGATACCGGCGGCGGCGGCTGATTGGAATAAGGGGAAATTATGGATTATAAGGAATTCCTTGAAATGCGGGGAATAACTCTCTCCGCTGCCGGAAAACCCGATGAGGCAAAGGCTCCCGGTTACGGCGCCATGAAGAAGGCGGAGCTCATTGAGGCCGCTAAACAGATGGGGGTCTACACCGGGGAGATGGACAAGCCGTCGACCTGCAAAGCCGAAATTATCGAGGTGCTGACCGCCGCCGGTAAAAACGCTGGGGCTAAGGCTCCCGATGCGGACACCGGAAAGGAGTAATGCACTATGGCGCTGATTATTGAGGACGGGTCCGGAATTCCCGGAGCCAATGCCTACATCGGCACTTCTTTTGTCGATGAATATTTCCTGGGGGAGCGTTTAACCACATGGAGAGCGCTTGAACAGGAGGGGCAGGAAAGCTTTATTATCAGCGCTGCGGGTTATGTTGACATTGCCTTTGACTGGCAGGGTATACGGAAAACGCCGGAGCAGGGCCTTAGCTGGCCCCGAACCGGTATTTTATTTGACGGCTTCCCTGTTGACGGTGTTCCGGTCCAGGTGAAAAAAGCGGCCGCCGAAACGGTATGGCTGCTCATCGAGGGCGAAGAGCTTTTCTCTACGGACAGTGATACGGAGATTGCTTCGGAACAGGTAGACGTTATCAAAATAAGCTACCGGGAGCCCGGGGAAAACGGACAGAAAGCTGCTTCACGGTTCGACGTGCTTAATAAACTGCTCCGGGGGTTTTACAAAACCGATGCCCCTGCCCGCTCCGGCGGCTTTTCAAGTTCCCGGGTGCTAAGGGTATGAACTATTCCCGAATCGCCCGGATTGCCCTGAAACAAATTAAGAAGGCCGGAGTCAAATGCGTACTGCGGATTCCAAACAACGATGATGAATACAACAAAGAAACCGCCGGTTATCCGGGAACTTATGTGAAACATGAAGGGTTCTGTGTGGTTACTTCGTACAAGGCGGCGGCGATTGACGGCGCCGTTATACGGGAGACCGACAAATCCCTTTTGTGCATACTGCCCGTTGAGCCTCCGCCGGCGATTGGATTGATTGACGTGTACGATAAAAAAACCGGCGTAGTAACCGGCACGTATACCGTGATTCATGTCGAAAAGATATGCCCTGATAATACCACGGTTATCGCGTACAAAATCCAGGGGAGGAAGTAATCATGGCGGAATGGACCATATCTCCGGAACGGATGGCCGGGGTACCGAAAGAGATGATCAACGATGTGCGGAAGGTATACGCTTTCGATATATTCAATAACGTTGTCGCTCGGACTCCGGTACATAATGACGATTATACAAAACATGGCAAGAAAAGGAAAAAACAATATCTCGGAGGGGCGACGCGGCAGAACTGGCTTGTTACCTTGAACAGCGAGGATCATTCTTTTGACCCTTCCAAGCACAAGGGGCAGCATGGAAAAGCCAAAGGCGAAAAGGTAATAGACAGCGCGAAAGGTGATGATACTATTTTTATTCAGAATAACGCACCTAACATAAATATGTTAGAGTACGGAGGCTGGCCGAAACTACCTAAAAACGGAAGCTATACAGACAAAGGCGAGTCGAAGACCGTAAACGGATTTTCCCGTGAGGCCCCTAACGGCATGATCGGCGTAACTATGGCGAAAGCGCAGCAGTTATTTGAAAAAGCGGTAAACACCGTGAAGAGCTGGAAATGACGGACGCCTATGTGCAGAAAAAATTGACGGACGCTTTTTTTACGCTAAACGACTTTTCCGGGAAACCTTTCATCAAATATGAAGGCGAAGAAAAACCGGTAAACGTGTATCTTCCCAACAGGGATTTTGAAGCGCCAAAGTCAAATCAGTTTTTTGTACTGGATTTCCTGCCAGGCGTCCCGGAACCTGCCGCGATGGGAACCGAAGCCGCCAACCGGTGGGCCGGGATATTTCAGATTGATGTCTGTACCCCGCTCGGGAAAGGAGAAGCCGAGGCAAACGACAAATACGAATGGCTTAGTAAATTATTCGCCCGGGGCAGGAGCTTTGATACGGTTCGCGTCATGAACTGTTATCGGGCTTTATCCAGGACGGATTCCACACATTACACAACCGTTGTCCGTATCGAGTGGACAGCGGATCTTGAACGATAGGAG
>JAIRWM010000163.1 GCA_031268975.1 Treponema sp. | reverse complement strand
ATACCGCGCCCGTGCCTCTAAACTTGACCGGCAATTCAAACTGTGGTTAGCTCGTTTTAAGAAGAATTCCACCACAGAGAAGGCCGCTTTGCGGCCATCAAGAGTCCAGGGACGGCGGGGCACGAAGAACACGAAGATACGGAGGAAGGATGATTAGGCAGGAACAGGAGGCAACCGCGAAATGTGCCGGTATTTCCCTGGTTTTTTATTCGCAAGTGGGTTTAATACCCCGCCCCTCCGGGGCGTTTTTTGCTAGCTAAAATATTGGTTTGTGAGGGTATTAAACCCACATAAAATCCATACCTTGCAGAACGACGATACCTCGTGGCTCTGCTCCGCACTGACTCATTCTCGATTGAATAAATCAGTGTTTCCCAAGATCTTTTTCACATTGGTTTTCCCGTGCAAGCGGGTTTTTCCGGGCCATGGAGCCCGGAGAAAGGCGTAACACAGGGAAAAGGGCACGTAAAGTCGCACACGGCCAACCACGGAGAGGAAGATAACCACGGATACCATAATTCCAATGAATTCTGGATTCTCTTTGACCTACCTGTTACACTTTCTGTATGCGATTTCTTCTTTTTCTGCCCGTACTCTGTTTCTGCCTTTCCTGCGCGCGGGAACCGGCGGCTCCGGCGGTGAACGGCGCGGGACGACCGGCGGAGGATCAGCGGCAGACGATGGCCGTCATCAAAACAGGGCCGGAACCGTTTTGGTTTGAGTTTGCCTCCGGCGGCCCGCGGCTTATTCCTTCCCCGCAGTACGCGGCGCTGGAGCCGTTTGTTCCCTGGAAGCTTTCCCGGTACGCCGCCGCTTTTTTGACGGACGACAGCCGCCTGGTAGCCGTGATAAACCAGGAAGGTTTTCTTGTTTTTGAATTTGGGGAAGAAGGGCAGGTCTCTTTTAACTACCACCCCGGCTCGGGATGGGGCGGATACAGCGTTTCTTCCGTGTTTTGGTTTGGTTCCCGGCCCGCCGTACTGCTTGCCCGGGACGATATTTTTTCCAGCCTTGACCTGCCGCCGCCGTCGCCGGAGCTGCGCCTGTTTGACGGCCTTCCCGGCAGGGAGCTCCCTGCCGGGGAACTTCCCGCCGGGGAACTTCCCGCCTTTGCCGGCCTTTCCCCGCCGGGCCGCTGGGAAACGGTGAGCGTATTGTGGGGCGGCGACGGCGCCTGGTACTGCCGTAAACTGCGCCGGGATTCCTCAGGCGGCGCGGAATTGTACGTAAAGTCGGCGGATTTGGCTGTCCGGGGCGAAATAAGCTCCGCACAGGCGTACCTTTTGGCGGCGCGGCCGGAAAATACCCCGGAAGCGCCGGCTTTTCTTGCCGGGCTTCTGGAGGCGGCGGGCGTTTTGGCCGGAAAACCCTGTACGTGGAGGACAATTTCGCCTGAATTCAAGGCGTCCAGGGTTTTTCAGACCGGAATGGAAGCGGAACTCGCGGAACTGTTAAGCGCCTCGGCATATTACCGGAAGGGGACCCCCGCTTCGCCCGGCGGCAGGTCCCTGTCCGAAGCGGCGCTTGCCCTGCTGCCCGACGGAAGAGGCGTCTTTCGCGGAGAATCGTATTCGGGAAATTTCGCCCTGCCGCCCCTGCCCGAAGACTATGTGTATACCGCGGTCTGCCTTGCCGGCGAAAACACGATAATCGCTTCCTGGGAGGAACAAAAAGACTGGAATGTAGGCGCGGCGGGCTTTGTCATGCTGGAAATCAGATTTTAAAGGTGATATGATGGGACAAGGGGGCAGGATGACAAAACAGGACATCAATACCGTTGCGGAAAAAAACCGTATCATAGACCGGATAACTACCGCAGTTACAAAAAGGGATTCTTTTCTTCTTCTGGGGCACAAAGATCCCGATACCGACTGCATCGCGTCCCTGGTTGCCTTTGCCCTTTTACTCTGCAAGTTCCGGAAAGACGTTACCGTCTATCTGGCCGCTCCCGTAATGGCCCAGTTCAGCTATCTTCTGGCAATCTGCAAATACAACGGTATTTCGGTGGTTTACGGCGAGCTGAAAAAATACGAACCGTTTTCCACAATTGTGGTGCTGGACACCCCCAAGCCCGATATGATAGCGATGAACGGCAAAATTGCCGAATCGTTTAAAGACGCGGAAATATTAAAAATAGAGATTGATCATCACCTGGCGGGGGACGCGGTTTACGCAGGGGATCCCGGCTACTGCCTGGTAAGCGAAGCGTCCAGCACCTGCGAGCTTATCGGTTACATGCTCCTGAAAATGTCCAAACAGCCGGAGCGCTACAAAAACATTGACTTTTTTACCAGGAATCTTGCCCTCGCGATTCTTACCGGCATTATCGGGGATTCACAAATGGGTAAGTACCTGAAAACCAGAAAAGAGCGGTTTTACTACAGAACGTTCAGCGAAATATTTGACCGGCTTCTGGTGGAAAAGACCGCGAAAAATTCCAAAAACCTCTCTTCCATGGAAGCCGTTTTTGACGTAATCAAGAATTTTTCCGTCCAGGAACGAAAATGTTTTGAAAGCATTATGTCGCTGAAAAACGAAGAAAAGGCCATTCACTATGTCTGTATGGACGAAAAAAAGTCGGTTGAATTTTTTGGGAATTACGGGGAAGAGCTTTTGGTAAACATTTCCAAAGCCGTCGCCGATACCCTTGCGGAAGACTGCGGAAAATTGGGGCTGGTCGTTTACTATGATGATCCCCGTATTTCCGGTTTTATTCAATTCCGGCTCAGGCGCAGCGCCGCGTTTATCAAAAACGATCTCCGGGACGTGCTTGTCGGGCTAAAAATTGAAAACGGCGGCGGCCACCCCGGCGCTATCGGTTTCAGGGTAAAAAAGGACGAAGTGGAAGATATCGCAGAGTATACGTCGAATTTGGTAAGCCGTATAGAAAAACTGTTGATAGAGGAGAGCGCATGACAGTTCCAGGGCGAAAGCTGCCGGTTTTGGTTTCCGCGCTGTTTTTCTGCGCGACGCTGCCTGTAGGCGCGCAGTCCTTTTTTGACAGTCTGGATTACGCGCTCCGGGGATCAATCCTTTTTTTCCCCGAACAAAACGGCAACGCGTCGTCTCCCATGCCCATACTGCCGTCTTTGGGGGCTTCGGTTTCTTACCCGCAAAGCGATCTTCTGGCGTTTGAACTTTCACTGGATCTGTACGGCACTTTGTACGATTACAGCTATGAACTTGACCGGGCGGTTCCGGCCAGTCTGGAAGACCGGTCAAGCCTTGTGATAGGCATGTTATGGGGCGTACAGCCGGTATTCCGTTTTAAACCGCTGGGAGAAAACATTACCGTCCGGGGCTACGGCGGGCTGGCGTTTGATTTGCGGATATGCCTTCTCGCTTCGGGCCTCGACGCGGGAGAATCCCACGACCTTTACTCGGGAAAGACGGTCGGCGACGCTTCCGCCGGCATTTTCTCTTATTTTTGGGGCGGCGGCCGCTGGCTTTTCCCGTTTATCGGCGGCGGCATGGATTTCGCCGTTCTTGACGGCATGACGCTGGGCTTTGACGTCCGCGTCTGGCTTCCCGTCTGGCGGGTGTGGACCGGCGAAAACCTTCCGTTCCTGGAAGGTTTTCGCTTCGGTCTTGGGTTCAGGGCCGCGTTCCGCTAGCCGCCTTTACACCGTATCCCGCTTAATTTTTTTGGTGGTGGTCATTTCCATGGGCTCTTTGCGGATTGCCGTCCGTTCAATGCGCTGGTACGGCAGAAGCCGCTGATTCACTTCGCTGACAATGGCGTTGGCGCGGGCTTCTATGTCGGCTTCGGTTTTGCCCTCGGCCCATTCGGGAGTGGGGTAGACCAGGGCTTCAATATGTTCAGCCGTGCCCTTTCCTTCCGTATAGCCCCGGACAAGTATCTGGTCTATTTCCTCAAAAAGCTGGAATTCGTTTTCGATTTCTTCGGGGTACACATTTTTGCCCCCTTCGGTAACAATCATGTTTTTGGCCCGGCCGGTCAAGTACAGATAGTTTTCGCTGTCCAGGTAGCCAAGATCGCCGGTTTTCAGGTAGCCGTCTTCTGTAAAGATCTCCGCGGTTTCTTCAGGCATTTCAAAATAACCCTGCATTACCATCGGCCCCTTGAGGATTACCTCTCCAACCCCGCGCTCGTCGGGATCGAGAATCTTCATGTCCACATAGGGAATCACCTTGCCGACGCTGGTTTCCTTGTACGCTTCCACGGGATTAAGGTTGATGATGGGACTGGTCTCGGTAAGGCCGTAGCCCTGGACAAAGTCAATGCCCAACTGGTTGTACTTTTTAAAGACGCTGGGCGCCAGAGGACCGCCGCCGCAGATGCCTATCCTCAGCGTGGTAAGGCTTGCCTTTTCCAGAATGAACCCAAACATTTTTTTGCCGGGGTTCACTTTAAAAACTTTTTTGATAAAGCCGGAAATGGCCATAAGGAACGAAATAAGCGCGTAGGCGATTGGGCCCTTTTCCCTGATGCCCTTGATAATTCCCGCCAGCACTTTGTTGAACAGCAGGGGAACGGCAAGAAGCATGGTGATTTTAGCTTCTTTAAGGTCTTTGAGTATGGCCTTGGTAACCATGCGCTTGCCAAAGACAACCTCGGCGCCGACGGAAAGCGTTTCTATAAGTACGGCCAGCATGGTATAGGCATGATGAATCGGCAGCAGGGCGTAGAATACGTCGGTACAGAAAAGCTTCATATGACCCTGGGCCAGATAACAGTCCGAAACAAAGTTTTCGTGGGTCAGCATAACGCCTTTGGGGTTCCCCATGGTTCCGCTGGTAAAAAGTATCGCCGCAAGGTCGCCGCTTTCCGCCTGTTCAATCACCGCTTCCGGCCCGTCCAGATCATACACATAGGTTCCCAGCCCCTTTTTCAGGGAAATTACCTCTTTAAGATCACAGGCCCCGCCTTTGTAATACGCATGTTTTTCTTCGTCCACAAAAAGCATGATTGTTTTTGCCGTTTTAAGAAGCAGATCCAGCTCTTCGTTTTTCAGCTGATAGTCTATCGGCACCACCGTTGCCCCGGCAAACAGAACCCCCAGGTAGGCCGCGGCCCATTCGGGAGAATTTTTTCCTGTTACGCCGATTTTGTCGCCTTTTTTTACGCCCCGGCCGTGGAGCCAGCGGGCGATAGCCTCTACCTTTTGCAGCGTTTCAGTGTACGTCAGGGAAATACGATCCGGTTCGTAGATGGTAAGGCAGGGCCGATCCCCGTACAGAGAACAGCTGATTCTGAACATTTCGGGCAAAGCAGGCCATTGGCCGTTAAAGAACCTGCCCCGGTACTCTTCCAAAAAAGCCCAGGGCTTCCTTCCCCTGGTTCCGACTGTTTCGATCACATCCATCCTCCTCGGCCTTGGACACAGAGGCCTGTAAAAAGTTGCGGAATTTGTTTTACCGGGGCCCACCATCCATTGGAACAGTAATTGCCCCGGCGTTTTGTGAAACCGCGTTTGTAGCGGTTTTCCCTCTTGTTTGTTATAATAGGTAATGATGGAAAAAACAACACACAACCGGCCGCGGCGCCGGAACCTGACAACCCTGTTTTTGGGCATTGCCGCCGCGGCGCTTTTCCCCGCCTGTTCCGCCGCCGTTTCCGGCAGGCTTGAACCGGATTCTTCCGGCAGCCTTTCGCTCAAGGCGGCGCTGGAACCAAAAACCGCCGCCCTCATACGTTCATTCCTGGCGCTCCAGGGCGGCAAGAGGGGCCCCGTTCTGGACAGCCGTTCCATAAACCGCTCCCTCGGGGCGGCGCCGGGAATCGCTTCCGCCGCCCTGAAAAACACATCGCCGGAAGCCATTGAGGGAACCATCGCGGTAAGCACGGTCGGCGATTTTCTTTCTTCCTCAAGCGGGGGGAGAAGGCTTATCACCTATGAACCGGCGGCCGGCCGCGGCGGCACAATGGCCATACATCTGGACCGGGACTCCGGCCCGGAAATTCTGAAGCTTGCGTCAGGCGAAGCGGCCGATTATCTTTCGGTTCTGATGGCGCCCCTTGCTACCGGCGAAACGCTTTCCCGCATCGAATACCTGGAACTCGTCGCCGCGGTATACGGCGAGGGCGTCGCCGCCGAAATAGCCGCCGCCCGGTTCACCCTCACCCTTGAGGTTCCCGGAACGGTTACATCCGTCAAAGGCGGCCGGTTTTCCGGCAGGCAGGCCCGCTTTGACATACCCATGACCGGCATTCTGGTTCTGGAAACGCCGCTCGAATACGAAGTTGTCTGGGCGCCGTAACCGTTCTACCCATGCTTCCGTCCACCCTTGCCATTGTCGAAGCGATCCGCTCCGTCCCCTTCGGGAAAGTTTCATGCTACCGGGATATCGCCCTGGCCGCCGGACTTTCCAACGGAGCGCGGCAGGTTGTGCGGACGCTTCATTCCCTTTCCGAAAAAGAAAAACTTCCCTGGCACCGGATTATCAGAGCCGAAGGCCGCATCGCGCCCGGTTCCGGCAGCCGGGAACTTCAGGCAGCCCTGCTGCGCGCGGAAGGAGTCGCCGTATCAAAAGACGGCAGGGTTGACATGGGAAAGTACCGGATATAAGGGGAAGGTTTACCGCCCGCTTTTCGCCCCCGGAATTCCGCCCCGCCGGCCGGCAATCCAGCCGGCTGCCGCCCACGACCGGGTGGCCGCCGCTCCCGAGTGGGTGGCTGCCGCTCCCGAGTGGGTGGCTGCCGCTCCCGAGTGGGTGGCTGCCGTTCCCGAGTGGGTGGCTGCCGCTCCCGAGTGGGTGGCTGCCGTTCCCGAGTGGGTGGCCGCCGCTCCCGAGTGGGTGGCCGCCGCTCACAAGTGTTTGTCTGCTGCTCACAAGTGTTTGTCTG
>JAIRWM010000131.1 GCA_031268975.1 Treponema sp. | reverse complement strand
CTGTTTGAGTGTGTTTCTGGCAAGCCTGTTACCGCAGCAGGTCTTTCCGTCGGGCAGCGGGCAAAAAACCGCAGAAGGCAAGACTGTCGTGACCTTTCAGACCTGGAATCCGGGACAGGCAGATTTTGCTGAAATCAAAAAGGCGTTTGAGGCAAAAAATCCCGATATTGAACTTGAGTTCATCTCCGTACCCTACACCGATCATATCCAAAAGCTGAAAATCGATCTTGCGGCAGGCGAAGGGCCCGATGTGTTTGGGCTCCAGATCGGGGCATCAATGGCCGAATTTCACAATTTTCTTGTCGATCTCACCCCCTACGCGCAAAAGGAATGGAGTAATTGGCCGGGCCTGGTAGCTCCTTTCGCCCAGAGTCTTCTCAGTGAACAGGGCAGATATTACGGTATGCCTCTGGGAATTACCTATGCGGGCCTTATGTGGACGGACAGGCTTTGGCTTTCCAGATACGGACTCCAGATACCAAAAAACCTGAACGATCTCCGTAATGTGGCACGGGCGCTGCGTTCAAGGGGAGATCTTCCCGTGGTCATCGGCGCTAAGGACGACTGGATCAACCTGGATACATGGATGAATATCGCCAACGACATTAATCCCGCAAAACTCTACTCAGCCATTGATGGGAAGACCGCTTTTACCGATCCTGATATTATCGAGTCTTTCGGAATATGGCAGCTTCTTTTCACCGAGGGTATCGTTCAGGACGGGGCTTTGGGGGTGAATGTGTACAATGACACTTCCGATCTTTTCCAAACCGAAGGAAGAATTCCCGTTTTCATCAACGGCTCCTGGCAAATCGGCTGTTTTCTCGAGTCGAACCAGGCGATTTACAAAAACTTTAACGATGGTACGCACGAATATGTTCCGTTCCTCATGGACTGGAACAATGATGGAAAGGCCGCTCCCCTTGCTTCGTCCGTTGACGTTGTTATATGCCTCAACAAAAACAGCAAGAACCTCGAAGCGGCCTGGCGTTTTATCGCCGCCATGATACAGGACGGGCAGACTTATCTGATCAACAAACTTGCGTATTTTCCGTCCCTGACGACGATACAATTCACCGCATCGGTAAGCGATGTGGGGAGGCAAGCTTTCAATACCATCGTAGACTGGCAGAACAACGTGGCAGGTTACCGGGAGAATCCCTATCCCGAACTCAAGCAGGCAATAGCCGATAATCTCAAGGCCCTTGCGCTGAGTCAGGTTACACCGGCCCAGGCCGCCGCGGCAATCGAGCGGGTTTCACGAAATACAAAACGTTAAGAACACCGGGTGCGGAGTTTTTTCTCCGCGCCTCATACTGCAAGCCGGGAGCTTCCAGATGCGAAAGTATAACTATTCAGGATATGTCTTCATTGCGCCCATGGTAATTCTTTTCCTGATATTTATTGTGTATCCCATTTTTTTCAATGTGTTCATAAGTTTCCATGAATGGAACGGAATAGATGTTGAAAGAATATATACCGGATTTTCAAATTATAAAAAACTCTTTACCGATCCGGTACTGTTAATCATTTTGCGGAATTTCGTTATCTTTGCGACCATAACCATTTTCATTCAGGCCCTTCTGGGAATGATCTTCGCCACATATTTTTTTCAGAATCTGAAACTTTCCGGCCTGTACCGGACCCTCATGTACCTGCCTGTCGTTGCCACCCCCGCAATAATCGGGAGCATCTTTTCAAGGATCCTTGAAACCAACCTGGGCGACTTGAATACGCTGCTTCGTTCCGTTGGGCTGGGGTTTCTGGCGCAGCAATGGCTTGCCATTCCGCGCTGGGCCCTGATCTCAATAATGGGGATAAATATCTGGCAGTGGACCGGATACAGCATGCTTGTATATTATGCCAATATGCTCAACATTCCCGGGGATATTTATGAGGCCGCGACAATAGACGGCGCCAATCAGGTGCAGATATTTGGCCTCGTCACGTTCCCCATGTTGCGGGGCGCTCATTTTACCCTTGCCATACTGGGAACTCTGGGCAGCCTCAAGTGTTTTGAGCTTCCGTATATTCTGACAAAGGGAGGACCAAACCATGCCACGGAATTTTTTTCAACGTATATCTATCAGAAATCCTTTGACTTCTTTGATCAGGGGGGCTCATCGGCACTGGTGATTCTCATGTTTATGATCGCCCTTGTCATTACCGGGGTACAGATGAAACTGTACAATAAGAACAATGCGGAAAAGGCCGTAAATTAATCATGAAAAAATCGCCTTTGTTTTCAGTCATGGGGCATACAGTCTGCATTGTTTTCTGCGCCATCCTCATGTATCCCCTTGTTGTCATGCTCTCAAAATCCCTCAGGAATAACGGTTTGGGAAACTACCTCCGGGTATTCAGGGAAGTCGATATTCTCCCCAACTTCAGGACAAGTCTCATTGTCGTGTTCGGGACCCTGTTGTTGGTTACCATGGTAACATCTATGGCGGCATTTGCTTTTTCAAAATTGAATTTCCCCGGCAGAGACCTGATTTACTTCATCCTCCTTTCCGCAATGATGGTCCCCACCGCGGCTATTCTTTTCCCGCTGTTTTTCATAGTCAGGGGACTTCATCTTATCAATACGCCATGGGCCCTTGTTTTTCCCTATGTTACCTTAAATGCCGTGTTTAATCTTTTGATTCTTAAAAATTTTTTCGACTCCTTTCCTAAGGAGCTTATGGAAGCGGCAACCATAGACGGAGCGAATACCTTCGGGATCTATTTCAGGATCATGATGCCCATCAGTATGCCAGGTCTTTCCATTGTACTGATCCAGACATTTCTTTCCGCATGGAACGAACTCCAGATGGGAATGACCTTTATCAACAGGCCGAAATTGCAGCCCATTTCCGTTGTCCCTCTGCGCTTTGTGCAGCAGACGGTAACCGCGACATATCCCATAGAGGTAATGTACGCAAGCCTGGTGATTTGCCTCCTCCCCATTGCCCTTTTTTATATATGCGCCCAGAAATTTCTTGTCAGGGGCCTGTCCGCGGGGGCGATAAAAGGGTAACCATGTTTGCCAAGATGCATTTACATCTGAAAAAAAGCCTTGCGGCGAAACTCACCTTTGCAAACAGCCTTATTGTAACGGCGGTATTTCTTTCCGTGGGGCTCATCACGGTTTTTGTCAGCTCCATGTTCTTCGTTTCGGAAGAAAGGCAGATCATGGAAATTTACATACATTCCGCCCTGGCCATGGTGGACAATAAACTGAAAGACATGGCCCGGGTTTCATTAATCGCCTTTTCCGACAGTACAACCCAGGACATACTTCAAAATATTGAACAGTACAGCGATACCCGCAGACAGGAAAGCCTTGAGTTTTTGCGGGATCTTTATACCAGGCTGATAAGTATCCGCAATGATATTCAGGGGGTGTATCTTTTTAACGAAAAGGAACTGGTTTTTTACCAAAATCAGATGAATTTCACGCCAAAAACGGATTATAACATCACCCCCTTCATGGATTTGATGGAAACGATAGAATCCCGTCCACCTTCCGGCATCCAAAATTACCGTCTGTTCATTTCGGGCCAGCCTGATTTTTTATGGGGGCAGCCAAAATTCAGCCCTTACTCCGATACCTATATCTACATTGTCAGGGAAGTAAAGACCTTCTTACCGAATGAAAGAATAGGCCACATAGCGCTTGTTTCACCGGTATCCGTCCTCAAGGAAACCATGTCGGATTTTTCCTTTTCCCACTTTTCTTTTGTACTCTATGTGGACGACGGAACGGTGATGTACAGTGACGACGAATCCTTTGTATCAAAAAATATCAATGCGGTTTATAATCGGACACGTTCTGGAATACCCGGAATACCCGGAACACGGGGGAGTTATTATGATGTTTTTCAGGGTACGCGATCCCTGATTTCTTTTCAAACTTCATCGTATTCCGGCGTAACCCTTGCTGCCTTTGTGCCGTTATCCTATGTCTACCGTCATGCCGTGAACCTAATCTTCATATTTGCGCCGCTTTTTGCCGCAGCCGTCTTTACCGTTATCATCCTCACCAGAAAATACACAACCGATGCGGGACGTCCCATCCTCCTCCACTCTGAAACCATGGCCAAATTTTCCAGAGATAATAAATGCCCTCCTTTGCCTGTGGAAAGTGAAGATGAGGCGGGCGTCCTTACCGAATCTTTCAATTCAATGATCACGACGATAAAAGACCTGATCTTCCTTGAGTACGAAAAAACAATAGAAATAAAAAACATGCAGTTAAAGCAGAAGGAAACGCAGCTTCGTTTTCTTTTTTCCCAGATTAATCCGCACTTTTTGTACAATACCCTGGACAATATACGGATCAGGGCGGCCCTTGCCGGCAATCAGGATGTGGCCGACATGATCATGCTTCTTGTCGCGTTCTTCCGGGGCAATATGGAAACCTCGGCGCAGTTTGTATCCATAGAAAAAGAACTGGATTTGACAAGGATATATTTGGAACTCTTCCGCTTTCGCTACCAAAATCTCGAAATCGAATTCAATATTGACAAAACGCTTCTTGATGTTGAAATGCCCAGTTTCATTTTACAGCCCATCGTGGAAAACAGCCTGCTTCACGGACTGAGAAGCATGAACTATACGGGAAAGATAACAATATCCCTGTACGGTGGAAGCGGCGGAACGGCGGTCCTGACGGTTTCCGATAACGGCGCCGGCTTTGATGACCTGACACGGGAAAAAATTACAAAAATGCTTGAAGCGGAAGACATTGACGGGGTACAAAGTGAGCATCACATAGGTATTATCAACGTGGCCCAAAGGCTGCGGATGTTTTATAACGATGGCTGTGGTCTCTCGTACAAAAACAATCCCGGAGGCGGAGTTACGGCGATAATAACAATTCGCAAAGAACGCAGGACGGAAGCCTGATTCAGGCGGTCTGCAAAAAATTTATAGGAGGAATATATGATTCTTGATCTTGAGACTTACCGGGACAAAGTTTTGGGCTGTTGGGCAGGGAAAAACATAGGCGGCGTCCTTGGCGCCCCCTTTGAAGGGCTGCGTCAGATTAACACCATTGATTTTTACATCCAGGATCTGTCGAAGGGCCCGCCGCCCAACGACGACCTTGATCTACAGATCGTCTGGCTTGCCGCGGTCGAGCGGTACGGCAGAAATGTCAATGCCTCTATCCTCGGCGACTACTGGCTTTCCTACGTTATCCCGAATTGGGTGGAGTACGGAACGGGAAAAGCGAATCTTCGTGCCGGCCTTGAACCGCCCTTAAGCGGCCTAATCGACAACACCTACAAAGACAGCTGCGGCTGCTTCATCCGTTCCGAAATTTGGGCGTGTCTCGCGCCGGGCTTGCCCCAGCTTGCCTCCCGTTACGCGTATGAAGACGCCATTGTAGATCACGAAGGCGAAGGCATGTACGGGGAAGTTTTTTGCGCCGCCCTTCAAAGCGCGGCCTTCGTGGAAAGCGATCCGCATACTTTAATCGAAATCGGCCTTTCTTACATTCCTTCAGACGGCGCCGTCGCAAAATGCGTACGAAAAGCCGTGGAATGCCATAAAAACAATATCGACTTCAGTGAGGCCCGCAAACGCATCCATAATACCGCGCCGGGAACCTTCGGTATACAGGGATGCAAACTGAGCGAAATCAAGCAGGAAGGCAACGAAGGTCTTGAAACCGGTAAGCCGGGCTTTGATGCTCCCGAAAATATAGGCTTCACTATTGCGGGCTGGCTTTATGGAGAAGGGGATTTTGGAAAAGCCCTCTGTTATGCCAACGCCTGCGGCGAGGACACCGATTGCACCTGCGCAACACTGGGGGCAATCATGGGGATCATAGCGGGCGCGTCAAAGCTCCCTGAAAAATGGACAAAGCCCATCGACGACAAGATCATCACCATGTGTATAGACAAGACAAGCCGGGGAGTCTGGGTGCCAGAAACGGTAACGGAACTAAGCGACAGGGTCATAAAAGCGGTTCCCGGTTTTCTGGGTCAGGAATTCTGCGATATTTTTGGCAAGGGCGGATTAACCATAAAATGTCTTGCAGGAAAAGATCTTTACTGCAACAAGAGCGAAGATTATCTGCACCTTATTAACGGCAACGGCAAGAGTGAGGAATTACCCGTCTCAGAACTCACGGCCCTTTCGCCCTATATTCTGCGGCGCAAATTCCCCACGTTCAACATAATGGTCGATTATGAAGGTTCTGTCTTTTTCAACAACGCGGAAAAACGCCGGATCAAGGTTACCGTGACCAATTCATTTTCTATGTGCCAGCAGCAATGGGCGCGGATCACCCTCTATACACCCCCGGATGCCGGTGTCCCAGGCGGAAGAAGCGTACTCCTGCCGCTGAATAACCTCTGGGGTTTCAAGGCCGAGGCGGAATTCACCATTGACACATCGGCCTACCGGGAGGCGAAGCTCGAAATAATCGTCGATGTTTCATTGGAGGGGAGACACTCATCGGGACAGATAAAACTCACCCTGATGAAAGACAGGTCGTTAGGGGCGGTCACTTCGGATACCTGACAGGGCGGGAAAGCGGAAAAGCTATTTTAAATCACACTCCTGATTGGAAGGTGATGGCCCATGGGGCTGTAAAAGAAATGCCCAGGTCGAAGGAGCGGCAAAGGCGGGAGGATACGGGAAAGCCCGTAAAGAACCGGATGTGCCGTGAACCGGAGAAAAAAAGAACCGGACGGAATTCCAACGGAGCCGCCCGGCTACTATAATGG
This sequence comes from Treponema sp., assembly GCA_031268975.1. Taxonomy (GTDB): domain Bacteria; phylum Spirochaetota; class Spirochaetia; order Treponematales; family Breznakiellaceae; genus JAIROH01. The sequence continues at coordinate 768 of JAIRWM010000131.1, read as the reverse complement.
GCATATGAAAATCCTACCCGATAAAAATTATAGCGTTTTCAATTCATTACATCAATTGAGCCTGCCGATGGACATCGGCGTGCTGATTCCGAACGATGATTCGGTGCGGCTGCTGGTGTTTGTGCTGAAGCAGTTGGATGTAAGCGCCTTATACGAAGCATATGCCGAATGCCGCGAAAAGTAGAGAAAGGCCGAGGCTGAAAGGGACCGCCAGGAAGCGGAGCGGGGGACCGGGGTATTAATGGCAGATGAAGCGCGGTTCATCAATGCTGCCGGCAACACGGAGGCAGGGAAAAAGAAAGCAGGCCGACCGCCATGCGATATGCTGGTAGTGTTGAGCGTTATGCTCTACGGGTATATGGATTCAAGCCGGGCTCTAGTGTACTATCTTATACAGACGGCATGATTAATGGCATGTATAATTCCTTACAGTACAAAGAATTAAATACAGAATACATTATACCAAATGTATAAGATAGTACTTTCGGGGGCCTGTAAAATAGTTTGTGTAAATACCGAAAGGGTAAAACATGACTAAGACAAAGGCACGGAAGAAACATAAACGGGCTCAGTGGGACGACCTGCTGGACGCGATCGATTTCAAGGGGCTGACCCAGGAAGAAGTACTCGGGCAGGGAGGGCTGCTCAAGCAGCTTACGGGGAGGGTGCTCCAAAAGGCTCTGGAAGCGGAAATGACCGAGCATCTGGGGTATAAGAGGAACGACCATGCCGGGGACAACAGCGGGGACAGCCGGAACGGACACAGCG
>JAIRWM010000048.1 GCA_031268975.1 Treponema sp. | reverse complement strand
GGCGTAGAATCGCTCCAGGCCGGCGTAGAATCGCTCCAGGCCGGCGTAGAATCGCTCCGTACCTGTACGGGAAGGCTCCGTACCGCCCCGCGCCGCAGATTGTTCCGCCAAACGCCTGCGGGGATTTCGGTACAGGCCCCACGGAGCCCTACTGTAAGTGCGCGGGCAGCGCGTTGTTCTGGCCCGCAAGGCCGATGAGTGTGGGGAGTATCCCCGTCGTCGGATAGCTCCAGGGGGCGGCGGTTACGTTAAAGGGGAAGCCCGAACCGTTCTGAATCGCGGTTTTGGTGATGCCGGTTCCCGCGTTACCGGTAAAAGCGGCGCCGCCGCCTGTCTCTATGCCATCCCAGGCGACGTTGCCGGTACCGGTACTGCCGCTGGATCCCACAACCCTGCCGGCGTAGCTTGCCGTGGCCCTGACCCAGGGATTAAGAGCCGCGCAGTTTACTACGCTGGCGCTGCCGCTGGTGGCGCCGACATACCCCGCGATGCCGCCGACATAGTCGTTGCCGTTGACCGTCCCGGTACTGTAGCTGTTCTCTACGCTGTCGCTGCCGTTGGTGGCGCCTACACGCCCCGCGACACCGCCGACATAGTAGCCGGTTCCGCTGACATTCCCGGTACTGTAACAGCTTACTACGCTGGCGCTGCCGCTGGTACTGCCAACCCTTCCCGCGATGCCGCCGACAGAGGTGTTTCCGCTGACATTCCCGGTACTGTAGCAGTTTACTACGCCGTTGTTGCCGCTGGTGCCGCCGACATGCCCCGCGATGCCGCCGACATAGTCGTTGCCACTGACCGTCCCGGTACTGTAGCTGTTCTTTATGCTGTTGATGTCGCTGGTGCCGCCGATATACCCCGCGATGCCGCCGACATAGTAGTCGGTTCCGCTGACATTCCCGGTACTGTAGCTGTCCGCTATGTTGCTGCCGCCGCGTACATACCCCGCGATGCCGCCGACCCAGCCCTTTCCCGTTACGTTGACATTCTCAAGACCGAGGTTCTTTATTTCGGCGCCGATAAGGCATCCGAAGAGGCCCTGCATGTCGGTATCGGGCTTGTTGATGAAAAGGTTGGAAACGGCATGGCCCGCCCCGTCAAAGCTGCCTTTAAACGGGTGCGAGAAGTCTGTCCCTATGGCCGTCCATTCACGGCCGCCAAGGTCAATGTCCCCGGTAAGGGTAACATATTCGCCTGCGTACGTGGTTCCGTTGTTGACTTCCCAGGCGAAGTAGGCGAGCTGGGCGCCCGTGCTTACGAGCCAGGGAGCCACCAGGGTGCCGGAGCCTTCGGCAAAGCCGCCGGCTCTGATTTCCTCCCAGGGCGGAAGCGGCCCGCCTCCACCGGCAGGGTTGGAACAGGCCGCAAGAGCCGCAAGGCCCGTGAGCAGGAAGAACAGTGGTAAACGGAAAAAACTACTTATCGCACGGGGGGGGGGGGTACTGGGTACTTTTTTCCGTACGGTATACGAAATGGCGGAATGCTTTCATGGTAACGCTCTCCTTGTTATAAGCGTGTCCGGCGTCTGCCGGCGGGAGCCGGGCTCCATGACGGTAATTGTATCCCCGTCTGCAAGAATCTGTCAAGGCAAACTTTTACGAAGATACCGCGCCCGTGCCCTGGGACAGGCGCACAGGGACGAAAACTGGCGGGGCCTGTCACCGGGAAGGGCGCGGGCGTGCCCGCGTCCTTCCCGGTGACACCCGCCTGCGCCGTTTCTTTGTGTGCGCCTGTTATGTTCTCTCCGGGCGCGGTATCTTCGCCGTTTCGCCGTATCTGCGGCGCGGGGGGCGCGGCGGGTATTCGTTCCGGGGCGCGTGCCGTTTCCGGTGACGGCCGCCCGGTAACCGCATGCGAACCGGTGAGCATGGCGCCCCGGTAATGGTAACACGGCGTAGGCCCGGCATTGGCTACTGTTACAACAAAGGCTGAAAGGCCGCCGCCACGGACGGCGGCCACAGAGCAAATGACCAAAACGCCTGCGCGTTTTGGATCGACATGGATGTCGACTGAACTCCGGTTTTGTAGTACACTCTACCGCATGGCAAAGCCTCCTCTTTATGTTATAGACGCATACGGTCTTATTTACCGGTACTACTTCGCGCTGCTTTCCCGGCCGTTTAAAAATCCCCGCGGCGAGAATGTTTCCGCCCTGTTTGGCTTTGCCAGAACCCTCATCGGGCTTATTGACCAGGGAGCGCCCGGGCCCGGCGGTTCCCCGGAGACGCAAAAACCGAAACGGCTCGCCGCGGCGTTCGATTCCCGTACGCCGACGTTTCGCCATAAAATATACGCCGAATACAAGGCCACCCGGCAGAAAGCGCCCGAGGACCTTCACGCCCAGGTTCCCCTTGTGGAGGAAACCCTTGTGGCGCTTGGAATACCGGCTCTCAGGGTGGACGGCTACGAAGCCGACGACATTATCGCGACCCTGGCGGAAATCTGCCGGGCCGAGGGCCGGGAATGTTACATACTTTCATCGGACAAGGATCTGCTCCAGCTTGTGGGCGGCGGCGTTTACCAGCTGCGGCCCCGGAAATCCGGGGGAGGCCCCCGGCCCGGTGCGGACGTGCAGGAGGCTTCCGGGGGCAAAAATGGGGGGATGATCGGCGGTATCCCCTGGGATCTTACCGGACCGGAAGAAGTGAAGGATGAATGGGGAGTAGCTCCCGACAGAATTCTCGATCTGCTTTCCCTTACCGGGGACAGCTCCGACAATGTGCCGGGCGTAAAGGGGATAGGCGAAAAAACCGCGGTCAAGCTTATGGCCCGGTATGGTTCCCTGGACGAAATCTACAAAAATCTTGCCGGTATTGAAGGGGCGGTAGGGAAAAAGCTGGCCGACGGAAAAGACAGCGCCTATTTTGCGAAAAAGCTTATCACCCTTGAAAAAAATGTTCCCCTTCCGGTAAACGGCATTGACGATCTTTCAATTGAAAACCTTAACCGCATCTCCGGCGCCAGGGTGCTGATGCGGGAAGGCATACAGCAGACTGCGCGGCTGCTTGATACAACAATAAAAAGCGAGGCAGGGCTGGATGTTTCCCCGGGCGCCGGTAAATCCGCCTTTCCCGATTCGTCGCTCCTTGGCGAAGGCCGTTACAGAACCGTGCTGGACGAAAAGGAGCTTGCCGGATTGTTTGCCGCCGCGCGGAAACAGGGGCTTTTGGCCCTGGATTTTGAGACAGATTCCCTTGACGCCTGGAACGCGAACCCCATCGGGATTTCATTTGCGCTGAAACCGAAAGAAGCTTTCTATGTCCCGGTTACCGCCCACGCCGCGCCCGGCGAAGCCCCCGCGGGCGGCGAAGCCTCTGCGGACGGCGGGGCCTTTGCGGACGGCGGGGCCGCCGGCAAAGTTCGGGCAGACGGCCGGCAGCCGTTTATTGACGGCAAAAAAGTCCGCGCCCTGCTGGAAGAGCTTCTTATGGACAGTATGATGATCGTTGTCGCCCATAACGCGAAATACGACTATAAAGTAAGCCGGGGCTGGGGGATAAAGCGCTGGAAATGCCGGATATGGGATACAATGGTCGCGGCCTGGGTGGACGATCCCGAACGCAACGGCTATTCCCTGGATTCTTTAAGTTCGCATTACCTTAAACATACTCCCATAAAATACGACGACATTGTTCCCAAAGGCGGTACATTCGATCAGGTGCCGCTGGAAACAGCCTGCCGCTATTCCGCCGAAGACGCCGACATGGCGTTGCGCATGATGCGTTTTCTTGCCCCGCGTCTTGAGAAGGCGCAGTCCCTCAAACTCTTTCTGGAACTGGAAATGCCCCTTCTTCCCATCCTCGCGGAAATGGAAGGGGAGGGCATCAAGGTTGAAACAAAAGCGCTTGAAAAGTACGGCGCCAGCCTCGCGGAAGAGATGGATAATGTGCAGAATGAAACCTGGAAAAAAGTCGGCCATGAGTTCAACCTTGCGTCGCCGAAGCAGCTGCAGGAAGTGCTTTTTACCGAGCGGGGACTCAGGCCGGGAAAGCGGACAAAGACAGGGTATTCCACCGATGTGGATGTGCTGCAGGAACTGGCCAGAATTGACGAGGTTCCCGCGCTGATTTTACGGCACAGAACCCTGGCAAAGCTCAAGTCGACCTATGTTGACGCCCTTATCCAGACGGCGGACGGTGAAGGCAGAATCCACACAAGCTTTGTCCAGACAGGGACCGCGACGGGAAGGCTTTCTTCGCGGGAACCAAACCTCCAGAACATTCCCATACGGGAGGAAGAAGGCAGGCGCATCAGGGAAGCTTTTATCGCAAAGCCGGGATGTCTGCTTGTTTCCGCGGACTACAGCCAGATTGAGCTTGTCGTGCTGACTCATCTGTCACAGGATCCGAATCTTATGGATTCCCTTGTTAAAGGAAAAGACGTGCACGCAAAAACAGCGGCGCTGATCTTTGGCCTGGATGAAGATGCTGTACCTGCGGACAAACGGCGCATCGCAAAAACAATTAACTTTGGGGTAATGTACGGAATGAGCGCGTTCAGGCTTTCCGGCGAACTTGGCATAAGCCGAGGCGAGGCGGCGGCTTTTATCCAGGCGTATTTCAGCATGTATTCCGGGGTGCGGAATTTTATGGAAACGCTTATAAAGCGTACCGAGGAAACAGGTTTTGTGTCGACAATACTGGGCCGCCGCCGTTATATTCAGGCGATTAATTCGGCGAATAAAACGGAAAAGGCCGCCGCGGAGCGTGTCGCGGTGAACACGCCCATACAGGGTTCGGCCGCGGATATCGTCAAAACCGCCATGCTGAATCTGGATAAAAAACTTTCTGCCGTGAAAAGCCGCGCCAGACTGCTGCTTCAGGTTCACGACGAACTTATTCTGGAATGTCCCAAAGAAGCCGCGGATGAAACAGCGGCCCTTGTCCGGGAACAGATGGAAAACGCCGTCAGGCTTTCTGTGCCTCTGCGGGTAAATGTGGAAACAGGAAGACGCTGGGGAGAATTTCATTGAAAGGAGGAATCACCATGAAAACCACGCTTTACGGAGCGGCCGCACTAAAGATGCCGTCCGAACAACTTTTTCAACAGACCGAATGCCTGGCTTCCCGAACAGCTTCCGGGGCTCTGCGATCTGCGCCTTTTGCCCTGTTTGCCCTGATATTGCTGTCTGCGGCGTTTTTTCCGGTATCCGCCCAGGAGGCCCCCTCCTGGATCACCGGTGAGGAAAACTCCGCCGATCTTGAAGAAAAAATCGACGAGCTCATGCGCACCGGAATCTACTATCACGACGAAGGCGATTACGACAAGGCCATAGAATGTTACAAAGAAGCCCTGGAACTTGCGCCTGAGCTTCCGGGAATTTATTACGAACTGGCGTTTTCGTATCTGTACAGGGGAGATCCCGAAGACGCGCTTCAATATGCCCAAAAGGGCATAGATATTTCCATTGCCGGCGGCATTGAAGACAGCCTTGCCGGGCTCTACGATATCAAAGGTTCCGCTCTGGACGATTTGGACCGGCACGAAGAAGCCGTGGCGGTTTATCTGGAAGCCCTTGACCGCTTTGACGTAAACAACACCCGGTTGTACTATAATCTCGGCCTTACGTACTACCGGATGGGAGAACGGGACAAAGCCAGAGAGTCCCTTGCGCAAAGCCTTTTATCAGATTCCTTTCATCCGTCAAGTAATCTTTTGCTGGGGAAAATTTGCTACGAGCAGGGCCGAAAAAGTCAGAGCCTTTACTGTTTGTGTTATTTTCTTCTTCTTGAGCCGTACACGGACCGTTCCGCGGAAGCTTACTCGACCATAAAGCAGCTTACAGAGGCGGCCGGGGGGATAATCACCATTTCCAATACCGGAAGCTTTACAGCCGCTGATATGATGCTTTCGCTTTTGTTTACCGATGCCACGGACGGCGGATCGGATGATGAAGAAACCCCTGATGAACAGCTTATGCGAAAACTGGAACGGTTTTTTTCCTTTCTTGATGAACAGCCGGATTTTAAAAAAGCAGCCGATTATAATCCCACCGATGATCTGTGGTGGGATTTTTATGTTCCGTTTTTTGCCCGGCTCGCCAAGTCTGAGCATTTCCGGACATTCTGCCGCTATATAGGCATGAGCGGCAGCGCCGAATCCGGAGCGTGGGTTGAAGAAAACGAAGAAAAAATCGAAGCCATGTTTGGCTGGCTTAACGAAGAACCGGAGGAAATGGATGATGTTCCCCGTCTGTAAACAAGACCCGGCGGCGTGAAAGATTGTTTTTGATAGGGCTTGCCGGGCTTTATTGCGCGGGCAAAAACCGTGTCGCCGCCCTGCTGGAAAAAAAAGGCGTTCCGGTACTGGATGTGGACAAACTCGGGCATACGGCGATCGAGGCAAAAAAGGCGGAAATTGTACGACGTTTCGGCGGCGGCGTTCTTGGCCCCCTCGGATCAGTCGACCGGCGTCTTTTGGCCGAAACAGTCTACGCCGGCAAAAAGCGGGGGAATCTTGCTGCGCTGGAAGAAATTATTCATCCCGCGGCGAACGCTCTCACTGAACAGTGGATCAAAGATACTGCCTCCGTGAAAGGTTCTGCCCCCCCGTTCTGCGTAATCAACGCCGCGCTGCTCCACAGGTCAAGCGTTTTCGGCAGCCTCGAAGCGGTTATCATTGTGAAAGCCCCTTTTTTTATCCGGTTTTACCGGGCAAAAAAACGGGACCGTCTTTCCGTCCCCGCGCTCTTCCGGCGCTTTCGCAAACAAAGTGAATTCACCTCTCAATATTTGGCGGCAAAGTCCGATATTTATATCATAGATAATTCCGGTTTTTCCGGTTCCGCCGTGAATCTTGAAAAACGCCTGGATAAAATCCTTGCAGGGATCCGCGAAAAAACAATAGGGCAGATTTGATTGGCCGCAGGTTAATCGGCGCCCAGGGGTTGAATGATGGAAAAGAAAAAACTGCTGCTTGTTGCCGTCTCTGTCGGCGTCTTTCTTGTTATTGTGGTCGGGGCCGCCATTCTCGTGTTCAGCTCCAGGGAACCGGGGCAGACCGCGGAAAACAGGTATACCCCCGCCGCGGGTGGAACATACAGCCGTTCCGCGACAACGGACGCCACCGCCCTGATTAACTCGCCGGAACTCCGCGGCCTCCAGAATCCCCAGGCGGCGTCTGTCATCCAGGAAAATATAATCACCCTTGTCCCGGACGATGAAAACAGAGCCGCCGACGATGTTTCCGGGACGGTAATCAGCGTATCCCGGCCCCAGACAGCGGCCGTTCCCGACGAAGTGATAAAACAGCCGGCGGTAAAACCGCAAAGCGCGCCGGCCCAAGTTTCACAGCCCGCGCAGAAAACGCCCGTCGCCACCCGGCCCGCCGTCAGTGCGGCGCCGCCAAAAAAAGTCTACAACGATTTCTGGGTTCAGGCAGGTTCGTTTTCAACACGGGAAGGGGCAGACAGCGTCAAAGAAACCCTGACAGGCAAAGGCATAGCCGCCGTCATTACCAACCAGCAGATAAACGATCAGATGTTTTACCGGGTCAGGATAGGCCCCTATACATCCCATAA
>JAIRWM010000025.1 GCA_031268975.1 Treponema sp. | reverse complement strand
ACGTTTTCGTTGACCCCCAGGTCCCGGGCGATCTGGGTTACCGGCTTTTCCCGTTTCTCCGCCAGGGCTACCGCCTCGGCTTTGAACTCCTTCGTGTACACACGCCGTTCTTTCATCTTCTTTCCCATCTTCTTCTCCTTCCCCGTGTATTACCCGCTTATTTTTGTATCTACCAGTTGGGGTAAGGTCCAGTTGTTATGAACGCCGGGGTTACGATACGAAACGGGTATACCCTCGCCGCTTTTGCCGGGGGAGGCGTTTCTGTTGTCGGTACATTTACGATGAACGGGGGAACCATTACCGGGAACGAAGCGGGCTATGGCGGCGGAGTGGCTGTGCGCGGCGGTACATTCAACATGAACGGCGGAACCATTACCGGGAACACCGCGGCGGTAATCGGCGGCGGGGTGTATCTGGAAAGCGGTACGACAAGCGGTTCCGGGACCGCCATTTCGGGGAATTCCGCGCCGCTCGATCCGGACAAGAATTTCTGATCCACCGGCAAGCGTCCACGGACAGCGGCCGACCGCCGGTGATCCGTGGCCAATCGGCTGTGGGCGGCAGCCGACCGCTTGTGAGTGATAGCCAGCCGGCTGTGGGCGGCAACCAGCCGGCTGTGGACGATAGCCAGCCGGCTGTGAGCCATAGCCGACCGGCTGTGAGCCATAGCCGACCGGCTGTGAGCCATAGCCGACCGGCTGTGAGTGGCAGCCGACCGGCTGTGAGCCATAGCCAGCCGGCTGTGAGCGGTAGCCAGCCGGCTGTGAGCAGCAACCGACCGGCTGTGAGCCGCAGAATTCTAGCTACGAGTCATAGAATTCTAGCTACGGGCCGTAGAATTCTAGCTACGAGTCGTAGAATTCCAGCTACGGGCGATAGAATTCCAGCTACGGATCGTAGAATTCCAGCTACGAGTCGTAGAATTCCAGCTACGGGTCATAGAATTCCAGCTGTGAGTGGCAGCCGACTGCTTGTGAGCGATAGCCAAACACTTGTGGGCAATAGCCACCCACTCGGGAACGGCAGCCGATGTGTCGGGAGCGGCAGCCGGGCACTCGGAAGCGGCCCCTTCGTGTTAACCGCCCTGCCGGGCCGGCAGCGTTACCCGGAAAACGCTGCCGGCCCCGCTTCCCCCGCTTTCCGCGCTGATGGTTCCTCCGTGGGCTTTTACGATGGCGTCCGCGATGGCAAGTCCTATGCCCGCGCCGCCGGTATTCCGGCTTCGGGATTTATCCGTCCGGTAAAGCCGCTGGAAAATATGGGGCAATTCCTCCCGCCCGATACCGGCGCCGGTGTCTTCGACGGTAATTTCGCACTGCCCCCCGGCGGTTCCGCCGCGCACGGTAACGCTGCCTTCGTCGGTATACGCGAGGGCGTTTGAAATCAGGTTGATGAACACCTGCTTCATGCGGTTATAATCCGCCGTAACGGGGGCCGCTTTGAGGTCAAGAACAATCTCGACGCCTTTTTCCCGCGCTTTCCCCCTGAACCCGCCGGCGACAAGCTCCAGGAGCCGGGAAAGATCAAACCCTGTTTTATCCGGGAGTTCCCGCATGGGGGGGGATGCGCCGGAGGTACCGGGGGCGTTTTCCTTCTCAAGGCCGTTGAGCGCGCGCAGGTCTTCCACGAGCCGGATAAGCCGGATAACCTCTTCGTGGCAGCTTTCCAGGTGTTTTTTTTCAGGCTGCCATACGCCGTCGATCATCGCCTCAAGATTTCCCCGCAGACAGGTAAGGGGGGTCCGCAGTTCGTGGGCCATGTCGGAAGTAAGCTGCTTCTGCCGGCGCTCCCCTTCTTCAAGCGCCGAGGCTACATCGTTGACGGACCGGGAAAGCTCGCGCAGTTCCTTTGTCTTGTAGGTGTCCGGTATCCGTATGGAACGGTTTCCCCCCGCGATATGCCGGGCCGCGTCCGCGGCTTTGAGTATGGGCCGGGCAATGCGGGACGCGATAAGCAGCGATATGCCGACGCTCAACAGGGTAAAAAATCCCCCCGCCGTCAACAAAAGCCGGTCAAGGCCGGACAAAAACTGCAGCTCGCTTTCGCTGTAAAAAAAAGGCCCCCAGGTTTCAATCATAACATTCCCGACCGTCTTTCCCTGATACACTACCGGGTACCGCCGGCTTTGCAATTGTCCGTCCGGGCGGTATTGTTCCATTCTGTCGCCGATGGTTTGGATAATCAGGGAACACTGTTTCATGTCACAGGAACGGGCGTCCCAGACGACAAGGCCCCCGGGATCTTCGACCCGTATAATGTACCCTTCATGGACAAAATGCATTCCCATCGCTTCCAGGGTGGTTTCGTCAAAGCCGTTTCTCCAGGGGTTATACTGTTCCGAAATGGTGCGGACAATTTCCCCGCTCCGTTCACTGATGTTATTCCGCACAAGCCGGGAGAACATCAGGCTGGTAAAAGCGTTAACGACAAGCGTAAGCACCAAAAGCGCGGCGCTGATAAAAAGCGCGTAGCTCAGGCTGAGGCGGTTTTTCAGGCTGATCATGGCGCCACCCCGGAAGTGAGATCTCCGAGCCGGTATCCCATGCCGTAAACGGTCTGTATGTACCGGGGCGATTTCGGATCGTCGCCGATTTTTTGGCGGATCTTTTTTATGTGGGTGTCGACGGCCCGGTCAAAGCCGTCGTAGTCGTCGCCCTTGACATTGCTGATAATCTCTTCCCGGGTAAATATTTTCGAAGGCCGCGACATAAGCAGGGCGAGTATCCGGTACTCGTGCGCGGTAAGCGGCAGCGTTTCCCCGTTCCGGCTTATTCTGCGGTTTTCCGCGTCCGCGGCCAAATCCCCCCGGACGGTTATGCCCCCCGGGCTTTTGTCCCCGCAGCGCCGCAGCGCCGCCTGCACCCTGGCTATAAGCTGGCGCGGGCTGAACGGCTTTGTCACATAATCATCCGCGCCGATGGCAAGGCCGCGGATAACGCTTTCTTCATCAACCTTCGCGGTGATCATGATGATGGGGATATCGGATGCCATGCGCACTTTTTTGCAGACTTCTTCGCCGGAAAGGCCCGGCAGCATAAGATCCAGGAGGATTAAATGTACCTGCCGGGTTTCAAAAATTTCCACCGCTTCCGGGCCGGTTTTGGCGCATACCGCCAGAAAGCCGTTCATTTCAAGATAGGATTTTATCAGGTCAAGGATTTTCGGTTCATCGTCCACAACCAATACAACCTGTTTCATACCGCCGCTTCCCGGATCCAAGAGTACCCGGCAATTGTGTTGGAATTGTGTTGTCCGTTTATTTTAAGGCCCCCAGGAATCGAGAATTTTTTTGGATTTTACCGAGAGGCTTCCGTTTTTTGGATCCGAAAGGGAAGTTATCTGTTCCGTAAGGCTCCTGAAATTATTGTTCAGGCAGATGTCCAGCGCGTAGGATTTTTCTATTACCCCGCCTGAGGCAAAAAAACGCTTTGCCAGTTCTTCAAGAACAGGGGCCGTTGCGGAACCCAGTACGCGCAAAAAACCGTTGTACAGCGCCGTCTGGTTTTTTGCCTTCGCGTAATCCATTTCGTCTATAACTTTTTCCGCGTATCCGGGTGAGTCGTTTTGGAGCAGCATTTCCGCGGATCCGACGCGGATCCTGTCGCTGTTTTTGCGGTCGCCGAAAAGGTTTTCAAGTACACCCCGCGCGTCGCTGTTTCCTATGGCGCCCAGTGCCTTTACCGCTTCGTCCCTGACATTGGGAACGTCGTCGTTCTCACAGCGGAATTTAAGGTACGGGACGGCTTCTGTTAGTTTTCTGTTTTGGGACGCCCGGGCTGCCGCGATACGGGTACGGTAATAGGAATCCCGAAACGCTTCCAGTATGGCCGTGTCAACATCCTCTCCTTCAAAAGGCCCCAGCGCGGCGATGGCGGACGCGCGCACATTCGGATCGTTTGACGCCGCCGCGCCGAGTATGGCCGGAAGTCCGTCCCGGTCGCCTATGCCGGAAAGCCCTTCAAGCGCGGCCATACGCAGGGGAACCCGTTCGTCGTCGTTTTCGGCTATGGAGACCAGAAACGGCACGCCTTTTTTTGAGCCCGCCGAACCCAGCGCCACGATTATCTCCCTCCGGTTTTCGTCTCCGGGATCCCGGTTTGTATAGTAGTCCACAAGGAATTCCGCGGTTTTTTCCGGGTCCCGTTTTTTCGCGATTCTTCCCAGCGCCCGTATTGAAGCGTTCATAAAACGGCTTTCTTCTCCGTCAAGAATTTCCTCAAGAACGCCGGCCGCCTGAGGAAACTCAACCTTGCCCAAATAATCAATCGCCGCCGAAACAGTTTCAAACGCTTCATCGTCGCGGTTTTCAATCGCCGTAACGGCACGTTCTTCAAGCCCCTGTTTTTTCCGGTCCGCGAAAAAACTGAATACGCCGGCAAGTATGTTTTTGTTTTTTGTTTTTCCCGCGAGAACGGCAAGTTCCCTGTCTATGGGACTTTCCGCGGAACCCCCGGACGGCTCTTCCTCCGGGAGGACGCCCTGCGGGTTTGACTGTTCGGCGCGGAGGATTTTGATAAGGCCGGCGATTTCCGTATCGGTGCCATAGCGGATAATGGCAAGACGCTGCTCTTCAACGGCGGGCACGGCAGACAGGTCCGGCTCTGCGGGCGGCTGCCCGGCGGGGCTTTCCTGGCTGCCGGCGGAAAGAGCGGCGCACAGGAAACACAAAAGAACAAGGCGTTTGCGAAATACCGGACTTTGAAAATACATCCGGTTGACGGCGTTTTTTTTCATTGAAAGCCTCCATGATAACGGCTTAGAAAGTTTTTTTTATATTCGGCAAAAGTACCGCTGTTTACCGCGTCTCTTGCCTCTTTTACCAGATTAAACAAAAAATACAGATTGTGGTAACTGGCCAGCATGGAACAAAGTATTTCTCCGGTTTTAAAAAGGTGCCGTAAATACGCCCTGCTGTACGTTTTACAGACTTTGCAGGAACATGCTTCATCTATCGGCCGTAAATCAAACGTGTTGTCGCTTTTTTTTATGGAAAGCGGCCCGTCATGGGTAAAAACCCTGCCGTTACGCCCTGTCCGGGTCGGGAGAACACAGTCAAACATGTCGATTCCGTTTTCTATCGCTTCAAGAATGTATTCCGGGGTGCCGATTCCCATCACATAACGGGGCTTGTTTTCCGGCAAAAGGGAAGAGGTAAATGCCAAATATTCCAGAAACACTTCCCGCGGCTCTCCCACGGAAAGGCCGCCGATGGCGATGCCCGGCGTATCCGAGGCGGCGGCCAGGGCGGCGCTTTCTTCCCGCAGGTCTTTGTAAAAGTTACCCTGAACAATCGAAAAGAGCGCTCCCGGATAGCCGTCCGAACCGGCGCGAAGCCATGTTTCTTTCGCCCGGCAGAGCCATCCGGCGGTAATGTCGAGCGCCTTTTTCGCTTTGCCTTTGTCGATATCCCAGGGGGTGCAGACATCAAGCTGCATTTGGATGTCGCTTCCCAGGCAGACCTGTAATTCCACAGCCTTTTCGGGACTCAGAAAATGCCGGGAGCCGTCTATGTGGGACTGGAAATGCACCCCTCCTCCGGTAATTTTTCTGAACGGCGCAAGGGAAAAAACCTGGAAGCCGCCTGAATCCGTAAGATAATTCCCGGACCACGCGGTAAAATTCCGCAGTCCTCCCGCGGCGGACAATACCTCCGTTCCCGGCCTCAGATACAGATGGTACGTATTTGCCAGAATAAGGGTAAAGCCGATTTCTTCCAAATCGCCGTTGGAAAGCGCCTTGACCGTTCCGTTTGTTCCTACCGGCATAAAAACAGGAGTGTCAACCGTTCCGTGGGGCAGGCGGAGTATTCCGCTTCTGGCCCGTGAAGAAGGATCTTTTTTTGCTATGTCAAAAACAGCCATATTTCCGCCGTCAGGTTTTCGCGTAGCACAGCAGAAAAACTCCCGCGGCTGTGCAGGCAAACACGGGTATCCACGCGCCCATAACAGGGGGAAGAATCCCTACCCTGGCGCTCATCATGGTAACCATTTCTATCACATAGAACACAGCCGCCACGCCAAGGCTGGCCAACAGGTTTAAAAGCAGTATGTTTTTTTTAAAACGGCCGCCCAATGTTACTGAAAGAAAAATCACTACAAAACAAACCGTTGAAAAAGAAAATCTGTGGTGATAATCGGCTTTTGCCGAAGCGGATGGAAGCCCCGAGTTTTTTAAATCCGTAATATGCAGGGCGGCGTCGCGGGCTTTAAGATCTTCCGGGGCGATGGAACTTCTCCAGAACATTTCAGGATCCGCGGTAAATTTGCCGCGTTCCTCTCCTTCCGTCATTTTAACAAAGCCGTCACGGTATTGATAAGACGCAGGGCCGCTTAACTCCCACGCGGTTCCGTCCCATTCCGCTTTCCAGGCCCGCACAAGGGATTTAAAAGCGTTGTTTTCGTCCAGTTCAATAATGGTAACGCCGTTTAACGTTCCCGATGTTCTGTCAAAATGATCAACTGCGTAAATAATCCTGCCCCCGCCGGTTTTAATAACTACGTCGGAGCTGCCTTCCATGTTCTGATTCCGCAATATAAGGCTTGTCAATTCTTTTTTTACCCGGAGTGCCGGGATAACGGCGTTATCTTCAAAGAAAAAAGAAAAAAAGGAAAAAGCCGCTCCGGCAAGAAACAGGGGAAGGCAAAGACGGGCAAAGGGTATGCCGGAACACAGCATACTGGTAAGTTCGTTTCTGGAATAAAGATCGCCGAGCATATACGCCGAAGAAAAAAGGAGCGAAACAGGAAGGGCGTACAACAGGCTCTGGGGAAAATAGTAAACCGAGATTTTAAGTATTTGAGCCATTTCCGCGCCGTTGTCGAGAAAGCGGGCAAGGTTTACAAAAAGGTCGATAAGAATAACCAGCAGCATAAACATTAAAAGAGACGCCGCAAAAACGGGGACAAACTGTTTAACAAGGTATTTATCAATGGTTTTCATTCAGCGTCTCAGCCTGTACGCGACAAGGGCAAGCCCCGCGCCCAAAGAAAGAATGTTCGGCAGCCACATTGACCAAAACGGCGAATAACCCAGGCGGGTTCCCGCCGTCTGTCCGCCGATAAGCAGCGCCCAGTATAAAACCGATATTATTATACCGGTTAAAAAACCCACGGTCTGTCCGCTTTTTTTGGCAAGGAGCCCAAGGGTTACCGCGAGAAACACGGAAGACAGGGCGCCAAAGGGAATAGAAAATTTTTTATAGTATTCAAGCCGGTATGTCGAAAGCGTCCGGTCTTTTTTCATAAGGGAAACCGCCGCCAGATTTGAAGACAAATCGTTTTCCAGATTTTCAATCCGCGAAGCTCCGGGATTTTCCTGCCCGTCCCGCAGGACGCTTTCAAGGATCGCGGCGCTTGTGGAAAGCCGCCGTTTTTCCCGGTCCAGGCCAATCCGCAGGGCTTCCTGTTTTTTGCGGATTTCCTTTCGCACATCCACGGAACTCATTTCCCGGGGCCCGGGATTGTATACCGCCTGTACCGCGTCTTCCGGTGACATGGAATAGGTGAGCAGTGCGCTTGTGGCATAATCATAATTTCCCCGTTCATTTTCTTTTCCGGTTTGGACAAAGGCGTCTTTAAGGTCTATGCTTATCTGTCCTTTTTCGGATCCCCGCAGCAGCGCTTCTTTTGAATGAATAACCCTTCGTTCACCTTCGGCCGTTCTGTCCAGAATAACGACATCGTGTATGGTTTTCCCCAAAACAGGCCCGGTTATTACAACAGTGTCCTTAAAGCGCTTGACTGAATTTGCCTCAAACTCCAGTCCCGGAGAAGAAACGGCTGTTTTTAAGTACAGGCGGGAAAACTGAACGGCCCCTGCCGGAAGCAGAATATCGTTGGCAAAAAATGAAATACAGGAAATGATAATCCCGACGGCAAGCGCCGGGCCGATAATGTTTATGTAGGAAATTCCGGAAGCAAGCTGTACCAGAATTTCGTTATCGGAGGAAAGCCGCCCTATTGTCATAAGGGTTCCCGTCAGCGACGCGAATGGGGCGGCCATCGCCACAATTGAAGGGAGGGAATAAAACACCAAAAGGGCGACTTCGAACACCGGAACCCGTTTGGAAAGAATTTGTCCGGCCATAAGCAGAAGCTGATTTACAAAAAAAACAAAAAAGAAAAAAAGAAAACAGACACAAAAAGAAAAAAGGGCTTCCCGCATGATATAAAAAAAAATTATTTTTGAAAGCGAGCGATTCCGTATTGTTCCGCCGCGGTTTCCCGTCATGTATCCCTGAACCCCGTGGAGCCAAACCCCCCCGATCCCCGTTCCGTAGCGGCAAGCGCCCCTTCCGTAAACCGCACGCGCGTTACCGGGGCGATTACCATTTGGGCGATTCTGTCTCCGTTTTGCACCGTAAAGGAATCGTTTCCAAGGTTAACAAGGATAACCGCCACTTCGCCCCGGTAATCGGAGTCTATGGTGCCGGGAGAGTTGAGTACGGTAACCCCGTATTTATCGGCCAGCCCCGAACGGGGCCTGACTTGGGCCTCAAAACCTTCAGGCAGTTCGACGGCAAGCCCGGTCGGGATGCGGCTCCGGCCAAACGGCGCAATCGTTACCGGGCCGGCAACGCAGGCGCGGATATCCGCACCCGCCGCGCCACGGGAGCCGTATACGGGCGCCTGGGCCGCCGGATTAAGCTTTACAAAGCGCACGGGCGTTTCCGCGGCCATCGCCGGATCGGCCGTACTAACGGCGGTAATCGCCGCGGCGGGGCCTGGCCCGGTTATCGTCATGCCGGACCGGCTGGGTATCCGCCCCGTCAGGATCGACGGCGTCTATATACGAAAGGTTAAGCCTGCCCATTTTATCGACTTCCAGCAGCTTGACCGGGATTTCCTGTCCTTCGTGAAGCACGTCGGAAACCTGGGCTATCCGCTGCCGGGAAAGTTTCGATATATGAACCAGACCTTCTTTTCCGGGAAGTATTTCCACAAACGCGCCGAATTCCATTATCCGCTTGACAACACCGTTGTAGACCCTGCCCGTTTCAGGATCCGCCACAATGCCGATTACCGCCGACTTGGCTTCTTCCGCGGCGTGCGAATTTTTCCCATAAATGGTAACAGTACCGTCGTTTTCCGTGTTGATGGTAACGCTGTACTGTTCGCACAGGGCTTTAATGTTCTTGCCCCCCGGCCCGATAAGTGCGCCAATCTTGTCAACTTCGATTTTCAGGGTAACAATTTTCGGCGCGAATTCGCTTATAGAATCGGACGGCCTTGCGATAGTCGCGTTCATGATTGACAGAATATGGAGCCGTCCCCGCTTTGCCTGGGCAAGGGCCTTCGCCATAATCTCCGCGCTTACCCCGGCAATTTTTATGTCCATTTGAAAACCGGTTATTCCGTCTTCGGTTCCGGCGACCTTAAAGTCCATATCGCCAAGATGATCTTCTTCGCCCAGAATATCGGAAAGTACCGCGTAACGGTTCCCGTCCGTGATAAGCCCCATGGCGATGCCCGCTACCGGCTTTTTCATGGGAACCCCGGCGTGAAGCATGGAAAGCGTCCCGCCGCAGACAGAGGCCATGGAAGAAGATCCGTTTGATTCCATAATTTCCGAAACAACCCGTATCGTATAGGGAAATTCTTCCTTTGAAGGCACCATCGCCAGGAGAGACCTTTTTGCCAGGTTGCCGTGTCCTATTTCGCGGCGGCCTGTTCCAAGCCGCCCCACTTCGCCCACCGAATACGGGGGAAAGTTATAATGAAGGATAAAGTTTTCCCGCTTGTCCCCTTCAATGTCGTCGTAGATCTGCTCGTCAAAAACCGTGCCCAGGGTTGTAACCACCAGGGACTGGGTTTCGCCCCTGGTAAACAGGGCCGAACCGTGAGTCCGTTTTAAGAGGCCAATTTCGCAGCTTATGTTTCTGATGTCTTCCGTTCCGCGGCCGTCTACCCGCTCCCCTTTGTCCAGTATGGAAGAACGCAGTATCGTGTACTGCATGTCCTCAAAAAGGGCGTCAAAAAGCTTTTTCTGGAATTCATCTTCAAGCTGGCCGGAGTATTTTCCGGCAAGTTCTTTTTTCACCGCTTTTATCGCGTCGTGACGGAGAACTTTTGTTTTTTCAAAACAGGCTTTTTCAAGACGGGGAAACGCTTCCGCGTATATCGCGTCTTTGTTTTCAAGCGTACGGGTTTCCGCGGCCAACGGCAGCTTTTCTTTTCCCGCCAGGCCCCGGAGCTTTTCCTGCAGTTCGCAAAGTTCGCCGATTACCCGCATGGCTTTTTCAAGCGCGGAAATCATCAGATCCTCGCTTACTTCGTTCGCGCCGCCCTCCACCATGGTAATTCCGTCTTTTGTACCGGCTACCACAATTTCAAGCCGCGATTTCCCGATTTCTTCGTAAGTGGGATTTATTACAAGATCATCCCCCACGGCGCATATCCTGACGGCGGCAATGGGGCCGTTAAAGGGTATGTCGGAAATGTGTACCGCGGCGGACGCGGCGACAATGGCAAGTATATCGGGCGGATTAACCTGATCCGCGGAAATTGTGGTGGGAACCAACTGTATTTCCCTGCCGAAACTTTTGTCAAAAAGCGGCCGCATGGGCCGGTCAATGAGCCGTGAAACAAGAATTTCCTTGTCCTTTGGCCGCCCTTCCCGCTTTATAAAGCCGCCCGGTATTTTGCCGGCCGCGTAGTACTTTTCGTTGTAGTCCACCGTCAAAGGCACATAATCAAGACCTTCTACCGGTTCGGAAGAAGAGCATACGGTCGCGATTACCGCCGCCCCGTCGTACTGGGCAAAAACAGCGCCGTTGGCCTGTTTTGCGATCCTGCCGGTTTCGAGGATAAGCTCTTTCCCGGCTATTGTCTGTGTTACTGTCTGCGTCATTTGCGAAGACCCAATTCCTTGATAAGGGACCGGTATTTTTCCAGATTTGTGCGCTGGATATACTTGAGCATGCGCCGGCGTTTTCCCACAAGGATCAAAAGGCCCCTCTGTCCCGATTTGTCCTTTTTGAACTGTTTGCAGTGCTGGGTAAGCTGGTTGATCCGCTGGGTTAACAGCGCGATTTGAACTTCCGAAGCTCCGGTGTCTTTTTCATTTTTCCCGAATTTAACTATCGTGGAAGTTACGTCTTCTTTCGTTAAAGCCATATAGTATTACTCCTATAGCGGGAGGCCGTTTTTCCGAACCTCGCGCAGTCGATTAAAAATTTACCCGCCGTGTTTCACCGGCGCGGGACGCCCCAACAGCGACGCGGCTTCCGCATAATCTTCCGCCCTGAGCGCCGCCCGTATACGTGACGAGCTTACCGGCAGTCCGCCCGCCAGAACGGGAGGAACAATCTCGACTTCGACGCCGTGTTCCTCCCCAAGCAGCCTGAACGCTTCGGCGTTTGTATCAAGACCAAAGCCGCAACGGAAATCGAAACCCACCGCCGCGTAGGCAGGACGCAAAGAGCGGTACACCATGCCGAAGAATTCCCTTCCACCCAGTTTACAAAAATCGGCGGAAAAGTCAATTACCACACAAAGTTCTACCCCGAGAGCGGCGAAAAGACGGAGCTTTTCCCGGTAATCCAGAATATCGCCCTCGAATGTCCCGGAACGGGTGATTTTCTTGGGATTTTCCCTGAATGTCAGTACCGCCGGAACCAAAAGCGGCGCTTTACCGGCAATTTTGTCTATAAGCGCCCGGTGCCCCCGGTGAATGCCGTCAAAAACGCCTATGGTAACGGCGGTTTTTGCGGCCACTCCGGCGGCCGCCGTTTCGGAAACGTTTTCACCGGCGGAAAGGCCGGCCCAGTCAACAACCCGCATTGACATATCCGTATTTCCAGACATCGTCCCGGCGCTGTATCATCCCTTTAAAACCACCGCCGCCGTCAGTTCCGCCGGCCGGGCCGAATACCGCGGCGGACAAACAGGGTTCTTCCGGAAGCGCGTACGGTTCCAGAATCCGTTTCAGGTCTTTGCCGCCGGAAAAATCATCCGCGGCTTTTTTATCAAGATCGAGTACCGGCAGCGAAAGAAGCGCGAACAGGGAACGGTCTATGGGACGCAGGGCCGCGCACAGATCGGATTGTTGGGAAACGGCGTTTTCCAGGGAAAAGCCGCCCACTGCGGTCCTTGTCAGGGCGGAAAGAAAAGCCCGCGTACCGGCGGCCAGGGCGATGTCGCGCGCAAGGGAACGTATGTACGTTCCCTTTGAGCAGTGCACTTCGATATCCGCGAACGGAGGATTCCAGGCGGAAAGGCCCGCGCTGTAAATGGTGACGGGCCTTTTTTTCATCTCCGCCCTGATCCCACGCCTGGCAAGCTCGTATGCGCGTTTTCCGTTTATATGCAGGGCCGAATATTCAGGCGGCGCCTGAAGAACATCCCCCGTAAAGCCGGACATTGCCGATTCAAAAGCTTCCCGGGAACAGATTTCCGATCTGAAAATTACCGTTCCTTCCGGATCGAGGGTGTCCGTTTCTTCGCCCAGTTTGATCGTACCCCTGTACCGTTTATCGCAGCCGGTAAACCAGGATGAAAGCTTAACCGCCCCGCCGACAAGCACGACAAGAAGTCCGCCGGCGAATTTGTCCAGCGTTCCGGTATGGCAGACCTTTCCCGTACCAAAGGCTTTTTTTACCGCGAAAAGCGATTCAAATGAACTATAACCCGGCTTCTTGTTCAGAAGCAGATACCCGGCTGTTTTGATCCTCATTCCCCGCAAGACGTTCAATTTTCCTTATCATTTCAAAACCTTCCCGTATTCCCGGATCGGCGTGAAACCTGAGACGCGGGGTCTGCCTGATATGCATAAGATGGGCAAGCTGGGCCTGTATATAGCCCGCGGCGCTTTGAAGCCCGGCTACGCCCTTTGCCAGCCCCTCCTCTGTTTTATAACTTGAAACATATACGTCCGCGTACGCGAGATCCCGGGAAACATCCACCCTGGTTACGGAAAGAAAAGAATCCACCCGGGGATCTTTGATCTTTCCGCTTATTACCAGTTCGCCGATTTTTTCCCTGATAAGACTTCCGACACGTTCAGTTCTGTGCTCAGACATTGGAAAAAAACATTACCCCAGTTTCCGCGCAACTTCTACAACTTCAAAGACTTCAAGCTGATCTCCCACCCGAATGTCTTCAAAATCCTCCATGCCAAGGCCGCATTCAAATCCGGCGGCGACTTCCCTGGCGTCGTCCTTGAAGCGCTTTAAGCTTGATATTTTCCCGCTGTGTACCACAATGCCGTCCCGGATAAGGTTAACGCTCGCGCTGCGCTTTACCGTGCCCGAAAGCACATAACATCCGGCGATTGTGCCGATTTTGGGAACCTTAAAGGTGTTCCGCACTTCAACAGAGGCGATAACCTCTTCTTTCGTATCCGGCTTGAGCATGCCCTCCAAAGCCAGCTGTATTTCCTCAACGGCCTTGTAAATAACGTTATACTTGCGGACATCAACTTTTTCCTGATCCGCCAGCATTTTCGCCTTGGGAGTCGGCCTGACGTTAAAGCCCAAAAGGATCGCATTCGAGGCGATGGCGAGGGCCACATCTCCCTCGTTTATCGCCCCCGGCAGGGCCTGAATAACGTTAAGCCTGACCTCTTTGTTGGAAAGCTTCTCCAGGCTTGACCTGACGGCTTCCGCGGAACCCTGCACATCCGCCTTTATGATAACCTTGAGTTCCTGTATGGCCCCGTCGCTGATCGTGGCGTACAGGTTGTCCAGTGTTATTTTTTTGACGTTTTTCGCGTCTTCAAAACGTTTAAGTTCATGGCGTTTGGCGGAAACTCCCCTGGCGCTCCTTTCATCTTCCACAACCTGGAGCGGATCTCCGGCGTTTGGTATTCCCTCAAAACCCAGCACTTCGACAGGCATCGACGGGGTTGCCTCGTTGACCTTCTCTCCCTTGTCGGTAAAAAGCGCCCGTACTTTTCCGGGCCATATCCCCGCGACAAACGAGTCACCGGTTTTAAGGGTGCCTTTTTCAATCATTACCGTCGCCACAATGCCCCGGCCATGATCTATTTTTGACTCAAGTACTTTCCCTTCCGCGCTGCGGTCGTAATTCGCCTTGAGATCAAGCATTTCCGCCTGCAGAAGTATGGCGTCGATAAGCTTTTCGACACCTTCTTTTTTAAGCGCGGAAACTTCCACAAACATTGTCTGCCCGCCCCAGTCCTCGGGCATAAGCCCAAGATCGGAAAGCTGGCTTTTTACCTTGTCGGGGTTGGCTTCGGCCTTGTCGATTTTGTTGACCGCCACAATAATCGGAACCCCCGCATCTTTGGCGTGGTTTATGGCTTCCAGCGTCTGGGGCATAACGCCGTCGTCCGCCGCAACAACAAGAACCACAATATCGGTTACCTGTGCACCTCGGGCCCTCATTCTGGTAAAGGCTTCATGGCCGGGAGTATCGAGAAACGCGATTTTACCGTTCGCGGTATCAACCATGTACGCCCCGATATGCTGGGTAATGCCGCCGAATTCCCCGGAAACCACATCGGCGCTTCGTATGGCGTCAAGCAGCTTTGTTTTGCCGTGATCGACATGGCCCATAACGGTTACAACCGGCGGACGGCGTTCCATGGTAGCCGTATCGTCTTTTACCGTATCAATAACGGTTTCTTCATAGAGGCTGACTATTTTTACGTCCGCGCCGAATTCAGAGGCGAGTATGGTCGCCGTTTCCGCGTCAATCTGCTGGTTGATGGTAACCATCATCCCCATGCTCATAAGCTTTTGAATAAGATCCGAAGCTTTCAGATTCATTTTTCTGGCAAGTTCCGAAACGGAAATCACTTCCATGATGTCGATGGATTTCGGGACGGGGTTTGCCAGCCGGGTAATTTTCTTTTTTGTCTGGAGGAGTTTTTCCTCCATTTCCTGTTCTTTACGCTGATAAACGGTTTTTTTTGCCTTGAACGTCTTTTTCGCGAGGGTTTTTCCCTGGCCCGTCGTTACCGGGGGCGTAAAAGGCGCCCCGTTTCTCACAGGAGGTTTGCCGCCCTGGCCGGGCCGGGGCGTATACGGCCTCGGTGAAGGGGATCCCGGTCTTGGAGCGGGGCCCCGGTAACCGCCCGAGGTTCCGCCTGTGTAGGGTCTGTTCCCCTGGGGCCGTTCCCCGCTCCGGGTTCCGACAAAACGGCCGCCTACCCTGCCCGCCGCGCCGGACGGCCGCTGGGCAAACGGAGAGGCGTCATTTCCGACAGGGCGGCCGCCTACCCTGCCCGCCGCGCCGGACGGCCGCTGTGTCGTGGGGAAAAAAGGCTTTTCGTCGGGAGGACGGACGGGCCGTGTTCCCAAAGCCGCCGGAGTTTTTTCGTTCTTTTCGCCTTCGTCCGCTTTACCTTCATCAGGGGAACCCGTTTGGGCGGCCGGCTTCAAGGCTTCCTGAACCTGTACGGAGACAACTTTCGTCTGTCCCGGCTTTTTACCACCGGTTGAAGAAACCGAAAGGGCTTTTTTCTTCACAATAACCACTTTACGGCGCTCGCCGGTTTCAGGCGCTTTTGCCTGGGGATCGGCGGGTACCGCCCGGGGGGAACTCTCTTCTTTGAGAGAGTCCCCGGACCGCGGCTTTTCCGTATCACTCCGGGTATGTTTAATGAGCTCAACCTTCGGTTTCTTGTCTAGTTCCTCAGCCATGTTCCACCTTGTTATTCGAGACGGTTCCAAAATCCATCATTTTGGAACTGCCTCATTCTTCATACTCAAAACTGAGCCCGATACCACAATTGGGGCACGTGGTCATATCCACGGTAATTTTTGCCCCGCATTCAGGGCATTCATACTCTTCCGCTTCTTCTACAGGAGTTTCCTCCGCGGCGGTTTCCGCCTCCGCCGTTTCTTCATCCTCTACAATTTCCACAAATTCTTCAATAAGCCTGCGGAGTTCCCCTATCTGTTCAGCGTTAATGTTTTTGAGCGCCGACAGTTCTTCTTCCGAAAGAGCCAGGAAATCTTCAATGAAGTCAACGCCGTTTTCAAGAAAAGCTTCCGCGACTTCCCTGCTGACGCCGGGAAGTTCCGATATGCGGGAAATTTCGTCGGAATCGCCGAAAAGTTCCGATACCGCTCTTCTGGACTCCGAGGCAATGTCCATTTCCTCGAATTGGGCGTCTGTTTTAACGTCGATGTTCCAGTCTACAAGCCGGTTTGCGAGCTTTACGTTAAGCCCCTGCTTGCCTATGGCCAGCGAAAGCTGGGAATCGACGACAACGGCCAGCGCCTGATGTTTACTTTCGTCAAGAATAATAACGTCCTGGACGTCCGCGGGGGAAAGGGCGTTTTTGATAAAGCGTTTCGGATCGGGATCGTACTTGAGTATGTCGATTTTTTCCCCTTCCAGTTCCCGGATCACCGCCTGGATGCGCACGCCCTTGAGCCCCACGCAGGCACCGACGGGGTCTACATCGTCGCGGTTTGAATAAACGGCAAGCTTTGTACGATAACCCGCCTCACGGACGATTTTGTGTATTTCCACGGTTTTGTCGTAGACTTCCGGGACCTCAAGTTCAAAAATTGCCCTGACAAATTCCGTATGGGTTCTGGAAAGAACCACCTGGAGCCCCGCGGGCGTTTTGTTGACTTCCGTGATAAGGGCTTTTATCCGGTCGTTTACATGGTACAACTCACGGGGCGATTGGAATTTTTTTGGCAGGATTCCCTCCACTTTGCCGAGATCCACGTAAATGGTGCCGTTCCGCTCCCTTTGATAGTACCCAATTATGATCTCCCCTACTTTGTCGGAAAATTCCGAATAAAGGGTGTCTTTTTGTATTTCCCGAATTGATTGATGGGCCGTCTGCTTGGCGTTTTGTACCGACAGCCGGTCAAAATCTTTCGGATCTATTTCGATAAGAAGATCGTCGCCCAGTTCCGCGTTGGGATTGAGCTCTCTGGCTTCTTCAATATCTATTTCCTCAGCCGGATCGTATACGCCGTCGACGATTTTTTTCTGGGCGTACATTGAAACAACCCTGTTTTCGTCGTTGAACCTGACGATGGCATTTTCGGCGTTTCCAAAACGGCGTTTATAGGCCGAAAGCAGAGTGTTTTCAATAATCTTGAGAACCAGTTCTTCTGAAATTCCCCTGTCCTGCATTAACTGGCGTATCGCATCGGACATATCAGTTGCCACGCCTTCTACCTCCCCCAAGCGGATTATACATTTTAACGGAGCAGGATGTACAACCCCCGTAAAACTTATCCGTCCAGTTTTGCTTTTGCAATGTTTTCATATTTCAGTTCCATTTCTCCATCCCCGTTTTCCAGGATGATTTTATTTTCGTCGGAGGCCTTTAAAACACCCCGTACCCAGTCCGACACCTCAGGCAGATAGCAGCGGACGGTACTTCCGAGGAAGTAGGCAAACTCCGCCCCTTCCTTAATCGTCCTGTCGATGCCCGGAGAAAGGCAGTTCACTGAAAAATCCGCCCCCTCCAGAGCAAGCTCCAGCCGGGGCAAAATAGAGCGGTGAACCCTGCCGACTTCCGCCGTCCCTATGGAAGGCGTTTTCTGTCCAAAAGCGCCGGGAAGCCGGGCAATAACCATCCGTATCTGTACCCGGCCGTCATGACGGCTTACGGAAAACTCCAAAATCGCAAACCCAAGCCCCTGAACCACCGGTTCAAGCGCCGAAGCGATTTTCCCGGCGTCCGGAAGCTCCGCCGGACGCTCAGAGCGCGCATTTCCCGCCGCCGTTTTTTCTTTCGCTTTGTAGACCATTCGTCAAAAAACCTGCCACAGATTCCGTCCCTGAAGCTCCCCCGCAAATCGGCCCCTGGGCTGATTAAACCCGTCCACGAATCAACCAACCCCGCCTCAAGCAGGGTATGGCCGTTCTCATAAGGTAGTTTAGTTACACTCGGCACGAATAAAAAAAGGGTCGTTTCAACGGCCCCTTTCACACTTACCTAGACTGTCCCGTCAACTGTAGCAAACGTTCGCTATTTTGTCAAGCAACCCTGGGTAACGCTGATTAACTTGTGGCTAATCAGCGTTACCCTATTATTTTCCTCGTTTTCCTGCGGAAAACTGCGAAAATCTATAATATTGCAGCACTGATTTATTCGCATTCGAATAAATCAGTGCTTCCCTAAAACCGGAGCCGGGCTTTCGCGGTAAGAATAAAACGGCTCCCTTCGCCGCTTCCCGGCGGCAGGGGCCCCAGTTCGCCCCGGCTGCCGTCTCCGGAAAAAAGGTCCCGGTCCAGGGGCACTCGGCAGGCAAGGCTCAGGGTAAAGCCCTGAGAAAGTTCGTGTTCCACGCTGAGAACCGGGGCAAAGGAACAATCGCTGAGCGATGAAAGGCAGGCCAGAGTAAAGCTGGTGTAATCGGTATATAGCCAGGTTGCGCCGGTATAAAGCAGATGTTCCCCGGAAAATCCGGCCGGATTGCCGCTCTGTACCGATGTTGAGGAAGCGGCACCGTTGTAGAGGTATTCCGCCTGGACATACCACCGGCCCTCCCCAAAAGAATAATCACCGCCGCCGCTGAACGAAAGCCCGTCCAGGCCGGTATTTGCTTCCCGGTTATAGGCGTAAAGCAGATCCACCGTAAACCCCAGCTCCAGATCCACCTTGAGGGAGAGGCCAAGACGGTGTATCCCCCAAAGGGAACCTTTCGCGGGGGACTCAAACACATACAACGCCTGCACGCTCGCTTTGTCCCAGTGCTGATCCCCGGAAAGCCCCAACAGTCCCCCTTCCCCCTCCAGGGACAGGGGGTTCTTCGGAGCCGCCCCGAAAAGCCGGAGCTTGAGGGAATCCAGCGGATAGACCGAAAGGACGCCGCCCAGAACCGCCCGGGGCCTGGCGTCGGGGGCCAGTGGGTTTTTGGGATTAAGAAAATCCGACGGCCCGAATATCCGGCCGTAGCCGAAGGCGATCCGCATGAGGCCCCCGTCCACATCCAGGTATTCGCCGTTGACGCGAAAGTAAAGCCGTTCCAGTTCCAGACCCGCTGTATAATTTTCCCCGGCGGCAAAGGAGGAGGGCGCAAAGTCCGGATACGCGGCGGCGTTTTTCACGCCCAGCGCAGCGGCGGTCGCGGCGGGGCTCCCCGCGGCGGCGATCAGGTTCAGGGCCCCGTAAAAGGAAATCCCGTCCCGGAGTTTTGCCTGCATCCTGATGTTGGCGTATTCCTCAAGACCGTAGAAAAAATCCGGCGTCATCCCCGCTCCGGCGCCCAGCGTAACCGTGCTGTCCAGCAGCCCGGAAAAATCAACCCCATCGGCAAAGGCCGCCCCCGCGATACCAAGCAGAAACGCCGCGGCAAACTGTTTTGCCCGCATCATGTTTACCTCTCCGGCGTTACCGTTCAAGGTTCCGCTGGCTGAACACCGAATCGGCAATGGGCTGGTCCAAAACCACGTTCCGCATCACCATAGTGGTTTTGCTGTTTTTCCGCAGCAGGTCCCGGATTTCAATTTCCACGGGGAAGCGGCGGCCGCCGAATTCTTCGACCCGCAAAAGATTGTACTCCTTAAGTTTTGCCCCCGAAAGGGCAAAGAGTTCATAGTGCAGACAGTCCCCGGTTTCCCTGTCGATCCAGAGTTTTTGTTTGGGGTAGCTTTCGGTCCGCCGTTTGGCGGTGAGGTCCAAAATCCAGCAGTCCCGGGCGGCTCCGTTGAAGTTCCATGTTTCCGATCCGCCCAAAACCGGATCGTAACGGTTGACGAGTATTTCGTTTTCGATGTTGTCTTCGTAGGACATATCGTAACCCATCATGGACTCCTTCAGCATGTGCCCTGAAATGAGCATCACTTCCTCAGTATCCGGTGAATACACGTAGAGCCGCCCTCCCTTTTTCAGGTATTTGGTTCCCCGGTCTTCGGGGTTGATAAACTCGATAAAGCTGTCGGTATTCTGCCGCGCCCAGGCTTTCATGGTTTTTACAAACCGCCGGTTCTGATATTCAATGATCATGTCCCCTTCGTACTCGAGGGTGGAGTAGATCTCGTTATCATCCACCCGCCGCAGCAGTTCTGACGCCGAAGGCGTTTGTCCGTAAGCGAACGAGCCCGCCAACAACATGAACAACACTATCACTGTTGTTTTCCTTTTCATCATAACCTCCATAATTAAAAGAGAATCCAGGGAAGCGCCGATTTATTCATCTTCTCAGCGCTTCCACCGGTTCCACAAAGGCGCTTTTCAGGCTGGGGAACAGGGTGCAGATCGACGTGATCAGCACGCCGAGGACAAAGCCCTGGAGCAGGATGGCGGGATCAAAGGCCAGGGTCATGGTTCCGGACCTGGGGAATTCCTTCAGGCCGCCGCCGGTGAAGATCGTCAGGTCCAGGGGGAAAAAGGAAAAGCCGAAGGTGACGAGGCCCCCCAGGATGCAGCCGGCCAGGGATCCCAGGACGCTCAAGAAAACCGCCTCGAAGAAAAAGACCCGGACGATTTCGGAGCCCGTCATGCCCAGGCTCCCCATCATGCCGATTTCCTTGATCCGCTCGTGAATGATCATCACCACGGTGTTGACGATGAGAAAGCTCGCCACGATGAGGAACACCAGGTAAACCACCGCGTAGACCGCCATGCTCTGCCGCATGATGATCACCATGTAATTGTCCCGCCAGTCCCGGACCACGTTTTCTTCTCCCAATAGAGTCTTGAGCCGGCCGGTTATGGCCCGGCTCCGGGAGGATTTTTCCGCGTAAACAAAAAGCTGCTGGGTTCCTTCTCCCAGTACAAGGAGCCGCTGTAGCCGGGCAAAGTCCACGATGATCACATCTTCATCAAATTTGGCGTAATCGAATTTGAAGATCCCTGTGATGACCGGGCTCCACATCTTGTCGGAAAACTGGGCGGACACGGTTTTCAGGGGGAGCCGGTCCCCCACCGCAAGTCCCGCCTTTTCGGCCATCCGGTACCCGATGGCGCATTCGCCGCTGTCCGTTTCGGGGTAGCGGCCTTCCATAAGGCCATCGTCCCGGCGGGTAAGGTTAAAATTGTTCAGCGCCAGTTCGTCCCGGACCCGGATGCCCCAGAGGAGCGCGTGCTTGACCGTGCTGTCCTGGAGGGTGGCGTAGGCGGCGATCCGGGGGAAGGCCCCCAGCGTCCCGTCTAT
>JAIRWM010000102.1 GCA_031268975.1 Treponema sp. | reverse complement strand
GAAACAATTACGGCGGGCGCGACGTTTTTACGCGCGTTCCTGTTCGGGCTTCCGGTGATGGGCATACAGATGACGATTATGGTAACGTTCCAGGCCCTTGGGAAACCGGTGCTGGCGGCGATTGTATCGCTGGGGCGGCAGTGTCTGCTTTACATCCCGCTTGTTTACGTGCTGAATCATTTTGGAGGCTTCGAGGGCTTTGTGTTCTCGCAGCCCGTCGCCGATATAGGCACCACCGTAATCGCGCTTTTTTTGGCGCGCGGCCTTTTAAGGGAGCTGCGCTATGAAAAATGAACTGCTGCGTTCTCTTTTCCGCCTGAAAAAAAATACCCACACGTTCCGCCCCGCCGCCTGATAACGCTTATCAACCGCTTTCTGTCGGTTATGGAAGAGACCGGCTAAGGGCAAAATACGGAGCGCGCGGCCATGCCGGCGGCCTTAAAAGTCCAGGATCTGCATTTCCCGGATATGGTCGTCCAGGGCGCGGGAGCTTTCCACGAGTTCTATACCTTCCCGCGCGGGATCGAATCTGGGGTTAAGGTCAAGGGCTTCCTGCCAGCGCTGCGTGGCGACGTCGTACCGGCCCCCGGAATAGGCGTCAAGCCCTTCCAGATAAAGAATGTCCACCCGGCGGGAAAGTTCTCCCCGCCCCTGATCGCCAAAGTTAAACCGTACGGCGACGCTGACCCGGTTAAGGGGGGTAAACTGCGTCAAAAGATCCAGGGAATAGTTCAGGTCCAGGGCGATTTTTCCAAGATCGACGGCGCTTCCCATGGTTACCCGGTATCCGCCGGTTTTTCCCAGAAGCCCCGCCCGCATGGAAAGAAAACGGGTAACGTTGACGTTTATCCCCGCGGCCCAATACGGCTTTTCCGAAAGGGCAACGCCGGTCAGGTTAACCGGCACACTAAAGTCAAAATCCAGGATCAGGGGGCGGATGGGTTTGTACGCCAGACTGGCGGTGGCCACCGTTGGGAGCGCGTCGCCGCCGGCGGGCGGCCCCAGATTGCGGATTACCAGGGCGGCGGAGGTGTTGTTGTCCCGCGCGTGGTACATTTTAAGGAAATTGAACCGGGTAAGGACGCCGATGTCGACCATCGCCATGACGGCGGACTGATCCATTCCCGAGCCGGAAATAATTTCGCCCGAATTTCCCCGGTCGTCGGCGGTTGAATAGTCGGGGACAAAGCGGAACGCCCCTTTAAGGTTCGCCCCTACGGAAATACCGGCAAAATAGTAACCGGGAAAGAAGTTGTACGAAGCGTTCAGCGAGGCTACGGCCTCGGAATAGTATCCCTTGGAAACCCGTTCGCCGAACATATTGTACTCGGAAAACGGCGTATAAAGCCATTTCGCGGAAGCGCCGTAGCCTAAATCCCCGAGGCGGGACGCGAAAACAATCCCTTCTATGCGGGTGTCGGCTATCCAGTTATTGTGGAAAAATCCCAATTCGGTATATTCAAGCATGGACGACCCGGCGGGATTCCACTCGATAAAGGTTAAATCGTCTGCCACGGCGGTAAACGCCGTCGCCATGCCTTCCGCGCGGCCCCCCATGGGAATGTTCAGCACCGGAAAAGCGGTCAAACCCGCGTTGTCGTCAAGCCCGTAAATGTCCGATATCGAGCCGTAGCCGCCGGGGTTGAAATCCAGCGCGCCGGCTAAAGACGCCGAGTATACGATAAAAAGCAGAGCCAGATACTTCTTCATGCCTATCCCTAATATATATCGGAAAATGCGGTTATTCCATGATTATTCCATGATATTATATTATTATAGTGTTATAGTCGGTCAACCGATATTTTAAAAAGGTATACCAGGTTGATAAAAAGGCGTTTTTCCCCCGGATATCCGGAAAAACAGGGAATTCTCTCTCTGTTGGCCGTGGTGGTGTTGATCTTCGCGGTCGTTTCTCCACTACATTCAGGCGGAAAGAGTGAAAAGGCCGTAATGGCCGAGGCCGACCGGCTTATTGGGGAAAAACAATACAACCGGGCCCTGGCCCTGTTAAGCGATTACGCGGCAAAAAACCCCGACGATTTCCAGGTCGCCCACACGCGGATACAAAAAATCTTCGAGATGCGCAATGAATATAACGAAACCGCGGAACGGCTTCTTGCCGTCATGATAGACGAGCCGGACAACAACGTCCTGATACTTTCCCTGTCCAACCGGCTGCTGGATCTCGATCCCGAGCGGATCGCCGAAACCCAGGATTTTATCAACCGCGTCCGGGAAGTGGCTTTGTTCAGGGCGAACCGGAACCGGCTTGAGGGCATACTTGCCCAGGGGAAGGAGTTTATCACGGAGGAACGGTTTGCCGACGCCATGGAAGTCTATATAAGCGGCCTCGATATCTACCAGGATGATTTTTTCAGGGCCGGCTATGGCTACGAGGTGGAAAGCCGGACCCGTCAGGGCATAGGCGAGATCACGTCGGGGGAGGAGGATCTTGCCTCCCTGATTTCCCCGCTTGAATCCGCCGTTACCGCCCTTGAAGGGCTCGCCGATCAGGAGATAAGCCGGCAGCGTCTTACCGCCCTGAATAACGCGTATGCCCGCGCCGCGCTCAGTCTGGATCAGCTTGCCGCCTTGCGCTCCGTATTCGGCGGCGTCGACGGGTATTTCCAGGAACAGCTTGAACTGATACACCAGACAAATCCCGGTACCGCCGACCGCACTTTCCTCGCCTTCGCCGTCCGGCTTATGGAAGGCGCGGCGGACTCGTCCGGCGAAGGAATGCTCGGCGTTATCGACACGCTCTGGAATCAGTCGGCGGACAGGATAGGATCGGTTGTGGACGGCAGAACCGCCGCCGCCTATGCCGCCGTGTATAACGAAGCGATGGGGCAGGATTACGGCAGTCTTTCCGGCAGTCTGGATTTGCTTGCCGGGTACGTTTCTCTGCCGGTTAACCTGATTGAACGCCGGAGCGGGTACGATCAAAGGTCTCCCCGTGAAACCGTTTTCGACGCCCAAATTCCGGCGGAACAGGCCGGCGGCTACGCTTTTTACCGATCGGAGCTTGCCGCGATTGTCCGGTACCGCGATCTGGCCTCCGCCGGAATCCGGCTCCGGTCCCTTGGGGGAACGGATACGGTGGCCCTTTGGCGGAACGGAGGCAACGGGAACGTCCTCATGCTTCAGGAGCGGAACCTCGCCGTCTCCATACGGCAGCTGAAGACCGAAAGCGCCGGTCTTCGCCAGGCTTTGCAGGAAGACATAACCGCGTACTCAGAATACGGCCGGCGGTTTGGGGAAAGGGTACTTACGCCGCTTAACGACGCCGGCGCCGCCCTTGCGGTTTTGGAAAGCCAGTTTGACCGGCAGGAAAACGCCGCTCTGGCCCGTCAATATACCATCGCCAACGGGCTTGTTGAAAGCCGGATTGTCCAGAGGGAAACGGAATTCCGGCAGAGTATTGATATGATACAGGGCGAAGGCGCCCGCAGCCCGTCCCGGGCGGTAACGGTTCTCGGCGGTCTGGAAACGGCGGTAGAGGCCGATTTGGAGGCCGTTGACGACCTTGCCGGCCGCTATGCCGGCGAAAGCCCCGAAGCGCTGCAAAGTCCGGAGCTGAGCCCGCTGTACGCCGACGCGGCCGAAATGAGCCGGCGTCTTGAAACCATCCGTACCCAGAGCCGGAGTTTCCAGGCTTCCGCCCGATCCCTTGTCGCCCAGGCGCAGACCTATTCCCAGGAAGGCGACCGGTTCCTTGCGGACGCCCGTGCCGCCCTTGCCCAGGACAATTTTGACCGGGCCAGGGAACGGCTGATTCGCGCCGGGGAACGGTTTGATTCATCACTTGATATTGAAAGCTCTCCGTCGGTCAGTCAAATCAGGGATGTGCTTATCCCCCAACTGGACGCGGAAATAGCCAGGCTGGAAAACGAAGTGGTGATCCGGGATGTCAACGAGCTGATCGCTTCCGCCAGGGGAGACTTTAACCGGGGCAATTTTGATATAGCCGAAGAAAAGCTTGTCCGGGCGGAAAACCGCTGGCGGACGACCCAGGTTGTGGAAAACCAGGAAATCCGGAACTGGCTCAATATCATTCAGGGCGCTCTTTCAAGCCGTTCGGGGAGAACCATCCCGTCCACCGCGCCGCTTTATTCGGAAATGAGTCAACTGTTAAGCGACGCCCGGAAAAACTTCGACGAAGGCGTTTACTATTTCGGTCAAAGCAGGCGCAACGAAGGCCTTGCCCGGTTTAACAACGCCCGGGAAAAAACCCAAAAAGTAAAGCTTATGTATCCGCTGAATGAAGACGCGGGGCTTTTGGAACTGCGTATGGACCGGGAGCAGGATCCTCCCGCCTTTGAACAGGGCTTTTCCACCCGTCTGCAAAACGCCATAGCCGGAACGGAACGGAAGGATTGGCAGTCTTACGCGGATCTGAGAAACCTTTTTGTCCTGTATCCGAATTATCCGGGCAGACAGGCCATAGAAACCCGCGCCGAAATCGCCATGGGAATACGGCCCGCGCCCCCCGATCCGGCAATGGTGGCGGAATCGAACCGTTTGACTTCCCAGGCGCGGGCGATTGCCGCTTCCACTACCGCGAACGAAATAGAGCTCAGGCAGGCTCAGGAATATGCCAATAGCGCGCTTGAATTTAATCCCAATAATGAAAACGCCGCCCGGCTGGCAAGCGAAATCGCCGTGCGTATCGGCGGGTCCGGTTCCCTGTTTGACCGTGAAACCGAGCTTAAATACAACCGGGCCGGTGAACTTCTTCAGCAGAACAATTACGTGGACGCTTACCAGCTTGCCCTGGAAATTGCCGATGATTCCCGGTACCGGAATAACAGCCGCATTCTTGATCTGCTCAGGCGTATACGGGCGTACTTAGATTGAAACACAACCGCATATATACCGCTTTGTTTTTTTGCCTCCTTTTCGGCGCTCAGGCGGCGGCCCAGGAACTGTACTGGGAAGCGCCCTCGCCGTTTTCTTCCTCGACCGGGCGTTTTCCCGTTTCGGCCTACAATGGAGGTTTTTCCGTTTTGGCCTGGCAGGAAAGTACCGGCGGCGCAAACGGCGGACGCATCAACATTGCCCTTTCGGTAAAAGAAACAAATTCCGCCTGGGAATCCAGGGGGATCATCGGGACATACGAATATTCGGGCACGGAGCCGTCCATGCTCAGCGCCGCGGTGGATTCCGGCGGCCGCATACTCATCGCCGCCGGCGTTTCGGCTTCCCGGACCGACCTGCTTGTCTCGGACGACAGGGGGATAAGCTTCACCCGCCATCAGCTGGAAAGCGGTTCGGAAAGCACGGTCGCCCCGAGAATATTCACCCTTGCCAACGGAGGCTACATTCTCTTTGTCAGCCGGGGCCGGGATCAGAATATCAGCCTTTATTACGCCTGTTCGGACGACGGCGTCGCCTGGTCGGATTTCGCGCCGTTTGTAAATGAATCAAGCTATCAGTTTACGTTTCTGCCGTCGGTCGCTTCGATAGGCGGCGGTTCTGTGCCCGGCGTCGACTATGTCGTTTTTCAGTCCCAGGTCGGCAGCAACTTCCAGCTTTTTTTCAGATCAAGTTCCGACAACGGAAGAACCTGGTCCGCGCCCCGGAGTATTACGAATTTTCGGGAAGCGCCCGGATCCGCCCTCGCCCAGGCTTCCCCGGATCAGTTCGGCAATGAACGGGCGCATTTGTCCGTTCAGCAGGGAAGACTTTTTGTCGTCTGGGAGCGGCGTTATCAAAACCGTTCCCCGCAGATTTACGGGCTTTTCCTCGACAGCGAAGGCGCGGCTTCCGGCCGGCCGCAGCGGATCAACAGCGACGAAGCGTACAGCAACAACCCGATAGCGTTTGAACTGGGTTCAGGCGGAACCGGCGTGGTATGGTTCGACAATTCCCGCGGAGGCCAGCGGGTGTTCCTGTCCAGATCCATCCCCGGAGGATGGGAGCGGGGCAGAGACCTTTCCGGTGCGGCGGGCGGAGAAGCGGCCTTTGCCCGGCCGGTCAGGGACAACAGCGGCATTTTTGTTTTTTGGCAGGGAACGATCCGGGAACAAAGCAGAATTTACGCGCTTTTCCCGGACACTACCGTTTCCCCGCCCCAGCTCAGGGCGGACAACTTTACCGTAGGCAGAAGGAGCCGGGGCGACATTGTCCGGGTAAGCTGGAACATTCCCCCCGATTCCTCCGACATAGACGGGTATTCCTGGACCTGGTCAAGGCAGGCCGGAGACATTCCCCCGCCCCGGGTTACACAGGGAGCGTTCCAGACCACGGTCGAACAAACGGCCGACGCGGACGGAACCTGGTATCTGGCTGTCAGGGCCAGAGATATGGCGGGGAACTGGTCGCCTCCGTCCCGCATCGCCTATGTCCGGGATACGACGCCGCCGCCGGTGGCAAACATTATTGAGCCGGAAACCGACGAAAACGGCTTTTTGCTGTCCAATACCTTTGACATACGGTGGAACACTCCCCCCGCCTCGGATATTGAAGGCTATACCTGGAGTCTGGAATACCTTGGCTCTTCAGCCCTTATCGCGGAAAAAGGAGAACGGCTTAACGAACAGGCCGCCCTGCTTTTTTCCCCCGCGGCGCCTCCCCAGACAATTATGGGAACGGGAAACGCGGCCTCTTTCGATAACCAGGACAACGGCCTGTGGAGTTTTTCCGTTTCGGCGGTCGACGAAGTAGGCAATATGGGCCGGGCGGCCAGAATTTTCTTCAAGATGAACAAGTACGTTCCCCACACCTTCGTTACGTTTGTGGATTCCCGCCAGGACGAGCAGGGTTATCTTACGATAAATATCATCGGCCGGGGTTTTGCCGACGGCGGGCAGGTAACAAGGGTTATTCTGGACCGGGACGGGCAGGAACCCTACGACATGGTGTTTGAGCGGAGCGGAGGACAGTACCAGGTTCTCTCCGACAGGGAGATTGGGGGAATCCACATCGCGGATATTGAAGAAGGTCTGTACCGGATTGTGCTTAACCATCCGCTCAGGGGAACGTACATGACTTCTCCCCTGGTGTCTGTCGATAATTTTGGAACCATCAAGTTCGGCGATTTCGGCCGTGATTGGAAGCCTTCCTGGGCCCTGCGGCCGGACAGAAAGTATGTATTTGACGCTCCGCTTGCCGTTATATTGGCCATGATGGTTTTCTGCGCCCTGGGACTTATTGTGTCCGTCCGCGGAGTTTTTTCCGTCGTGAACGAAAGCGCGGCGATACGTCTGGAAACAATCGCCCTTATTACAGGAGATATTATGCCGTCTGAAAAGAAAAAACGAATGACCCGCGTCAGGCGAAAAGGGGCGGGGCTCAGGCTGAAGCTTGCCGCCTTCACCATGGCGTTGGTTCTTTTTGTGGTGCTCATGGTGTCGGCGCCCCTGTATATCATGATGACCAGAACCCAGGAAGGAACCCTGCTGCAAGGGCTCTGGGATCGGTCCCTGGTACTTTTGGAAGGAGTCGCCTCGAGCGCGCGGGCGTACATGCCTGCCCGGAACCTTCTGGAACTGGGCTACCTTCCCGATCAGTCTTCCGCCCTTCCGGAAGCCCGCTATATTACGATCACCGGGTACGGTTCCGGGGAAGACATTTATTACAACCACGTACTTGCCACAAACGATCCGGAGGTGGATACCAAAATCGACACCGCCGAATTCCGGAACGGCGTTTCCCGCCTTACCGATGTGTTGAGCCCCAGAACCCAGGGAATCGCCGACGAGCTTAACGAGCGGGCGGACGCTGAAGTCGGGGAGCTTTCCACGACATTGACCTCGCTGCTTCGTGAAGCCACTGAAATCGTGGAGTCCCGGCGGACGGATGCGGAAAGCCAGGAACAGCTCAGGTCGATTTCCGCTACGACCACATCTCTCCAGACCCGGATCAACGGACGGCTTGCGGAAATAAGCAGGGAAGTCGGATCGGAGCCGGAATTTTCCAGAGAATCCCTCAAAGCCAACGCCAGCCGGAATTACATTTTCTTCAAACCGGTGCTGTACCGCCAGAACGTCGACAATCTTTATTACCGGGGGCTTATCCGGCTTGAAGTAAGCATAGACTCGATTATTGACGAAGTTGCCGCCGGACGGGCCCAACTGCTTCAGATTATCCTTATCGTCGCGCTTGCCGCCCTTGCCATCGGAACCATCGGCGCCCTTGCCCTTTCAACGGTGATTATCAGACCTATCACAAAACTGGTAAGCCACGTGGAACGAATCCGGGATACGGAAGACAAGGCAAAACTTGAAGGCGTGGAAATTGAAATCAAAAGCCGTGACGAGATCGCCGTTCTGGGAAATACGATCAACGACATGACGCACAATCTTGTAAAAGCCGCCGTCGCCGCGGCAGACCTTTCCATAGGAAAGGAAATCCAGAAAAAGTTTATACCCCTGGAAATAAACCGGGAAGGCAATAAACTTACTTCGGGTTTTAAAGATACCAAAAACGTACAATTTTTTGGTTATTACGAAGGGGCCAAGGGCGTTTCCGGCGATTACTTTGATTACCAGGATCTTGACGGCAGGTACTTTGCCATTATCAAGTGCGACGTGGCCGGCAAGGGGATTCCCGCCGCCCTCATCATGATCCAGGTGGCGACGATGTTCCTCAATCACTTCAAACAGTGGAAACCTACCGACAAAGGGATGCATATAGAAGAAGTGGTGTATCAGATAAACGACTTTATCGAAACCCTGGCGTTCAAGGGAAGGTTCGCCGCGTTTACGCTCTGTCTTTTTGATTCCCAAACAGGCATTGCCCGTTTCTGCAACGCCGGCGACAACATCATCCACTGGTTTGACGCTTCCGAAAGGCGGATCAAAACCGCCACGCTTAAGGAAACTCCCGCTACCGGCGTACTTCCCAACTTCCTTGTCGAATCCAAAGGCGGGTATGTGGTGCAAACCCTTACCCTGGATCACGACGACATACTTTTCCTCTACACAGACGGTATTGAAGAGGCAAAGCGTAAATTCCGGGACGAAGAGTTCAGGGAAATACTCTGCGAAGAAGGCGAAAAAGACACCCCCCACGCCACCCACACGGTAGGTCAGGGAGACGAAGAAATGGGGCCGGATCGGGTGTTTGACATTGTCAATGCGGTTATGAACAAAGAGGTTTATACCCTCCGCAAATATCATAATCCCGAAGGAGACGAAAACCTGCTCAAGTTTGATTTTTCAACCTGTGAAGGTAAAGTTGAAGAGGCGATCATGGCCATGGTATCGGTTGAAAAAATGTTCCGCCTGTATAAAAATCCCAAATCGACGGGCGACAACCGGATTTTAGTAGACAAAAAAGTAGACGAGTTCCTCAAAAGGCATTTTTTGCAATACCGGAATTATTGCCTGGACAGTATGGAGAGCCCTGGAAATGACGCGTATATGTATTATACTCATGTAGCAGAGGATGATCAGTATGATGATCTGACGATCCTGGGCATAAAACGGAAGTAGGGGGAAAGTATGGGATTTAGCGATACGCTGAAAGAACTGTTGGATCAGGGATTGCAGGTTTCCAGGGAAATAGCGTCCAAAGCCGGAGAAAAAGCCCAGGAATGGGGCGGGAAGGGCCTTGAAGCCTCGCGGGATTTTGCCATTAAGGCCGGCGCCAGGGTCCAGGAAGCCGGTGAAAAAGGCGTACTGATGCTGGAAATAAAGCAGCTTGAAGGCCAGGCGAAAAAACTTATGGGCAGACTCGGTGTCGAAGTCTACAACGCCTTTGAAAAAGGCGCGCCCGTCCTTAACGCCGGCGACCCGGAAATCAGCGCCATACTGAAAGAAGTAAGCGCTGTAAAAGAAGCCATTGAAACACGGGAACGGGAACTGGCCGGAAAAAAGTAAGAACGGCCGCAAGAAATTTAACCACCACCGCAGGGAACACGAACTTTTTGTCAAAAACTCCATTCTTTGTCCATGGTGTTGGTTTGGTCGTGGTAAATTGAGGCAGTTCCAAAATGTCGGATTTTGGAACTGCCTCAATTCTCTTTTAATTCGCAATTTGCCGGTATTCTCTGTTTTTTTTCTTTTTTTTGGATTTACCTCTTGACTAATTTGAAAAAAAAGTTGTATGGTGGTTTACAGCGCCTTGAGAAGGGCGGAATCGTCAATTTACCGATTTTTCTACTACAAAATGGTACCGAAAACTTGAAAAGAGACGGACAGGCTTGACAAGGCCCGTGAGGGTGTAGTAGAGTCTGCGAACTGCCCTAAAATGGGCGGATGATCTTTGGCAACAAGCTTTTCCGGAAGGGGGAGCGTTAGGGAAGGGGGAAG
>JAIRWM010000100.1 GCA_031268975.1 Treponema sp. | reverse complement strand
GAGGCAGTTCCAAAATGTCAGATTTTGGAACTGCACCCTATAAAAACCGCAGTTTTGCAGCCCGAAGGGCGAAAAACTGCAAGAGCCGGTTACAAAATAACCAATTTTGGAACCGGCTCGGATATCGCGGATAGACGTTAATTGCATTCGGCAACGAGGGGGCCGGCCAAATCCCTGAAAAAGAAAAGCTTTCCCGGCATGGTGGGCATAAAGCTTGCCGGGACCCACATGTCGGGCCCGTAGCGGAGGGCTGTCCACAGTGACATTCCCGACCAC
Organism: Treponema sp.; assembly: GCA_031268975.1. Taxonomy (GTDB): domain Bacteria; phylum Spirochaetota; class Spirochaetia; order Treponematales; family Breznakiellaceae; genus JAIROH01. The sequence continues at coordinate 23,426 of JAIRWM010000100.1, read as the reverse complement.
ATCATTCCCCGGTCATAGGCGCCGTCGCAGCCGCCGATTATTTTGTCGGATTTTAGAAAGAGGCCGGGGCCTATGGTATTGGCGAAACAGGGAACCAGAGTAGTCCTGCTTTTGAAGCTGTGCAGGGCGTTTTGCTCTATTGTAAGCGGATGCAATTTTGCGCCCAGCCGGTATGCCGGCTTTTTCCACTCTTCCACGCCTGAAAATTCTTCCGCAAAATGCGGTTCCCAAAACGCGATATGAAACACCCGCCCTATGCCGAACACCGTAACCAGTTTTGCCCCCGCAGCCCGGAGCGTTTCTATTTTTTCGCCGTAGCCGGGCAGTTTTTCCCGTGTGGCAAAGTTACGCTGATTTTCCGGAACGGTTAAGTCTTCCAGGGGGCCGTAGAGCGCCGTTTCCATCGCGTTCTGAAAAGATCCTGTATCGTGCGGATCAAGGGTTCTGCCGTCGGCATCGCTCCATTCATCCATATTAAAACCGTACACATGATCGCAGCGTACATTCCATTCTTTAAGAAAATAAACAACCCAGCGATACATGCCCATGGGGCCCACGGGCCATATCATGGCAAGCTTTTTTCCCTCGTCTCTGGCCTGCTTGATTGTCAGGGCTATTTCGTGCCCCATCATAACGCCAAAAACGGTGTTATCGTCACAACAGACAGGAAGAAATCCCGCGTGCCAATGAACCTGCCTGTCGTATATTTCTTCCGGTTTATGGGAACAACACTTGTCAATTTTTTCCAAATCCCAGCCTTTCGGAAAAAAATGTTCCATGCTGGAACCTTTCATTGTTGACATAAAATTCATGGCCGTCTCCTTTTTTGACCAGCCAATCTGCCGGCCGGCGTTACCCTAGGGCAGCAGCCGTTCCGCCCGCAGCCGGGGCCACGCGGTGTATTGCCTGAATCCCTCGGCATAGGCGCAGTTTGACTGTAAACCCCGGTACTTATTGCAGGTTCTGACAAAATCCAGAAAATCAATATTGTCGTGTTCGCGCAGCCAAACCACCTGGCTTTCGTGGCAGCTTACCGCTTCAAGCTTTTTTTCAATTTCGCCGGAAATATCAACATACTCAGTTGGGATAAAGTTGATTCCCGCAAGGGTATCCATAAAAAACACCGGTGGAAAATTCGCCGTGCTGGGCGACTTGGTAACAAGATGTGGAAGGGTTGCCGTAAAAGAAGCGTCACAGGCAAGAGCGCTTGCCTGTTCATGATCCCGCATATAATCAAACGAATTATGGGTGATAATAACATCCGCCCCGGTATAACGTATAACTTCCGTTACCCTGGCGCGGACTTCCTTGCCGGAAGCCTCAACCATCGCGTCACCTACATCTATGGACAACGATTCTGCCCCCAAAGCGGCGGCGGCGTTCTCCGCTTCCCGCGCCCGGATTTGCCTGAGTTCGGCGGGCTCGATAACGGCATGTCCCAAATTGCCGTTGGCAATATGGCACATAAAAACTTTGTGGCCGCCTTTCGCATATTTTGCCAAAGTGCCGCCGCAGCCGATTTCCAAATCATCGGGATGGCAGCCTATCCCCAAAACAACCATAAATTATCCTACTTCACGTCAAAAATCCTGTCAACCAAGGCGTTCCGTCCGGGAAGCACAGGTTTTGGTCCGGGGTTGCTTTTCGGACAGCGCCGGCTTAACCTCAATCCCAACTGGCTCTGCCGTCACCCGTTATGGGGATCGTCTTTCCCAGATACCGGGGTTTTACGGCAAACTGTACCGAAAAAAAAGCTTTTACCCGGGCCAAATATTCCCGCGATTTCCAAAAACGCAGGGAGCGCGCGCCAAACCGATCCTGATTAACGGCGAGGCCCGCAGCTTCAATCCCCAGAGACCGGGCAATGTAAACCGCCCGGTGGATATGAAATTCCTGGGTAACGATAACGGCGTCTTTCACTTCGAAAACGTCTCTTGCCCGGTACATGGAATCGTAGGTATTGAATCCCGCGTGATCCATAAATATATCCTCTTCGTGGATTGAAGAATAAGAAAGCACGTACCGCCTCATAACGTTTACTTCGTCGTAGTTTGCCTGGCCATGATCCCCGGAAAGCAGGAGCTTTCCGCCTTTACCCGACTGGAACGCCAGAATCCCCGCGTCTATTCTGTCTTTCAGTACCGGAGAAGGGTTCCCGCCCCGAATCTGGGATCCCAAGACCAGTATGACGCTCCGTCCGGGAAGGGCTTCCACGTCCCGGTAAATAAATTTCCGGGTAGAAAAAACCATGCAGCCGTTAATGCACAGCGTCATGATAAAGAGATACAGACCCCAACGGAACACTTTGACAAGCGACATAGCCAAAGTGTATCAGCTTTTTAAAAAAATGCCTCAATTCCGTGCGTGATAAAAATTCCGCGGTACTGTTCAAGATCTTCCGGGTGAAGGATCGGGGAACCTGAATATTCGTAAACTCTGCCCAGCGCGTCGTACTTTTTCCTGCCGAACTGGTGGAACGGCAAAAGCTGGACGGTTTTCAGCCCCAGCGAGGCAAGGAGTCCGGCAAACGCTGCGGCATCGGCGGGACCGTCGTTATAGCCGGGAATGACCGGGATACGGGGCAGAACCGCCGGGCCGGCAGGGGCAGAAAGAGCGGCAAGGGAGCGGAGGTTCTCAAGGATGACGGTAGTATCAACGCCGGTTCCTTTTATATGAAGTTCCCGGTTATGATGCTTTACATCGAAAAGAACCAGTTCTGCAAGCGCCGCAAGACGCTTGAACAGGGCGGGATCGGCGCAGCCGGAGGTTTCCAGCGCCCGGTGAATGTGCTTTTCCCCGAGCCGGGCCAGCAAATCGGCGGCAAATTCGCCCTGAAAGAGGACTTCCCCGCCGGAAAGGGTTACGCCGCCGCCCGATTCGGCATAAAAAGGCCCGTCTTCGAGGCATATCGCCATAATTTCATCGACAGAATACGCTTTTGCGGGCTGTATGCCCTCCAGAACGGCGGTTTTCCCGTATTTTTCCTGGGATTCGGGGTTTGAGCACCATTTGCAGCGTAACGGGCATCCCTGAAAAAAGACCGTTGTCCGTATTCCCGGCCCATCGTGGATACTAAATTTCTGTACGTTGAAAATCAATCCTGTATTTTTCATCATTCTTTTTTCTATAATACTAAAAATCATTTCGTTTGTAAAGATTTTCATTTCAAATGAAAGAAAAACTTGACTTTTTTAGTATATTTATTATGTTATATACAACAGCGCTGATTAAAAATTGAGATTAAAGGAAGGCCATTATGACAGACAGACAAGACAAAATTTTGGAGATTTTGGCAAGGGGTCAGCGCGTTGAAGTAAGCGTTCTTGCCGATGTTTTGGCGGTTTCCCAGGTTACCATACGCAAGGACCTGGATCAGCTTGAGGAAAAGGGCTTTATAAAACGGGAACACGGGTTTGCGCTTTTTGGCCCCATTGACGATGTCGGCCGCAGAATGGCGGTTAACTATGAAGTAAAGCGGAAAATCGCCAAAGCGGCGGCGGAACTGGTGGAGGAAGACGAAACAGTACTGATCGAGTCGGGTTCCTGCTGTGCCCTGCTCGCGGAAGAGTTGGCAAACACAAAACCAGGTGTTACGATTATCACCAATTCGGCGTTTATCGCGAATCACATACGTCATGCTCCCCATGCCAACGTGATCCTTCTGGGCGGTGAGTACCAGAACGAGTCGCAGATGCTCGTGGGGTCAATGACAAGCAAGTGGGCGGAAATCTTTATGTCGGATAAGTTCTTCATCGGTACTGATGGTTTTACCCAAAAGTACGGATTCACCGGACGGGATCACCTGCGCACGCAGACGGTACGGGACATGGCCCAGCAGGCCGGCCGGATAATTGTCCTTACCGACTCGGACAAGTTTTCACACCAGGGCGACGAGGGGCTTGTCAGAACAGAGCAGGTTTCGGCGGTATTTACCGACACCCAGATCTCCGGAGAAATGGAGAGCTTTCTGACCGGGCAGGGAGTTACCGTATACAAAGTACCCCGGAACTGCGCGGTACGGGAAGGCGGACAAGAGTCAGGGCAGGAAAATTCCCGGCCGGAACCGGAGGAGAAAGTTGCCCTTCCCGTCATGTAGTATCCGGCCATGCACTGCGGAGGAAACATGAAACGCTTTGTGATTGGCATTGACGTAGGCGGAACAAAAACCGCCTGCGCCCTGGTTGACGAAAACCGCGTCCTTTACGGCGGGCATTCCATTCCTTCAAATCCGGAACTGGAAAACGAACGCTTTTTCGATGTCATTGTCGAGGAAGTCAAAACCCTGCTTGCCGGGCAGGGTTTTGACGCTTCCGGCAGACGCCCGGCGGGAACACGCGCCGCGAACGGCCAGGCGCGCCTTGAGGCGGCGGAGATTGCCGGCGCCGGTGTCGGAATGCCGTCTTTTATTTATTACGACAAGGGCCACATCATCAAAACAAGCAACCTCGTAAAAATCAGGGACTTCCCCGCGCGGGACTATCTTTCCGAAAAACTCAGGCTTCAGGTGACACTTGACAACGACGCCCGCGCCGCTGCCCTGGCCGAATACCGCCATGGCGCCGGAAAGGGTTTTCACAACATGCTTTACTGCCCGGTAAGCAGCGGCATTTCCTCGGCGATACTCATCGGTGGAAAACTTTTCCGGGGAAGTTACGGCTGGGCCGGGGAAACCGGCCACATGATAGCCACTCCGGGCGAAGGCGTTGAATGCGGCTGCGGCAACCGGGGCTGTTATATGTCCTGGTGTTCGGGCCTGATGATCATAAAGCATATCAGGCAATGGATTGATTCAGGCGAAAAAACGATCATGACGGAGCTTGCAGGCGGAAAAGAAAAAATCGACAGTATAATTCTCGAAAAAGCCCATGACGCAGGGGATCGTATGGCGGTAAAGGCCTTTAATCAAATGACAAACTGGCTTGGAATTTGGTTTTACAATCTCTATGTAAGCCTCAACATAAACTGTTTTGTACTCGGCGGAGGACTGGTAAAAATGGGAGAAAAACTTTTGGATCCGGTGCGCCGGACTTTTGATATATACAACCACGATGATTTCCCCGTGTATTTTAAAACGGCCGCCTGCGGAAAAAACTGCGGGACTCTGGGAGCGGCGGAATTGGCCTGGGAATCATGCGCGGAAAATGCCATGTAAGGAAGCTGTCCAAACAGGTTTTTGGCCGAGGGGCGGGGTATCAAACCCTGCTGCGAATGAACCTGTTTACACAAACTTAAGGAGAAAAGAGTGTCAAACAATATAAACGGAAAACTAAGCCCCCGAATGCAGGAATTCCGGGAAGATCTTCTAAACGTGAAACCCCATGTATGCGCCGACAGGGCCGTGATCACCACAAGAACCTACCGGGAAAACATGGATCAGCCCCTTGCGCTGCGGAGGGCGTTAATGTACAAAAACGTCCTTGAGGGGATGAGCATTTTTATAGAAAAGCAAACCCTGCTTGCGGGAAACCAGGCGTCCGGCAACCGCTCGGCGCCCATTTTTCCCGAATACGCCATGGATTGGGTTATCGCCGAACTTGATGAATTTGACAAACGGCCGGGCGACCGTTTTTACATTACAGAAGAAACAAAAAAACAGCTTAGGGAAATTGCCCCGTTTTGGGAACACAACACCGTAAAGGACAGGGGCCTTGCCGCGATGCCCGCTGCGGCGCGGGTTTTTTACGATTTGGGGATCATCAAGGCGGAAGGAAACATCACGTCCGGCGATGGACATGTCGCGGTGCATTACAGCCGGATGCTCGGTTCCGGCCTTAAGGAATACCGGGCCAGGGCGGAAGAAAAGCTTGGCGCCCTGGATCTTACCGATTACCGGAACCTGGCAAAGTCTTACTTTTACCGGGCCGTGATCATCGTCATGGACGCTACGCGGAATTTCGCGAAACGGTACGCCGATCTCGCGCTTTCTCTGGCGCAGAACGAACCGGCCGAAGAACGCCGCCGGGAATTGCTCGAAATGAGCCGGATTCTGAACAAAGTTCCCTACGAACCGGCGGAAACTTTTTACGAAGCCGTTCAGTCGCTGTGGCTGGTTCACCTTTGCCTGCAGATTGAAAGTAACGGACATTCGCTTTCCTACGGCCGGATGGATCAATACCTCAACGGATACTACGAAAAAGATCTTGCCGAAGGAAAAATCGCTGAGGAAGCCGCCCGCGAATTGTTGACGAATCTTTGGCTAAAAACGTTTACCATTAACAAAATACGCAGCTGGACCCACACCCAGTTTTCCGCCGGCAGTCCGCTCTACCAGAATGTAACCATAGGCGGCCAAAAAACGGGCGCGGACGGACAAATTCTGAACGCGGTAAATTCCGTCAGCCGCCTGATCCTGCAAAGTGTCGCCCGGACGCGGCTTCCCCAGCCCAACCTGACAGTCCGCTACCACAGGGGCCTTTCCGATGAATTTATGGCGGACTGTGTCGAAGTTGTGCGGCTGGGCTTTGGAATGCCCGCGTTCAACAGCGACGAAGTGATCATCCCCTCGTTCATTGAAAAGGGCGTCAAAAAAAAAGACGCTTACGACTACAGCGCCATCGGCTGCGTGGAAGTAGCGGTTCCGGGAAAATGGGGCTACCGCTGTACCGGCATGAGCTTCCTCAACTTTCCAAAGTCCCTGCTCATCGCGCTGAACGCCGGAGTTGACCCAAAATCCGGAACAAGGCTTCCCGGATCCCGTGGCGGGCCGCTTCCCCCCATAACCCATTTCAGGGATATGAAAAGCTTTGACGAAGTGATGAAAGCCTGGGACACGGTCATCCGGGACTTTACCCGGCAGTGTGTCATTATTGACTCAACGGCGGATACGGTGCTGGAAAAAGATACCGCCGACATTCTTTGTTCCGCCCTCTGCGACAATTGTATTGAACGGGGACTTAACCTTAAAGAAGGCGGCGCCGTTTACGACTTTATCAGCGACCTCCAGGTGGGCATCGCCAATCTGGCAGACTCCCTTGCCGCCGTCAAAAAATGCGTGTTCGAGGACAAAACCGTCGGCGCCGCGGAACTCTGGGACGCCCTTATGGCGGACTTTGAAGGAGAGCGAAACGGGGAAATCAGGCAGCTTCTTGTCGCGGCGCCCAAGTACGGCAACGATGATGATTATGTGGACGATCTTGTCTGCCGGGCCTACAACATCTACATCGATGAAATGAAAAAATACCGCACGACCCGTTACGGCCGCGGACCTGTCGGCGGCGTCTATTACGCGGGGACTTCTTCAATAAGCGCAAACGTTCCCCAGGGAGCGGGAACCCTGGCTACGCCGGACGGACGCAAAGCCGGACAGCCGCTTGCGGAAGGCTGTTCCCCCAGCCACGCAATGGACAAGCGGGGGCCTACAGCGGTATTCAAAACCGTATCAAAGCTGCCCACGCGGGAAATAACCGGCGGCGTTCTGTTAAACCAAAAAGTCACTCCGCAGATGCTGGAACAGGAAGCGGACAGAAAAAAGCTTATCAGCCTGCTTCGTACATTTTTTAACCGCCTTGACGGTTTCCATGTTCAGTTCAACGTGGTTTCCAGGGAAACCCTTCTTGACGCCCAGGTTCATCCGGAAAAACACCGGGATCTTATTGTCCGGGTAGCGGGTTACAGCGCCTTCTTCAATGTGCTTTCAAAAGAAACCCAGGATGACATTATCGAGAGAACCGAACAGGTTTTGTCCGCGGAGTAACCCCGGACTAAAGAGACTGTCCGAACGGGGTTTTCAAACTTTTCGGACAAGCCCGTTGATTTTTTTCCCATAATGTGGCAGGCTGTCTCCGTAAGGGGGCAGCCTGTGAATACCACAAACGTAGAAACATTTTTTAAAAATAACGATTATTTTATTGATGAGAAAGTACAATTCCTTAAATTTACCAACACGTACAAAGTGTACGATGGTTCCGGCTCCCGGATTGGCGTGATAGAAGAATCAATGCCCGCCGGATTAAAACTGTTAAGCTTTTTACTCAGTAAGGCGTTTATGCCTTTTACGCTGCACATAAAGGATGTGGAAGAAAACGTCCTTGCCACCATTAAACGGGGATGGACATTTTTTATGTCAAAAATTTCCATTCACGACAGCGTCGGGAACGAAATCGCCCGTATTAAACAGCGGTTTAAAATGTTTAAGCCGACATTTCACATTATGGATCTAAACGATACCCCGATTGCCGCGATTTCGGGCGACTGGAAAGCCTGGAATTTTACCATTACCGAAACCGGCGATAGGCAAATCGGAACAATCACGAAAAAGTGGAACGGCATATTGAAAGAAGCCTTTACCACCGCGGACAAGTACATTGTTTCCGTTAATCCGGAAACGGAAGGGATAAAGCGCATCGCGACCGTAGCAACGGCAATTACCATAGACATGGTGCTCAAGGAATCGAAATAAGCCCCGTTATACGGTAAAAAACAATCGCCAGACAAACGGTAATAATTCCGCACAGTCCGATAGCCAGCCCGCTCATGCTGCCTTCTGCCTCGCCCATTTCAAGGGCCTTTGTCGTGCCGCCTACATGACTGGACGCGCCGATGCTCAGCCCAACAATGAGCGGGTTTTTTAAGCGGAAGAATTTCACCAGAGCGGGCGATATAAGGCTTCCCACAACTCCGGTAAATACAACCGCGGCTACCGTTACCGGAACAATCCCTCCGTTCCCCGCGGAAATGTCCATTGCGATGGGAGTGGTAACCGATTTCGGAACAAGGGAATTCGCAAGGGAATCGTCAAGACGGAACAGCCGGCAAAGCCCCCACACGCTTGTCATGGAAGCGGCGGAACCGGCGGCGCATCCGGCCAGTATGGGGAGCCAGTTTTTTTTGAGAAGATCGAAGCGGGAATAAATTGAAACGCCGAGGCACGCTGTGGCGGGAACCAAAAACATGCCGATAAGACTGCCGCCTAAATTGTAATACTCGTAGGGTATTTTAAAAATCAGCAAAAAAACAATGATCATCAAAGGCGCGGTAAACAGTGGATTAAAAATGGTTATGCGCGTTTTCTTTTGCAGCACACTTCCAATCCAGTATCCGGCTGTGCTAAGGGCAATTCCAAAAAACGGATTGTTACAGAATTCCTTCATTTGCCGCCGTCCTTTGCTCCGGCTCTACGCACGGAAAGCCTGCCCATCACCAAAAGCAGCGCTTTTACGGTAAGGGCGGTAGCGGCGAATGTAATGATTGTTGAAACGATACAGATAAACGCCAGAATCAGAACATTCCGGCCTATCAGACCAAGATGGTTCATTACCGAAACACCCGCCGGAACAAGAAAAAAAGCCATGTTTGAAAGCAAAAAAGAAGATTTTTCCCTGATATGCTCAATTCGCAAAATACCGGCCATCAGCAGCACAAGAACAAAGATCATCCCGATAATCCCCGGCGCAAAAGGAAAAGGCAAAAGCCGTGACACTGCAAGACTAACCCAGCATATAATAAAAATAATGCCAATCTGTTTCAGGATTTTCATACTACAACAAGTATATCACAAAAATCCGCCGGGGGAAAGATTCTCCCGGCATGAACGCCGCCCTTTTCATTTGCAGGCGGGTTTGGTTGATTAAAACGGGTTTGCCGGATAAAATAGATCCGCGGATGATCCGGAGCGGGAAACGTTATACCCAAAGCCCCACCCGGCTTTTTCGCGGAGGTGTTTATGGAGGGCGGATATGACGATTAAAGAAACGCTGCTTTCTCTCAAAAAAGCCCAGGCGCTTTTGGCGCTGCAGAACAGACGCCGGAAAGACACCGCCCTGCTTGCGGCGGCGGCGGCCATAGACGGGGCCAGGGCGGCTGTACTTTCCGCGAATGCCGGGGATGTGGAAAAAGCAAAAAAAAGCGGAATGAAGGACGCTTTGATAGACAGGCTTTTTCTTGACAACAGGCGGATTGATTCAATTATTGAAGGGATTAAAACCGTAGCGGGTCTTGAAGATCCTGTCGGCAGGGTAAAAGCGGGCTGGAAAGCTCCCAACGGCCTTTTCATTGAAGAACTTACCGTGCCTCTGGGAGTAGCGGCCATAATTTACGAGTCCCGTCCCAATGTTACCGCGGACGCGGCAAGCCTTGCCTACAAAGCCGGTTGCGCGATACTGCTCCGGGGAAGTTCCGCGGCGCTGGAATCAAACCGGGCAATAACCGCCGCCATCAAGCAGGGGCTGCGATCCGGCGGCGGCATAGCGGAAGCGGTTGAACTTGCCGGTTCAGGAGACCACGGCGACGTGGACGAAATACTCACCTCCAGGGGGCTCATTGATGTCGTGCTTCCCCGGGGCGGACACGATCTGATACGGCGCGTCGTGGAAAACGCCAGGGTTCCGGTAATCGAAACCGGAGAAGGCAACTGCCATATTTTTATTGACGCTTCCGCCGATATTCCCGCCGCGGCCGCCATTGTCGAAAACGCCAAGATCTGCAAGCCCGGCGCCTGTAACGCGGTGGAAACGGTTCTGGTTCACCGGGACGTCCTTTCCGCCTTTATGCCCGTCCTCGCGGCCCGGCTGGGCGGTAGGGTTGAACTGCGCTGCGATGCTCCGGCAAAGGCTGCCGCCGGCACTGCCGTCAAAGACGCGGCCGAAGAAGACTGGGAAACGGAATTCCTTGATTACATTCTGGCGGTAAAAACCGTTGATTCCCTCGACCAGGCGGTTGATCACATTAACCGCTATGGTACGCGCCATTCGGAAGCGATCCTTACCAACAACATGCAAAACGCCGAAGCCTTTACCCAGCGGGTCGACGCCGCCTGCGTATATACAAATGCTTCGACGCGGTTTACCGATGGGGCGGAATTCGGCTTTGGCGCGGAACTTGGAATCAGCACCCAGAAGTTTCATGCACGGGGGCCGATGGGGCTTTTCGCCCTTACCACGATCAAGTACCGGATAAGCGGCCAGGGCCAGGTACGGGAGTAAGTATGATACGACCTGTCAAAAAAGATGACGCAAAAAACATTGCCGGAATTTACAATTACTATGTACGGGAAACAGTAGCTACATTTGAAGAGCGGCCGGTTTCCATTGGGGAAATGACCGGGCGCATCACCGCGATCGGCGCAAAATATCCCTGGCTTGTTCTGGAAGAAGACGGAGATGTCGTGGGGTATGCGTATGTAAATACCTGGAAAGAGCGGGAAGCGTACCGTTATGCCGCGGAACTTTCAATATATCTGAAAACCGGCCTTGAAGGAAAAGGCCGCGGTACGGAGCTTATGAAAGCGCTGCTGGAAGCGGTAAAAAAGACGGAACTTCATGTCCTTGTCGCGGGAACCACCCTGCCCAATGAAAGAAGCATCGCCCTGCAGAAAAAATTCGGCTTTACAAAAATCGCCCAGTTTAAAGAAATAGGTTTTAAACTGGGCCGCCGCCTGGATGTGGAGTACTGGGAATTGATCCTTTAAAACCCCAAATCCGATCCGGTAAGTATCACCTTGATCCTTCCCGCAGGCTTACACAGACGGGTAATTACAAATTGACAGCAGATCGACTCAGTCCCCCTACAGTCGCCGCATGCGCCGGTTATGCTGCAGGGCGTCTTCATCGAAGAAAAACGCTGCACATTTAACGGCGCCGCCAGATTCCGCGAACGGGAAACGGCGTCGTCCAGGGTTTTTACCACCTTGTTCATGCCCGCCACAACAATTACCTGTTTTGGCCCGTAACACAGAGCCGCTACCCGGTTGCCGTTTCCGTCAATGTTGACAAGGATACCGTCCTCGCTTATCGCGTTTGTTCCCATAAGGAATGTGTCACAGAGCAGCGCCTGCCTCATCCGTTCAACTTTTTCTTCGGGACTTTTCGCCGCGTCCCGATTAATAAGCGTATACCCGGTTTTGGCGGCCCGGGCGTAAAGGCCAAGCGCCTCCGCCGTCATTGAACCGCCCCAGGAAACAACGTGATCTTTGGGGATAAGGCTGAAAACCTTGTCAGCCGCTTCTTCCGCTTCCTCGCAATACCATGCCTCAAAATGCCGGGCCTCCAGGGCCTTTACCGTTTTTGGGCCCAGCTTTGAATTCCTCAGGGCATAAAATGATTTTTCCATAAAAACACCTCCGGAAAGAAATTTACCCATACTATACCAAAACTGGAGCTTCCGGTACTATGGCTGCATGCCCTCCCCGTACAAAACTGCGATCCTCGCCAATACTGCCTGTGTCCTTCTTTGGGGTTTTTCCTTTATTTCCATTAAGGTTGCCGTCCCGGTTTTCCCGCCGATGACGCTGGGCGCCCTGCGGTTTTCCGTCGCGGTAGCGCTGCTTTTTTTCATTAAACGTTTTCTTGAAAACAGAGAACCCGCGGCCGGCGGCGGAACAAGCCGTCTGCAATTCCGGGATATTCCATACCTTGCCGGATCGGGCGCCGCGGGAGTTACGTTTTACTTTTTCTGCGAAAATAACGGCGTCGCCCTGGTTACCGCCTCCGAAGCGTCTATTATTGTCGCCTCCATTCCCGTATTAACCATGACCTGCGAATGGCTCATGGCAAAGCTGCGGCATACAGAATCATCCCGGCTTGGGTGGCGGCACTGGCTGGGAGCGCTTGTTTCCGCAGCCGGAGTTATCATGGTTGCGCGGGTTTCTTTTTCCCTTTCAGGGAACATTGCCGGTTATGTTTTTATGGGAGGAGCGGCGCTGTGCTGGGTGGCATACGGTTTTTTGACAAAGCCCCTCTTTGATCGGGGACGTTCCCGGATTTACATTGTATTTTGGCAGAACTTTTTTGGATTTTTGGGTTTTCTTCCGTTTGCCGCTCTCGAATACAAAAGCTGGGGGACGCCGACCGGCCCCGTGATTTTTCATGTGCTTTTTCTCGCGATTTGCTGTTCCGCTTTGGGGTACTGGCTTTACGCACACGCGCTGGAAGTATTGGGAGTATCGATCTCATCGGTGTTCATCAACTTAATCCCGGCAGTAACGGTTGCCGCGGGTTTTTTTATTCTGGGGGACAGGCTTGCGTTCATGCAGTGGGTTGGCGCGGCTTTCGTGCTTATCGGGGTGTACCTGACTATCCTGCCGGAACGCCTCCGCCCTTCCCCTCGGGACTCCCGCAAAAAAACCCGCTGAGCGGAACGGACAACCCGGCCGGCCTGAAAGCCCTGCGGCCCCTGCCGGAAAACTACCAGCTCAACGAATGTGAAATTACGGTATTTTAGCGGAAATTGGGGCTGTCCGGGGAGTAACCAACTTCCAGGGCAGCCCCAAGTTCATTTCCGGTTATCCCTGTATTCCTTTGCCTTTTGCAGACAGGAAATACAGAGTTTGCGGCCCTTGTTAATTCTTGCCTTTACCGACTTGCCGCATCGCGGGCATTTTCTTTCTTCGACAAGGGATTCATACCGGAGACGGCGCTTTTCATTTACAAACTCACTGTGTGTTGATAAATATTTCGCCTGGCGTTCTGCGTTAGTCATTATAAAACATTCCTCTATATACCAGTGTACACAAGTTTCAATATTTTATCAAGTGCCGGTACAAAAATTTTGATGTCCGGGATCGCTCAGTATCAAACCTTTACTTTATCGGCGCTCCCGGATATAGTGACTTTATGAGCCAGTATCTTGTAACCGGAGGCATCCCCATCAGCGGAACTATCAAGGCCAGCGGAAACAAAAACGCGGCTCTGCCGTGTATTGCCGCCGCCGTTCTTACCGATGACAAAGTAACGCTGAGAAATGTTCCCGATATAGAAGATGTCCAGGTTATGCTGGATGTGTACCGGTCTTTCGGCGGCCTTGTGGAACCTCTTAGCCGCAACGATTACCGCCTTTCCCTGGCCAATATAAAAACATCCAGCGTTCCGCCTGATGCGGCAAAAAAAATACGGGCGTCAATTCTTTTTGCCGGACCGCTTCTTGCCCGCACCGGCAAGGCGGTGCTGCCTCCGCCGGGGGGCGACGTTATCGGAAGGCGGCGGCTTGACACGCACTTTCTTGCCCTTACAGAACTTGGGGCGGTGGTAAATACGAGAAACTCATTTTTGTTCAGCGCGAAACATCTTACCGGCGCCGACATCTTTCTGGACGAGGCGTCGGTTACTGCAACAGAGAACGCGGTTATGGCGGCCGCTTTGGCAAAGGGCAAAACCATATTGACAAACGCGGCAAGCGAGCCCCATGTGCAGGATCTTTGCCACATGCTTTCATCCATGGGCGCGGTTATCGAGGGAATCGGTTCCAACAGACTTACCATTACCGGGGTAAAAAAACTTTCCGGCTGTGACTACACCATCGGGGCCGATTATATGGAAGTCGGCTCTTTTATCGGACTTGCCGCCGCGACAAGGGGCGAACTGATAATCGAAGGAACAAGCCCCGGAGATCTGCGTCCGGCAAAAACAGCGTTTGGTAAGTTGGGCATTACCTGGGAACACGAAGGCACAACGCTTCGGGTTCCGAAAAAGCAGGCCATGAAAGTTAACCACGATCTCGGCGGAATGATTCCCAAAATAGACGACGCTCCCTGGCCGGGGTTTCCACCCGATCTTACAAGCATCGTCATTGTCGTTGCCACCCAGGTAGCGGGAACCGTGTTGATCCACGAAAAAATGTTCGAATCAAGAATGTTTTTTGTTGATAAGCTTATCGGCATGGGCGCGAGGATTGTGCTCTGCGATCCACACAGGGCGGTAATTTCCGGCCCCGCAAAACTTGCCGGGTCTGAGCTTACCAGCCCGGACGTGCGGGCGGGCATGGCAATGGTTATCGCGGCCATGGCCGCCGAGGGCTCCAGCGTTATACGCAATGTATACCAGATAGAGCGGGGTTATGAAAACCTTGTGGAGCGGCTTTCGTCCCTGGGCGGGAAAATAGTCCGATCCATGGACGGCGACGGGGGAAAATGATGTTTCCCGCCCTAGCGGCGGGTTAGTTCCCGGTAGGCATCCCGAATCTTCATGAAGGCATGGCTCGTTTTTTCCCGTTCTTCATCCGAGAGGCCCGTTTGGTTATCAGGATGAAACATCAGGGCGAGGCGGCGAAAAGCGGACTTGATTTCTTCCCGGGAAGCTCCCCGGAAAACGCCGAGCACTTTCCAGGGATCCTCGACAGCCGTATCACCCGGAGGCGGCCGGTAGCCCGGATCAAGAAACTCCCTGATAAGGCGGGCTTCCTGCTCCGCTTCACGGCCCACCGCCATGGAAGAAAGTTCCGCCGCAAGCAGGGGAATGTCCCCAAAACCGGCGCGGCGGGCCGCAAGGCTTTCCGCCAGGAGGTCCGGATTAAGCGACAGGGGCCGGGAAAAGGCAATGCGGGAAAACGATTCTGCCAGCGCGGCGATTTTTTTACCGGCGGGGAAAACCGATCCGGCGCCTCCGGCTATGCGGACAGCGCCGGCTTCGCCGGTCAGCACTTTCGGAGAAGCTTTCGACAGCAGGAAAACCCCAAGCGCACAGAACGCGGCCAGCCCCGGCTCACCCTCGTAAAATTTTGAAGTACCGGGGTTGTCATAGTACCGGCGTATGGCCAGGTCATTTTTTAGCTGGGAAGCCACTTCGCCCAAAAAATACCCAAGTACGCATCCGACAATAATTCCCGGAACACCGAAAATAATCCCCGCAAGACCGCCGGCTGACATCCAGAGAAACCGGTTTATCGGGGCGCCCGGTTTTTTCAGAAAGAAGATCATCCGTGTTGGGCCGCCAGCGCGATCAGGGCAAGAATAAAGCATACGGCCGACACTACAATAAAACCGACAAGGGCAGCCTGAAACCCGGCGGAAAGCGACAGCCAAATTGTCAGATTGTTGAACACACTCCGCAGAAACTGTACCAGGTGATGAAAAATCAGCGGCAGTACGCCCAGCATGGGAAGATACACATAACGCGGTTTCCGCCGGGCCCTGAACCGCCAGCCCAGAAACAGGGCAAAAACAGACAGGGGCAAAAAGAACACCGGTTCCGAAAGGCGGCGGAAAATTTCCGCCCGGAAAATTTCGGGAACAAAGCCATAGCCGGCAAGCGTTTTTTCCGCGGCAAACAGCTCTCTAAAGTTCAGGTTGTCCGGCCCTTCCCTCGCCCGCGAAAGAAGAATAAAGTTGTCAAAATCCACCGCAAGAAGAACCTGGGGAGAACCGGCCCCAAGCGACTGTCCTTCTTCATTGGTCCAGTCCGGCTGCCAGCGCCTCTCGTTGTTTGTTCTGTCCAAAACCTGTAAAAGAAGCGCCGTCCGCTCGACAGTTTTTTCTTCCCGGGCCATCGACACCGGAACAATTTTACCGTAATCGGCCTGTACCCGGTACAGGAAAAGGCCGTTTTTCGCGATGGCGACAAGCTCCGGTTCCCAGACATAGGCGTAATCGGGCAGCAGCGCCATGGACGAAAAGCGGAGAATCATCCTGCCGCCGTCGGACGGCGGGGGATCTTCCGCACCGTTCCCGGCGGGGATTCCCGAATACAAATCCAGCGGCAGCGAAAAAACCTGGCGCCCGGAAACTTCGCCCAGGGCAAGGTCGATTTCATCCACAAAAAAAGCGATATCGGCAACGCCTTTGGCGCTGTCCGCGAGATAGCGTTCTACATCCGGGTCATTGGGCGTCAGTACGGAAAGCTCCCTGAACGTATAGTAGGCGCCGATCCAGTCCGACTCCAGCATTGCGTTATAGCCGTCCCGTTTTAGACGGTACAGGGCATACCGCTCCTTTTCCTGGGCGTTGGGCTCAAGTTCGGAGATTCTGTCCCATGCCCTTGCCGCCAGCGCCTGGGCCGTGGAAATCTCCACGCTTCCCGGCCGGGCCAGCCGCCCGGCCAGGGTCGAAAGCCAGTGGGAATCGTACCAGCGTTCTTCGGCAAAGGCTGTTTCCGCCTGCCTGAGGGCGTCGGTGAAATTTACCGGCGTTCTCTCCGCGCCTTCGACAGCCCCTTCCTGAACAGGGGCGCTGTTCGATGAAATACCGGCGTTATAGCCGGTTTTAATCGCGTTGATTTCTTCGTTACCGGGCCAAATTCCTTCAGCGACGGCGATAAACCGGGACGCTTCGGCCCATTCCGCCGCCGCGGTATGGGCGGCGGCTTTTTCCACTGCCGCCGTGAAAAGCCCGGCGCGGTTTATCATGGACTGTTTTTCGTTCCCGGCCATGGGCAGCAGCATGAAAAACACCACCCCGTAAACCGCCGCCGCGGCGCAGGCGGTTATCACCGGCCAGGTAATGTACTGGAGAAAACGCGGGGAAAAGCTTTTGTTCCCCACAAATGTACCATCAGCATAGCCGCCTTCAGAATGTTCTCTAGACCCAAACGGAATAACCAGGGCGGAAAAGGTCAGCGCAGGGTAAAGAACGGCAAAGTCGATAAACGAGATGATAAAGCGCCACTTAAGGAAAAACGGCTTCAAAGGCTCCGCCGCGCCGGGAAAAAACCACCTGTACCCAAAAATGACCAGCAAAGAGGCCAACATGTAAACGATGTATACCGTCAGGGGAGACGAAAAACGTTCCTTTCCGCTCATTCACTCCTCCTTCCCCTGGCAAGATACACGAGGCCCGAATACAACAGGATAAGGATTCCCAAAACCGTAAAAATCAGGGGATTGATAAGCGATTCAGGGATAACGCGGCCGGCAAACGACGACAAAATCTGATGAATTTCCGCGGTGTTTAGAAAGCTTTCCAGCGCCAGAATGCCCCGGAAAGCCAGCGCTCCGAAGAAAAGATTGGCAAGCGGCCAAAAGCTGATGTTCGCAAGGCATCCTATTGAAATGAGAAACAGGCTCAGCGACCCCGCGTAAACGGCAAACGGCAAAAAACCCGCCTCGAACCAGGCCTCAAACCCGCGGGAGCTTCTGCCGAAATCGGCGGCAAGTCCCGCCAGAAAAGGACTTTGCTCTTCCCTGAACGGAAACCGTATCTGCCGGATCCCGGAGGAAGCGGGCGCCGGTTCAAAGTACAGCGGCTGCCCAGGCAGCGAAAGCACCCTCCCGCTTTCCAGGGTATTGCCAAGCAGAACCGCCTGGGTAGGCGCGTTTCCCGGCGTAACAGTCAATATAAGCCCCGGATGAACCGGTATCGAGGGAAGATCCCGCGCCCCGGACGCCGCCTGAATTTCATACCGGCTCATTTTTTCCAGCCGGTTTAGCGCTGCCGAGGCGGCGGCGGAAAGGCCCAGCGAAAGAACCAGCAGCGCGATAAGGGAAACAGGATAAGGGATACGCCGCCGAGAAGAATAGCTTATACCGAGCAGCAGGGAAAAATAAAACGCGGCCGGCAAGGAAGAAGCCAGCGCGGCCAGGGGAACCGGGGCGTCAGGCTGGGGAAAAAGAACAGCCGCGCCGGCCCAACTCCGCAGTAATCCCGTCAGGGCGCCCAAAACCAGGATGACGATAAAGGAGACCGTGAAGGAAAGTATCAGTTTGGCGAGATTCTTCACTACATCAGCCTAACATGACAGGAAGCGATTCGCAAGGGCGACATCCTTGTCGATCCAAAACGCGGGAGCGTTTTGGTCAGGTGCTGGCAGGCCGCCGTCCGTGGCGGCCAAGGGCGACATCCCTGTCGATCCAAAACGCCGGGGCGTTTTGGTCATGTGCCGGCAGGCCGCCGTCCGTGACGATTCCTGTACATATTATCAACAGGTTTTCCACAAAATGAAAGCCGGAAAAGCCGGTCATAGTACATTTTATCCTGTTTTACAGGGGCGTAAACACCATTTTAAGTAAAACAATTCTTTACAGGATAAGGAATTAGCTTAATCCGTTTTTGACCGGGATTCCGCCCGATCCGATCCCGGCACAGACAGAATTATTCCCATGCAAACCCGATCTTATCAACAACTTATCCACACAATTTTGAAAATACAGCGATTTTCCGAAAATTCGGCGCCCCGCAAACGCTACTCGCGGCTCTCGGGGAGGGCCTTCATTTTTTCTTTTAGATCCGCCAGAAGCATATCCGCGGACGTGTCGGACTTTTCCAGTTCCGCAAACCGCTTTTCAAGGCCGCCGCTGGAAGAAAAATCCTCAAGTTCTTTGGCCGCCTCGGCCTCCGCTTCCATTTGATCGACCTTTCTGGACATGCGGTCGAAAGCGTCAAACGCCGAATGGTTTCCCGCCACGCTGGAAATGGTATTTTGTATTTTTTGCTGGGCTTCGGCCCGTTTTGCCCTGGCAACAAGAAGATTTTTCTTTCTCTGGGCTTCTTCTATTTTGTTTTGGAGTTC
Organism: Treponema sp.; assembly: GCA_031268975.1. Lineage (GTDB taxonomy): Bacteria > Spirochaetota > Spirochaetia > Treponematales > Breznakiellaceae > JAIROH01. Next base: position 4,278 of record JAIRWM010000100.1, on the reverse strand, counting down.
CCTCAGTGCGTCTTTAAGCTGCCCCGTTGACGCTTTTTGGGCCTCCCATTGCTTTTTATATTCAGCATGATGATTTTCATATTCCTGCTTGCGGATTAACGCTTCTTTTGCCAGATCGTCTTTTTCCGATTTGACGGCAAGCATTGCCTTTCGTTCCCATTCCCTGATCTGGCCTTCCTGGTTTAACGTTTCCCTTTCAAGCTTTTTCTCATCCGCTATGGCCAGGGCAACGGCTTTTTTTGACTCAATAAGCTGTTCGCCCATGTCAATAAGCAGCTGATTGAGCATTTTTTCAGGATTTTCCGCCTTGTTTATCATGTCGTTAACATTGGAGGAGATAAGGGTTCTTAACCGGGAAAATATGCCCATCGTTTCAGCTCCTGTATTTGGACAAAACGGGATAATGTTGGGTCAGGGCCAGGCTGAAAGAATCCAAAACCGCCTGGAATTCGTTTTCGTCCATGCCGTCATATTCCAGGGTATCTACAAGGACGATTTTGTTCCCGTCAAGGCCGTAGGCCCCGTGAAGTATGTCCGAGGCGTTACGTTTCAAAAGTTCCGTAAAAAGCTCAAGCCTGCCTTTGTCCGGAACACTCATGACAATGGACTGAAAAACAACCAGCGGCTCGTTCAGCATAATCACAATACCCCCAAAACCCCGCTCAGAGTCCTCCAGAAGCCACATTTTTTTGCCGACCTCTTCGTAACTGAGCTTAAAGTCTATAAGGTACTGCTCTATTTTGTTTTCCGCCACGATAACCTAGCCGAGGAAAACTTGACCGGCGTTATCGATGGCAAGTATCGTCTTGCATTCCGAGCACCGGAAACGGCCCGGCTTGAGAGCCTTGAGTCTTTTGGAGCAAATGGGGCAAGAAAAAATCTTTGGGAAAAGGGATACCGACTCGGATGCGGCCCCGCTTCTAAAGAAATTGATGGAATCATCCAGGCTGTCTTTGATATTAAAGAACTGGGAGAAACCCAGGAGCTGGAACACTTCGTAAACTTTGGGCTGGATCTCCAAAAGGACCAAATCCCCGCCGCGCGGCTTAACCGATTTGAGGAAAGCCGTAAAGGAACCAATTCCGGTTGACGACACATAATTAAGCCCGCCGCACTGGAAAACAAGGCGGATAAACCCCGCTTCAATGGCTTTTGCGACCCGCTTTTGGAAATAGTTGGAATTATATGTATCAATGTACCCGGTCAAGTAAAGGACCAGACAACCTTCTATCTCCCCCACTTTCTGGAGCTTGATTTTGAGGCTATCGTCCTTTTCATCATCAAATCCGTTGACTATATCGTTGTTTGTCATGTCGCTATCCTTCACCTCTAAACCCGTCACATACAGTATCGGCAGATTTAAACTGCTTAAATACTAGTATCAACAGACAATTTTGTCAAACCCCAAACTACCGTCTCATAGATACATTCCTCTGTCAACAGGCAAAACGGCGCCGTTTATTCCAGAGCTTTTTAATACTTCCAGGGCGGCGGCGGCGATATCCTCCGGCGCAAGGACGGCCCCCGGACTATGCTCCCGGTTATACGCCCTTTCCGCTTCGGTACAGTACTCCGTATCCGTAAGCCCCGGACAGATTACATTGCAGGTAATGTCAAACCCCGCGGCAGCCTTTGCAGCCGACCGGGCCAGCACGGCCAGGGCCGTCTTTGCCGCCGAATACGCTGTCGTTCCGGTATAACCCCGAACCCGGGCCGTTCCGGTACCCCCAAAAAGTAAAATTCGACCCCATCCTTGCTTAAGCATACCATTTAAAAGCAAAGAAATCAGGATTCCGGGAAAAATCAGGTTACTTTCTGTCAAAAAACGCCACTTTTCGGCGTCGGTGTCCCCAAGCGCGGCTTTCTGGAACGGGCCCCAGGCACAGACAAGAATATCCGGCGTCCCGGCCTTTTCAAGGATGAACCTGGCCGCCTGTTCAACCGGAAGTCCGCCGTTCCCGCCAATCCGGCAAAGGAAGCCCGAGGCTGAGCCGCCCATATCCGACAGCGCGGCGTCCAGACGTTCCCGGGAACTGCCGCCGGTTACGGTAACCAGGGCGCCCTGCCCGGCAAGGCCCGCCGCCACGGCCCGGCCTATACCGCCGGTCCCGCCGACAACCAGCGCCCGGCGGCCCTGAAAAAAAAGATGTTCCATACACACAGTTTAGACAAAAACAGACGGTTTTGTATCTTGTCCCGGCGGGAGCGTCCGGCCAACCCGCCCACCGGGTCAAGTCGCACAAAACGAGCCGTTCCGGCTGTGGCAAGCTTCACAGAACGGGCGGTTCCGGTTATGGTTGAACCATGCGCCTTGACGACATTGTTATCGTACTGGCCCGGCCTTCCGAACCGGGAAATACCGGCGCTGTCTGCCGGGCCATGAAAAACATGGGCCTTTCCCGGCTCCGGATTGCCGCTCCCGTGTATCAGGCCGGATCGGACCCCGCTGTCCGGGGCATTCCCGAAGGGCCTGATCTGGAAAAGCTTCTTGCCAGAGCCGTGCACGCCCCGGAAATTTGGGAAAACGCCCGGCGCTTTGACCGCCTTGAAGAGGCCTTGGCTGACTGTGCCATTACCGTCGGAACAACCCGGCGCCGGGGCAGACACCGCAAATCCAACACCCTGCAGCCCCGGGAACTGGCGGAATTCCTCAAGGACAAAACCGGACAGGCCGCCATTGTCTTCGGCAACGAACGTACCGGTCTTGACGACGAAGAGCTTGCCCTCTGCAATCTGGCGTCCCATATACCGGTCAATCCGGAATTTCCTTCCGTCAACCTTTCCCACGCGGTTCAAATCTATGCGTATGAACTGTACCAGACTTTGGCCCCGGATGTCTCCCGCCCTGCCGCCCGGACGGAGGAAAGCGCCCAGCCGCCTGACGTTCCCGGTCAGTGGGTTCCCATGACCCAGGCGGAATGTACCGCGCTGGCCCGGCGCATCAGCGCTTCGCTTGGAAACCTGGGCTTTTACCGGCATCCCGGCAGGGAAGAACAGGAACGGTTTTTACGGGATGTCTTTTCACGGGCCGGTCTTACCCTGCGGGAAGGCCGGTACCTGGGAAACATTGCCGCCAAGGCCGCGCGGCTTTCCGGCGGCGATCCCCGGCAGGACGGCGCCGGCTGAAAACATGGGGCCGTCTGCGAATGAACCTGGGCCTGCCCGAAAAGTAATTCTCGACAGTCTCTTATTTTGTTATTGAGGGATTGAACGCCGTTAGTTTTTAAGTGCCGTTAGGCCCCGAAGCGTAAACAGCCGGAACGGTATGCGACATAATTTGGTGAAAATTAAACTAACCGCTTGATAAACATATCAATATTGGTATATAATTAAAATATGGCATATGAAGTAAACATTTTAGAACCCGCAAAGGATTTTCTTGATAATTTAGAGCCAAAATTACGGGCAAAATCATATCGTACTATTCAAATGCTTGTTCAATTTGGTCCCGTTTTAACGTTGCCGCATTCAAAAAAAATAGTTGGAACAGAGGATTTATATGAATTAAGGGTACAGCAGGGGAACAATATCTGTAGATTATTTTATTTCTACCATAACGAGTTGAAGATAAGATACATAAAAATAATACAAACGAAGATAAAACAGAAAAAGAAATTGATAAATCCGATGAAAAGGAGGGAGTGTAATGAAAGAATATAAATTTGAAGATTTGTTAAAATCGGAAATGAGGGATGATCGCTTCCGTAAAGAATATGAACAATTGGAGGGCGAATTCTATTTGGCGGAAGAAGTCATCAAATTGAGGCAGGAACAAAATTTATCGCAAAGTGATCTGGCAAAGATTGTCGGTACATCACAACCGGCAATTGCAAGGCTTGAATCTGGAAAATATCAAAATGTATCAATGTCCTTTTTACGTAAAGTTGGTAAAGCGTTAAATGTGATACCAGAGGTACATTTTAGGAAGGCGGAATAAAGAATTTCTAACTTGACGCTGACCAGCGTTAATTTGAACTTGTAACAAAAAGTGTGTAAACGGCTATACTACCAGAAGGAGCAAGCATGGCCTCTATGATTTACCGTTTACACAAAAATTGTTACAAATTCATAAAACTCTTGCATAAATAAAAAAAATATGTAAAAATGTGTTTAAATGGAGTAGAACCTACTTGACAAAAGGAGAATTTTATGCATAACTTAACCAACAACCAACAACCAACAACCAACAACCAACAACCAACAACCAACAACCAACAACCAACAACCAACAACCAACAACCAACAACCAACAACCAACAACCAACAACCAACATTTAA
>JAIRWM010000076.1 GCA_031268975.1 Treponema sp. | reverse complement strand
AGTACAAACCCCAGTGGACAAAAATGCCGAACTTCGCGTCCTCAAACCATCCGGGCACCTTGTGCTCGCGGATGGATTCCAGTTCAGGTCTGAAATGCATAGTCTTTCTCCTTGTCTTTATAATTGTTCAATACCGGAATTCTCGTGTTACAAATAACACATAAACCGCAAGTACAACGGACCGTTACCCTTTCACCGCGCCCTGAAGCATGCCGGCCTGTACCTTTTCGTGAAAGAACATGTACAGTGAGATCATGGGTACAACCGCGATAATAATACTGGCAAAGATGGGGCCAAGCTTTACCTGATATACGCTCCTGAAGGTAAGCATTGCCCTGGATATGGTGTATTTTGTCTCGTCGGAGATAAGAATCATGGAAAAAATCAATTCCCCGTATCCGTATACAAATGACAAAATCGCCTCAGTCATGACAATGGGAGTGCAGACCGGAAAGAGGATCCTGAACAACAGCGTAAAGTCGTTGCATCCGTCGATGGTCGCGGCATCGTCAAGTTCGCGGCCTATGCCCCGGAGATACCCGACGGACAGGAATATGGTCTGGAACAAATTAAAGGCCATATACACCACAATGATATACCAGTAGGTATCCTTGGCCCTGAAAGAAGTTGCCAGGGAGGATATGGGTATAATGGTGGTATGGACCGGAACCATTACACCCACGATAAAAAAACTGTATATGACCGGCAGGATTTTGAACCTCTTTCGGGCAAGAATATAAGCCGCCAGCATTCCAATAATAATCACCAATATGGTAGAAGTCGAGGCAATAAATATCGAATTAAGGACCGCCCTGCCCATGTGGGCAATGGCAAAGGCATCCAGATAATTCGACCAAAAAAATGTAACCGGCCAGCGGAACATACCCAGGCTGATTTGATCATTGTCCTTCACCGACGACAGCATGGTTACAAAGAGGGGCATGATTGTCATAAAGGTCCACAGGCCCGCAAAAAAATAAAGGACAGCGTTGACAACGGATCTTTTCCTGTTCATGTCTCATCCTTTCCGGTAAAGAAACGGTTGACCAGCAGGCTGAGAGATATCCCCAAAACAAGCAGGATTACCGCAATAGCGCTGCTTTTGCCAAAAAATTTAAAGGTAAATGCTTCATTGTACAGATAGGTAGCCGGAGAGTCCGAAGTATGATTGGGACCGCCCCTGGTCATGGCCCAAATAATATCAAACACTTTGAGACATCCTGTAATACAAAGAATGGAAAATATCTTGAAGGCCTCTTTTGACAGAGGGATAGATATGTGTACAATTCTTCCGAATCCCGTACAGCCGTCGATTTCCGCCGATTCGTAGAGCTCTTGGGGAATGGCTACGAGGCTTGCGGAAAAAATAAGCATATTATACCCCGCGTACATCCATTCGTTTACCAGAACAACGCTCCATACATTAAGGCCTGGCGTTGAAAGAAAATCGGTTCTCAGAAACTTCCAGTTCAGGACACTTCCAATTTGACTTAATATACCAAAACTTGGATTGAGGATATATACCCACATGAGGGCCACCGCGGTGGTAGACAACATAACAGGCATAAAAAACGCAGCCTTCATTATGCGGGTTCCCTTGAGTTTTGAGGTAATAAGCAGAGCCAGACAAAAGGCCAGGGGCATCAGGATCAAAAAACCGCCCAAGGCAAAATAGAATATGTTCAGCATTGAATTCCAGAAACTCCGGCTGGTCAAGACGTTGGAATAATTGACAAAACCGATAAAAATTTTGGGAGACACGTATATGCCTTTCCAGCTGTGAAAGGATAGATAAAAGGTATTGAAAACCGGATACACAATAAACAGCGCAAAAAGAACAATGGAAGGCAACAGGAAAAGCACCGAAATAACCCTATCCGATGTTTTTTTGGTCATACGGAAACCTCTTTAACAACACGGCAACGAAATAAAACCGGAAAAAACGGGGAGAAACGGAACAGAACCCGGCCCTCCCCGCCTTGGGGCAACGCCGATTAACGGCGGTCAAATTGACCGCCGGGACTAATCAGTATTGCCCTGTTATTTTTCTTGTTTTCCCGCGGAAAACGCGCTTTTTCAAAGCGGCGAAAAAACCACATTAAAGCGGCGCTGATTTATTCGCGTTCGAATAAATCAGCGCCGGCTTGGGGATATTATTCGCCGTATTCTCTCATGCGGTTGACAATCTCCGCTCCGACCTGGGCGCCGGTATTCCCCAAGCCCACAGTCTGCAGGGCAGACCGTACCGTATCTATCATGTGGGACTGGGGATCGTAATCCTGCACATCACCGCGCATTTCGGCCATATTGTTTACGATTGCCTGAACTTCATCCATCAGAGGATTGGGCGGCGTATTGGGGGTACGGGTAAACCGTACCGGGAATATTCCGGCCGCAATTTCATTCATGCCGGCGTAATAGGAAGAAGAGGTAAGGTATTTGAGGTATTTAACCGCCGCGGCGTTTTCCTCGTCCGATTTTCCCATGGTTGAAATAAACAGCATGTCCGAAACGCCGCCCTGGGCATAGTTTTTGTACTGGGGATCTATGTAGGGAAAGGCCACGGCTCCCGTTTTTTCAAAAACGGGCGTACCGGTAATTTCGGAAACATACCAAGACCCGTCCCACCGCATGGCACAGGCCTCCTGGGAAAAATAGGCCTTTTCCTGATCGTAGGTAGTGCTGAGAATGTTCTCTCCCATGTACCCCTTGTCGACAAGGTCTTTAATCACATCGTAGGTTCTGATCATCTCGGGACTGTCGTACGTCAATTCCCGTTTTGCCAGCCGGGCTACCGCGTCCACCCCCAGCGATTTGATGATGGTATTGTTGTTGAAATGTCCCAGCCGCCAGATGTCGTTTTCACCGACCCGGAAAGGCCGAACTCCGTTGTCCATGAGCTTTTGGCATACATTCAGGAGATCGTCCCAGCTTTCGGGGGGAGAAAGATTGTACCTGGAAAAAATTTCCTTGTTGTAGTAAAGCACTACGGTGTACATCGCGTAGGGAAGGCCCCAAATACCGTTAATGCCTTCGTAATACAGTTTTTCCCAGGTACTCGGCAGAAAACCCTGGTACCAATCGGGGTATTGATCGAAATAGGGCTGGAAATTGAGCAGAATACCGTCAGTGACAAAGTCAATGGTGCGGGAACCGCCGTATTCCTGGAAGATATTGGGTGAACTGCCGCTGGCCAGATTGGTCCGCAAACGGTTCTGATAATCCGATTCGGTAGCGATATTGTCCTGAACAATCGTGATACCGTTATTCATATCGCTGAATTCTTGTGCCTTCTGGCGGTAATACCGCTCCATGGGAACATCCGCACTGAATCTGGTGGATACCCGGAGGGTCACATTATTGAATTGCATATTCTCGACATCGTATATTGAGGCAGCTCCCAAAAAACCGCTCGCCGCCGGAGCGCTCACACTTGGAGTGCTTCTCCTTGAACAACCAATACTCAAAAGACAGGCCAAAACAGCCAAGGCCAGACATAATCTTCTCATGATTCCTCCTGTGTTTTTTGGGGTATACGAATGTAATCGTTTACACTGAAATTATGATAACACAGGGATTGGGGGTTGTCAACAAAAATCGTATGGCTCAAAGGCGCCGGCGTTTACTTTCAAGTACCGCGAAATTACCGGACTTTGGAAGAAATGTTAACCACAAAGAAAAAGTCGAAGAAGTTTCGGGGCAGAGTCCCGGTTTTTTTCTTCCTTCTTCGACTTGTTCTTTATATGTTGCATGTAAAGAAACGGCTCTCCGTTATCCCCTCACGGCAAACACCAGAACAGGCGAGTCGGCGGGAACATTGGAAAGGCTTATCTCAAGCTCCCCTTCCCCGCCGCCAAAGGAAACAGGCAGTTCACACAACGCGCGGGCATCACGGGGACCGGCTCCCTTGACGCGGAGACTGCTTGACCCGGCCTTCACCCCGTCCA
>JAIRWM010000071.1 GCA_031268975.1 Treponema sp. | reverse complement strand
CTGCCTGGCTTTCGCCAAGCCGTACCCTCTCTCGAAAAAACAATCGGCGCCGGCTCCCATAGCCCGTCGGATACAGGATACCCCTTTTGCAAATATCATATAATCTTGGCGGTGAAAATTCTTCGGTTATCTTCCGTTCCTGTCCGTGTGGTCCGTGGCGATTCTTCCTGAAGCGGAAGCACAAATGTCGCCTTGATTAGAAAATCCCGGCAAGGTATGCTGACACGCGGGTGAAGCTTGTTGACGGCCTCAATACGGAGGAGACCCTGGGATGTATCAAATTTCGCTGGAAGAGGCCCGCGCTTTATTGGACAGCCATAACCTGCTGCCCGAAACCGCCCCCGCCCCGTCTTTTCGTAGAGAACGCCCTTTTACGGATCTTTCCTACGATTCCCACGCCGCCGGCAAAGACACCCTGTTTTTCGTCAAGGGCCGTAACTTCCGGGAAGCGTACCTTGCCGACGCTGTGGAGCGCGGCCTGGAAGTGTATGTCGCCGAAACGGTCTTTGAAGTTTCCCCGGCCCGGGCGATTGTCGTGAGCGACGTAAAAAAAGCAATGGCCGTTATCGGGATGCGGTTTTACGGCGACCCGCAGGAAAAGCTCATGTTGATTGCCTTTACCGGCACGAAGGGAAAAACAACAGCCGCATATTTTACAAAGAACATTCTGGATTATTCGACAGGAAAAAAAACCGCGCTTGTTTCGACGGTCGATACAACGCTGGACGGCGTCAACTATACAAAGTCGCGGTTAACAACGCCCGAATCCCTGGATCTTCTGAACATGATGGCTCAGGCGGTCAATAACGGGATGAAGCGCATGATTGTGGAAGTATCATCCCAGGCTTACAAAACGGATCGGGTATACGGAATTCAGTTTCATGTGGGAGTTTTTCTGAATATTTCCCCGGATCATATCGGCCCGGTTGAACACCCGTCGTTTGAGGATTATTTTTCCTGCAAGCGGCTGCTGCTGCGGAATTCCGCCGTCGTGGTTATCAACCGGGACACGGATCGTTTTGATCTTTTGCTGGAAGACGCCGCCGTCCCGCGCGCCAAAAAAATATATGTGTACGGAAAATCAAAAACGCAGACGCACGTGTATTTTGAAAGTTCCGGGGATGACGCGCTTTGTTTTGCCGTAAAGCCCGGAGACCTGGGCGGGCTGGAGGATATCTGCGGCGAATACCGGCTCCGGCTTTCAGGCGGGTTTAACAAGGAAAACGCCCTGGCCGCCGCCGTTGCCGCCCGTCTTGCCGGCGCGGCGCGGGAAGACATTGTCAGGGGGCTTGCCCGGACAACTGTTCCCGGCCGCATGGAAATACTCAAGGGCAAAAACGGATCGGATGTGTATGTTGATTATGCCCACAACAAGGCTTCCCTGGAAGCTCTGCTGGGTGTGGTAAAAGACGCCCGGAAGGGCAGGGTGATTGTTGTTATGGGAGCGACGGGCAGCAAGGGGCAGTCGCGCAGAACGGATATAGGACATGTTCTTGGCGGCATGGCGGATGCCGCGGTGCTGACCTCCGACGATCCCGGTTTTGAGGATCCGGCGGCCATCGCGGAAGAGATTCGGGCGGCGATGGCAGATCCGGAAAAGGCGCGGATTGTCGTGGACCGGGAATCGGCCATACGCTGCGCCCTGTCGCTGGTTGAAGATCCCGATGACGCCGTGGTGATTGCCGGCAAAGGGGCGGATCGGTTCCAGATTGTTAACGGCGTACAGATGCCCTATGATGGAGATATTGCCATTGCCGAAAAAATTATTGCGGAGAAGGATTGATGAGCGGCGCGGAAAAACTTAACCGGCTTTACGCCCTGGACCGGGAACGTATGTACCTTTCTCGGGCGGCGGCGGTACTTCACTGGGATGAAGAAACCTGTATGCCTCCCCGCGCCGTCGAAGAGCGGGCGGAGCAGCTTGCCGTTCTGGAGGGGCTTGCCCATGAAAAGCTCACCGCTCCTGAAACCGGCGAACTTTTGCGGGACCTGGGGGCGCTGTCCTCGTCCGGCGTGGAGCTTCCTCTCCCGCGGAATACGGAGGATGCCGCGGGAGTTCCGGCCGGTCTGCCCGCCGCGGCCGGAGACTTCCTCCGGGTACTGTCCAGGGACTACAACAGGGCGGCCAGACTGCCGCCTGAGTTTGTGCGGGAGTCGGCCAGGGCGGAAGGGCTTTCACAGGCGGCCTGGGTCGAAGCCAGGAAACGCGGTGATTTTTCCATGTTCGCTCCGCACCTGAAAAAAATGATAGACTGCGCCGGAAAAAAAGCTGAATACTGGGGTTACGGCGGCAGTGATGCCGGAGGCAGCGCCTACGACGGTCTCCTGGACAGTTTTGAACCCGGCATGGGGGAAAAGGAAATAAGCGCCCTTTTCGATCCCCTGAAAAAGCGCGTTGAGGTTCTCCTTAAAAAAATAGCCGCCTCTCCAAAACCGGATACCGGTTTTCTTCATCTGGATTATGACATACAGCGGCAGCGGGAATTCAGCCGCGAACTTCTGGACGGCCTTGGTTTTGATACAAGCCGGGGACGGCTTGATGAATCGGCTCATCCGTTTACCACAACTCTCGGCTTTAACGATGTCCGCATTACCACGCGCTATGCGGAAAACGACCCGATGTCGGGAATTTTTTCGGTCATACATGAAGCCGGTCACGCCTTTTACGAACTTGCCGTGGATCCGCAGCTGAAAGCTACCTGCCTTGCGGAGGGCGTTTCAATGGGTATACACGAATCCCAGTCCCGGCTTTGGGAAAATGTGATAGGCCGGAGCCGCGCTTTTTGGGAAGGATGGTTTCCGGCCTTGCAGGCGCGTTTTCCCGCCCGGCTTGCCGGGGTAACGTTTCCCGCCTTTTACCGGGCCGTCAACGCCGCCGGGCCGAGCCTTATCCGCACCGACGCCGACGAAGTAAGCTATTCACTCCACATCATTCTGCGCTTCGATCTGGAACGGCGCCTTATTTCGGGGGCCCTTTCCGTGGACGACGCCCCGGCGGCCTGGAACGCCGCGTTCAGGGAGCTTTTCGGCCTTGAAGTGCCGGATGACGCTTCCGGCATACTTCAGGATGTTCACTGGTCCATGGGTTCGTTTGGATATTTCCCCAGCTACGCTCTGGGCAACCTTTACGCGCTTCAGTTCTGGAAAAAATGCCGGGCGGACATTCCCCGGATTGAACAGCTTCTGATTCGCCGCGAATATGCCGAAATTCATGCATGGTTTAAGGAAAAAATACATGTCTTCGGCCGCCGTTTTGACCCGGCCGAGCTTTTGGAAAAGGCGACAGGCGAAAAGCTTTCGGCAGTTCCGTTTCTGGAATATTTGGAAACAAAGTATGCGGATTTATATGGATTTTGAGAATTTTTCCGTTTCAAGAGACCTCCTTTATCTCGCCTCCCTTTTTGCCGGGGCCGGGGCCGGCGGTTTTCTTGCCGCGTTCGGCGCTTCGGGAAGAGGCCGTGGGGGCTGGATCACCGCCGCCCTGTGCTTTTTGTCCTGTGCCGTCGCGGCTCTTTCCGGATCAATCGTCTTTTCAATGGGGGCGGTTTTTACAGCCTTTCCGCTGTTTATCCCGGCCGCCGTTTTTTTTGCCGCCGGGGTGCTGGGTATCCGTTTCCCCCGGCTGGGGGCGGGCATTGTTTTGGCGGCCGGCGTTTTCACCGTTTTCGCGGCCGCCGGCTTTCTCCGGTATCCCGGCTTTGCCGCGCCGGAACTTCCGGCCGGCGCCGGACGTTCAGTCCAAATGTCGGTACAGTCCTCAGGCGGCGGAATAGTCATCCGGGGTACGCGGAACCCGGGCGGTTTGCGGCAGGATGAAACCTGGAACCTGCCGGAAGGAAACGTCCCCGGAATCCTTTATTTCGAGGCGGTCGCCTTTGTTTCAGATCCCCGGTATCCTGTTTTTGGCGGGGAAAAGCGGGGCTTTTTTACCGGATCAGGGCGTGGGGACGAAAAGCTTTTTTCAATAAGGCAGGCCTTTTTTACGCCTCCCCCGGCAGGGGAAATGTCTCTGTCAGGAACCGCCGCGCCGTCAAAGCTGGGATTCACCCCGGCTTATTTCAGGGCGGAACTGCCCGGCGAGGCGCTTTTTCCGGGAGTGAACGTTTCGGTATTGTTTGACGGCGATAAAATCACATTTGATCCGCCGATTGTGATTCCGGACCGTCTTTAAGACTGAACGCCGGGCTTTTTCAGAATTCCCGTAAAATAAACAAGCTTGTCAATAACCGATAGTACCATTATCACGCCCAGCGCGATTTCCACGTAGGCCATCCAGAACGGCCTTCCAAAAAACAGCGCCGCTGATTCAAGCACCAGGAAAACCATAATGGCGGCTATGGTAAATTTCCCAAAAAAGGTGGTCTGCGGGGAAAGCTTTTTCCGTATCAGGCACAATATCATCATTCCCAATGAATGAATGAGCAGTCTGCCCGCGATAAGGATAAAAAGCCATGTCTTTAGCAGGCCAAAAAAGCAAAACGCCGCCGCGATGATTCCCAAAACAAGGTAGTCGCTGGCGGAATCGAGAATCTTTCCCATATATGTTTCGAGGTTTTTCGCCCTGGCAATGCGCCCGTCAACAAAGTCGCTGAGAAACGTCAGCGCCGTGGCTATCACAAGAGCCGGGCCGACAAGCCGCTTCTGGGAAGCGAAAATCAGAAAAAGCAGGAAGGGAAGCATGGTTATCCTGAACAGCGTTATTTTGTTGGAAACATTTACCCTGGTTTCGGCCTGTCCGCTTTGCACGATGTAAAAAAAGCTCCGGTTAAGGATAAGGAAGGTTAGAATAATTAGATCAAAGCCGGCCTGTACTGCCAGAAAGAGAAGAAAAAATTCCGTTCCAAAGCCGTACACGCGGGAAAGGACAAAAAAAACGGCTGTCTCGCCAAGAAAAAGCATCACAACTGTTGAAACAATTGAATACACCAGGGACATATAAACAGCTTAACGCTTGACAATGCCTGTTGTCAAATAAGATACTCTCCCCATGAAAGTTGCGGATAAACTGAGTGCCCTTCGCATAATTTTGGCGCCGGTTTTTTTTATCGTCTATTTTATTCCCAAATGGAATCTTGCCGGCATAGGCCCGCGTTTTGCCGGCTTTTCCGTATGGTCCATCCCGGTTTTGTGGCTGCTTTTTGTCGTTTCCGAGCTTACCGACATGCTCGACGGCATGGTTGCCCGCAGGCGGAAAGAAGTAAGCGATTTTGGCAAGCTGCTTGATCCGTTCGCGGATACCCTGGTGCAGATCACGTACTTTTTGTGCTTTGTTCTTGACGGAATTCTTCCCGCGGTCCTTTACGTGCTGGTACTGTACCGGGAATTTTGTATGCTCTTTCTGCGGAACCTTATGCTCAGAAAGGGAATTGCCCAGGGCGCCCGAATGGGCGGAAAAATCAAAACGGTAGCCTATATCACCGCCTGCGCCCTGGCCCTTCTCGCCGTCAGCATCCGGCGGCTGTACCCGGACAGCCGCTTTGTGCCCGCCGTAACAATCGCCGCGGCCGCGGTTTTTGCCGTTTCAGTGGCGCTGGCCGTGTTTTCCTTCGCCGACTATGTTAAAGTTTACCGGTCGTCTAC
>JAIRWM010000065.1 GCA_031268975.1 Treponema sp. | reverse complement strand
GCCCACTTATGACCGGCTGCTTTTGCGTTATGAAAATGGAACAGTATTTGGTTATGAATTTGGCATTCGGGGACTAAATACAATAATGAAAGACGGAACACATGGCTGGTCAAACGCGGCCGATGACAGCGGTTTTAGTAAACTAAAATCCAGCGCAGGTATTCTTGAGGAAGAGTATCTGCCGGATTATGAATATAGTAAAAAAGAAGAACAAGAATGGTATATATATTCTCTCGATACAGTTTCAAAAATATTATTAACAGTTTGGGATAATTTAAAGTGAATATATGATAAAATTATGCATGTTACACAACCCCTACGTCGCATAACAGGTCTGTATATGCTCGCCGCCAGTAGGCGGCTCGGGGTTCCGTTTCACCAGGTCGCTTCGCTCCCACGCTCAACGTTTCGCGCGCGGTTATCGGGCGGGTGTCGGCCCCGTCAGTATACCACTTGTGCGCCTGTCCCAGGGCACGGGCGCGTTATCTTCGTGTAACTCCGGCTCTACTTTACCCTCTTTATCATCTCCAGAAATTCCGCGCCGCTTACCGTTCCTGCCGCGTTAAAGTTTCTGCCGTCTACCAGCGCCATAAGTTCCCGTTCCACCGAACCCAGTACGGCGTCAAAAAAGATCGTGTCTCTGGGGAGATCCGGAATGGGGCTCCTTCCGGGATACCGGTAGGAATACCGGGTGAGTATGCTTCTGTCGCCCCGGTTTTCCGCCAGCAGATGCCAGAGGTACCAGGCGGCGCCCGCGCGGAGGACAATGTCTGCGGGGGCCGTTTTGCCGCCCGGTGCGCTGTCGTACAGCGAAACAACGCCTGCCTCCTGGGTTGGCGGGATAACCGACATTTCACCCAGGCGTCTGAAAAGGTCGTTTGCCGGCCAAGCCTGCCCGGCGGTTATAAACCTGAGCAGGTCCGTTTCGGCGGCGGTAAGCTCAAGGGCGTCTTCCCAGCTTATTTCGCTTTTCAACACTATCCCGGCGCTTTTGCCGCCCGTTCCCTCGAAATCCCGTAATGTCCAGGCGTCCTGCCGCATTGTTCCGTATGTTTCCGCGTAGACGGCGGAAAGCTGGGGAAAAGCCGTATCAAACGCGGCGGCGGCCTGGCGGTACTGATTTTGCTCCATGCTGCCAAGGGCAAGCTCTATCTGGAACTCCCCGTTTCTCCCGAAAAAACCGCCTCCGGCGGCCTCGGCGATGGCCTGTCCGGCAAGCTCCGTACGGGCGGCCGGATCGTTTTCCATTCTGATACGCAGAACCCGCGCCTCGGTGTTTCCGGGGCTCAGCGATTCCGACTTTTTTAAGGCGGCTTCGGCTTCTCTCCGTTTTCCCTCAAGCAAAAACACCCTTCCCGACCAGGCGGAAAGCCGGCCTTCAAAATTCCGGTCCGGTATGCCGCTTTTTTCAAGGCCGCCGATTATTGTTCTGGCCTGTTCCAGGCCGCTTCTCTTTTCCGATCCGGTTTTTGTATCCAGCGGAACGATACTGTTTTCCAGTTCCGCAATCGCCGAAAGGGCGGCTTCTCCCCCGGACGAATAGAGGCGATCGGACTGCATGGACTGGCAGCCTGAGAGAAAAAGCGCCGCGCAGACCGCGCAGGCGAGTATCAGGGTATCGCGGCGGCGGCCGGGAAAAATAACGTGTTTCATTTGAATTTCCACCTGTATAGTTTGTTGTCCAGTCCGGCCCCGGCGCATTCCATGACGCCGTCGCCGTCAAAATCTCCGAAAACCGGGCGGCCCCACACCGGCAGCGGGAAGCCTTCAAGGGTATTGAGGGCGCCTGAAAATCCGTACAGGGCGTTGCCTTCGCCGGAGACAAATACCTCCGCCGTTCCGTCTCCGTCCGTATCGAATGTTCCGATATAACCGGTTTCCCGTACCTTTAAGCCGCTTACGCGCTGCTGGACAACGCCGCCGGAAAGATCCACGCGGTACAGGATACCTTCTTCGCAAACCGCCCAGAGGAACTTCCCGTCCCATACCGGCTGGAGGAAGAATATTCCGTCAAGCTGAGACGGGAAGCCGGGAGCGGCCGACCCGTCTTCGCCGTATACCGCAAGCTCGCCGGCCATGGTAATGAAAGCGGCCACGAAATTTCCGGAACTGTTTGCCTGCCTGAACAGAAGCGGGCTGCCGTACGCGATGCTGGAAGCGAATACCGGCCAACCCGGCCTGGCCTGGCCGTCAAGGCTTGTCACATACAGTTCACCGAGAAAGCTTTTGGGGTAAAACGCCATGACCGATTCCCCGCCGGTTCTTCCCTCGTTCCCCGGAATAAACGAGGGGGAAGCAAGAATTGCGGCGGAATATGCGGGGCCGGCGCGGGTAAGTTTCCCGTCCGTGTCCATGGAATAAATCGCCCCTGTTTCTCCTTCTTCCGTGGGGATGTAGAGCTTTCCGTCCCAGGCCGCCGGTGCGGAAGAGGGCTTGATCCCGGTTATCACCGGGAACGACGGGGAAACTTCCATGTTTCCGTTTGCCAGCGTAACAAGCCCTTTCGTGCTGACAATCCAGGCCGCGTTTTCGGACATTGTTCCCGGCCTCCGCCCTTCCACCGGAATAACCCAGACGGGGTCCTCTCCCCGCAGTTCGTAGATGTCCCTGCTTGAAGGATTTATCGACAGGGCGGAACTACCCCGCGCGAGCAGGAAGCGGCCTTCGGTTCCGGACGAGTTTGCCGCCAGGTACAGGTGGTTGTCGACCCGTCCGCCAAGGTTTACCGGATAGCCCGGAACAAGCTCCACGCCCCTGCCTGCGCCGGGTACGGCCGAAAGGGAAAATGTAAGGACGCTGTCTTTGATCGATGCCCGGAGAAGTCCCTGCCGGTACAGTCTGAGCAGCGACGCGGCGGGGCTTCCGCCTTTAAGGAAAAACGGAAGGGACCTGTCCAGGGAATAAAACAGCGACAGGGCCGCGTTGTCGTCCCTGAACGACGCAAGGGTCTGCCAGATTTCCGTTCTGGGGAGGATTTTGTTCTGCCGCACAGCGTCTACCGCAGCAAGCAGATTTTCGGGCGATTCGGAGATAAAAAGCCACCCTTCGTGAACGGTATAGTACGGGGAGGGGATGTTTATTTCCATAAGCCTCAATATGGAGTCAATAAACGCGGGGAGCCGTATTTGGGGGATCCGGTTTCCGTCGAGGACAAAGCGGGAATCTTCGTTAAGAAAAATCGACGAAAACGCCTTGTCAAAAACTTCCCGGCGTTTGTTTTCGTCCCCGATTTTTACGGCAAAAATCGGCACGGGCCGTTCTTCAAGGCCGAAAACGGCAAACTCGGAACCCGTCCAGGAAAAGAGCAGATCGTCAAGGTTCATCCCCAAAAGCATGCGGGAGGCGTTGTCGGCAGTATCGATGGCGCTTTGCATGGAATTTCCCGTTACTACGGAAAACACGTCAAGAAGTTCCCTGAAGGTCGCGGCGGAGATACCCGTACAGTACTGGGTGTCCGCCGGCAGAACCGCCATTAACGACGGCGGCAGGGAATTTTTTTCCAGTATCCGCGCAAAGGCGGGATTCCCTGTTTCAACGGGAACAGTGAGGGTAACGTTAAGCCTGCTCCGTTCCACCATCAGCCCCACTTCCAGCATCTGCGGAAGGGCCAACTCCCTCATGGCCTGGGTCAGTATGGCGTTGTTTTCGCCGAGCATGGAAACGACGGTTCTTGAGGACAGCAGCAGCGAAAGATCGTTCTTTTTCCCGGTGATTGATTTTCCCGGCGAATACTCGGCGCCGTCGCTTTCAAAAACCGCGTCGAACAGCTTTTCACTGTTTGTAATGACCATGAGGTTTCGTTTCGGCGCGATATAGAACACGGTGTCACCCGAGCGGTATTCAAAGCGTGACCGGCTTCCCTGGACATAGTACAAATCCGGAACATTAAGACGCGGGGCGATAAGCGGCAGCAGCCGGAGCAGCGGCGCGAGGAAAGACGCATCCCACGCGGCGATAAAGGTCCCGCCGGTGTCCATAAGCGCCGCCGAAAGCCGGCCCCGCAGCGCCAGCTTTGCCCAGCGGTTTTGTAAAACGCCGCTGTTTTTTACCTGGTTCAATACCGGAGTATAGGCCGCCAGCGCCTGACTGGACATAATGGCCGGCAGAGACTCGTGATCAAGCGTTTTTTCGGCAAAGGCCGCGGGATTCGAGGTGGTCGCGTATACGGCAAAAGTATCGGGAATAACGCTTCCCGGCGCTATTCGCGTAAGGAAAAATACCAATTCTGTCCCCAGAAACAACGCAGCTACAAAAATCAAAAGGAACAGCAGAAAGCGCAAAAAGCCTGATTTTTTCCGTTTTTTTGTTTTTTTCCCCTTTTCGGGAACAGTAGACACCGCCGGAATTTCCTCAACAGACCCGGGTTCGCCGGTAATATCGTTTGCCATGAGCCATTGTTGATAAGAATTCACCGAAAGTCAAGGCGACATCCATGTCGATCCAAAACGCGAGGGCGTTTTGGTCAGTTGCTGGGTGGCCGCCGTCCGTGGCGGCCGGGAGGCATCCATGTCGATCCAAAACGCGAGGGCGTTTTGGTCATTTGCCGGGTGGCCGCCGTCCGTGGCGGCCGGGAGGCATCCATGTCGATCCAAAACGCGAGGGCGTTTTGGTCATTTGCCGGTGAGGGTGTCCAGGGCGTCGGCGACCAGTTTGTTTTTTGCGGCGGCCGCGGCGTCGGGATGTATAGCCGATATGGGGCCGCCGCCTTTTCCCGCTCCGGTAACGACGCTGATGTGTTCGGCCGGGTAATGGGTAAGCGTTTCGGCAAAGGGTTTGAACAGGGTTTCAAAGTTATCGATAAGCCAGGCTGTACGGCCGTCTCCTTTGCCGCGGCTTTCGGCGGAGTCCTGCATGGTTTTCAGGGTAATCTCAAGCTGCTCTATTTCCGCTTTGGCTACTTCAAACCAGGACGAAACCTCGGCTTTTGCGTTAAGTACGGTCTTTTCCTTCGCCGCCAGAGACGGGGTAAGGATTTCGGCGCGGTAGCGGTTGCGCTGTAATTCTATCTTCTGCCGTTCCGCCTCCAGTTCCGCGGTAACTCCGGAAACCCTGGCCCGGGCGTTGGCGGCTTCCTGCTCGACGCCGACATGCTGCCGCTGGGATTCCTCGGCAAGGCGCACCCGTACCTCGGCCTTGAGCCGGTCAAGTTCGTTCCGGAGGTTTTTTACCTCGGTTTCGGCCCGGCGGGCTTCGGCCATTTCCGCGGCGGCGGCTTTTGCTTCGGCCTGGGCTTCCCGGGCCCGGGTTTCGGCACTGGCCGACTGTATGCGCTTGAGAAGGGCTATATACAGATCGGGCTCTTCAACCCCCGGAAGCCGGTGATCGTCAACATCGGCAATGTTCATCGTGGTGATTTCCAGGCCGATATTTTCAAGATCGCTTTTGCAGACATTGATCATCCTGGAAACCAGCGTGTCTTTATCTTTCATTACCTGTTCAGGGGTCATGCTGGCAATGGAATCCCTCAGGTGGCCTTCAATAATGTCGCCGGCGATTTTGGCGAGTTCTTTTCTGTCAGAGGCAAGGTCGAGAATCCGGGTTACGGCGTAGGAACGGCCCGTTTCGTTTCCCGCTATGGCAAAAGATACCGTAGCCTTGACGTTAAGCGGAACGATGCCCGCGGCGATGGCCGACTCGACGGCAACCTCAATGGTGATGGGGGTAAGATCAAATTTGTTGAAATGCTGAACCAGCGGAATAACAAACGCCCTGCCTCCGGAAAAGGTTCGGAAACCTTTGGGCCGTCCCGCTCCGGTAACGACGCCGAGCTCGTTCCCCCCGACTATTTTCATGTTGGTAATAAGCTGAATAATTACGGTAATGCCTACAAGGCCCCCGAGTACAACCGCGAAAACAATCATAATAACCTCATCTTTGCGCGGCCGGCGGACCGCACCGTACAACCGGACATGAAGCGCAGCGTCATACCCGGCCCCCGTCCGTGATAAAGGATTTTATATCCACCCCGAAAGCGTCGGCGAAGACCGCGAGGAAATCGGCGAAAGCCCTGGGGCCCCGGTTCACCGCGCCGGAAAAACCTTCATCGTCGTTCATTACCACAAAACTGTTTACCGAGGAATTTTTCGCCGCCGCCATGTATGTTTCGTAGAGCAGGGGCAGTTTTTGCTGAAGGAACAGAACCGTCTGGGCGTCTTTTCCGTATTTTGAAAGCAGCCGGGTTTTTTGCCTGAGTACCTCGTTCCTCGCGGACCGTTTAATGGCGACCGCTTCCTTTTCACCTTCGGCGAGGATACGCGCCTCTTCTTCCTTTGCTTCGGCTTCCAGCGTTACCGCGGTCTGGTTTCTGAGTTTCTGAAGCTCCACCAGCGTTTTCTGTACCGCCGCCTCTCCGGAGTTGGCCGCTTCGGCTATACCCTGTTCCGCCTTAAACGCGGCTTCCCGGACAAGCCCTTCCGATTCGCGGCGGTGGACCTCAAGTTCCTGCCTGGCGGCGATAATCGCCTCATCGGCTTTGTTTTTTGCAACCTCAATGCGTCTGCGGGCGTCGCTTTCGGCCTGATCCGCTATCGCCCGGAGGCGGGATTCTTCTATTTCCACCTGCCGGCGTTTTTCGGCCAGGGTTTTTTGCGCGAGGTTGGCGATGTAATTTGAGGTATCCCATATTTTTTGCAGGGAAACCGACACAACCTTCATCCCGAAAGACCTGAGGTCGGAATTGATGTCGGCGAACAGTTCCGCCCTGAACTGGGCGCGTTCGCCGATGCTGTCGTTGTCTCCGGCTTCCCCTGAGTCTTCCATGCCGATAGCCTGGAGCGGCGTTGCCTTGTTAAGCGCGCCCCGGAAATTTCCCACCAGTGTCTGCTGAACCTGATCGTGAATCTGCCGGATATCTTTTCCCATAAGCCGCTCTACGGCGTTGTACAGCATCGCGTCGTCATCATCGTCGATACAGACACAGGCGGTAGCGTCGGCCCCTACGGTAATGCCGTTGGCGCTGTTTACCCCTTCGACCCGGACGTTGATGGGAAACACGTTTAAGTCCAGCGTGCCCATTGCCTGAAAATAAGGCACTACCACAGTACGCCCCCGGTTCACCGAAAAACCGAATGTCCTGCCGCTCCGGCGGGTTTTGCGCCCTGTCACTACCATGATCTTGTTGGGAAGGCTTACGCGGATAAATGATTTTAACAGACCAATGAGGACGATAAAGGCCAGGACGCCAAAAACGCCGCAGACAAAACCATAAGGACTCTTGAAAAAAACGGAGAGGAATTCGATCATGGCTGCTCCTCTTTTTACTGTTTTAAGGACTCGACCCAGTATACCTCATTATCATAATCACTGATAAGCACTTCTGTCCCTTTTTCCATAGCCGCCCGGGGATCCCTGCATTTGACATAGAGTTCCGTTTCTTTTCCGTATTGTTTTACCGCCGCCCTGGAGATCGATCCCGGAGTCATGGGAAGCAGAAGCACCGCTTTTTCCATAAGGAATTCCTCCGGCTTTATGGATGAATCCAAATCCCGGCGGATAAATCCCCGCAGGGCGCGGGCAAGAACCGCGACAGCGGCACCGACACCCACGGCCCAGAAAAGGCCCTGGTTGCGTGAAAGACCCCGGAACAGGGCAAAAAGCCCCGTGGGGCCGAAGCCCAGAGAAAAGTACACGGCAGTCCGCAACAAACCCATAACCGCGGTTACCGCTTTTACGCCCGAGGAACCGGGACTGAGGTACGAAGCGCGGCCTTGTCCGCCGTCAGAATCGCCTCTGTCAGAATCTCCGCCGTCATCACCGTCATCGGGCCCGCCGCCATCACCATCGTCAGAATCACCGCCGTCCGTTTCTCCGGCGTCTCCGTTTCCCGGCCCTTCGCCCGGCTGATCCAATATGCCCAGGAAATCAATAACCGTAACGCCCAGACCGAATACGGATAAAGCGGTATAAAGAAGGACAAGGTTCATTCTGTCCGCCTGACCGCTTTGAAAAGATCGTTCCGGCTTAGTTCAAGCCAGATGGGGCGGCCGTGGGGGCAGCGGCCTTCGGGGATCTCCAGGGCGCCGGCGGCAAGCTCCCGGGCGGAAACGTCGTCAAGGTAGCCGCCGTCTTTGATTGCCGCCTTGCACGCCAAAGAGGCCGCCCACTTTTCCGCCATATTGCCGCCGGCGTTCCGCAGGGAAAGTATTTCTTCCGTCGTTTCGCCGTCGCCCAGCCTCCAGCCCGCAGGCAGGGCTTCTATCTTCCACGCGCCGTCTTCGCTTTCAAGGACTATACCCAGACGGGCAAGCTCCTGTTTTTTTTCGCGGAGGAAAACGTCTTCATCTTCGCTTTCCGTGCTGAACGGGATGGGCACAAGCAGTTCCTGGGCCGCGATGGGTTTTGACAGAAAACGTTCGTAAAGGACGCGTTCATGGGCCGCGTGCTGATCGATGATAAAAAGCCGGTCGTCTTTTTCCACAATAATGAAAAGGCCGAAAACCCGCCCGACAAGCCTGAGGCCCCCATTGCCGGGCCGGCCGGCGGCCTCTGCCGGTCCGGCGGGGCAGGCGAAATATCCGGCTTCCGGCTCCCCGGCCACCGTTCCGTCCTCCGCGGAATATTCCCGCTGAAGCGGGCCCCCGGAAAAATTTCCGGGAACGGCCCAGGGCGGCCCGGCTTTTCTCGGCAGCTCGGTAAATTCATCACAATGTTCCAGAAGGGCTTCCATCGCCAGGGCGCCGCCGGCCGGGCCGCCCTGGCCGGCCGGCCGGAAATCACCCAATTCGCCGTCCTGCCCGCGCCGGGCCATAACGGAGAAAGCTCCCCGGACATAACCGGCAAGGGCGGAGGTAACGGCGTGATGTATCGCCCCGGGATCGGCAAAGCGTACTTCACGTTTGGCCGGATGAATGTTAAAGTCCGCCAGGGCCGGGTCTATATCCACAAAAACGGCGCCGGCCGGATGGCTCCCGTTGGGGAAAAACCCCGAAAGCCCGTACTCCAGGGCCTGTACAAGGCTGAAATCCTGGACCCTTCTTCTGTTTGCGAAAACATACTGCTGCCGTCTGTCGTGACGGAACAGTTCCGGGCCGCCGAATACAATTGTTACGGAAAAGCCTTTTCCGGCGGCGTGAATTTCGTGGAGAAACCGGCGTTCGCCGGCCGGGACGACAAGGTCGCCAAAGCGTTCCCGGCAGCCTGATTCCGACGGAAAAGCGTTAATTTTAAGCTGGCCGTCCTGAATAAAGCGGAATGAAATTTCCGGGAAGGCAAGGGCTTTTTCGATGAAGATCTGCCGGCACAGTATGGCTTCGGTTCCCTCCCGCTTGAGAAAGCGTTTGCGCGCCGGGATTGCGTCGAAGAGGCCGAATGCCCGAACACTGGTTCCCCGGGTACGGCGGCCCGCACTGATCTGTTCCTCCGGGATTTCGCCGGGGAACTGTACGCCCCGCTCCCGGATTATGCCGCCGCCCGGACTCTCCAGCAGCCAGGCCTCGCCGTTTTCCACGGCGCTGAGTATTTCCAGCCTGGCTACGGCGGCGGCGGCGGCGAGGGCCTCTCCCCGGAAACCCAGGGTTTTCATCCGGCCAAGGTCGTCCAGGGAGCGAATTTTGCTTGTGGCGTGGGTTTTGAGGCAGATCGACAGATCCTCCCGGGACATTCCGGATCCATTGTCGCTTACCTCAATTTTGCGGATTCCGCCGCCTTCGATGAACAGCTCTATCGTGGAAGCGCCGGAATCCAGCGCGTTGTCGATAAATTCCCTGACCAGCGCGGCGGGCCGGTCAACGACTTCCCCCGCGGCGATTTTTTTCGCTTCTTCCGGGGGCAGTATCCGTATACGGGTACTTTCCGTCATTGGTCGTCTGTATCAAAAAGATCCCTTTCGGGACTTTCCCCGGCTTTTGCGTCCGGGGCGGAAAGCAGTATTTCGATGCGGCTTTCCACTTTCTCAAGATCTTTTTCGAGAGCGCGGGCCAGTTTGATGCCCTCTTCAAAGGCTTTGAGCGCTTCCTCAAGGGGAAGATCGGGTTTTCGTATTGCGTCGCCGAGGCTTTCAAGACGTTCAAGGCGTTCCTCAAAATTTTTCATGGCAAACCTTCCACAACAGGATCATTTTGGACTTCTTCTGTCCTGGCTTTTACAATTCCTTCCATAAGCCTGACAGAGAGCCTGTCCCCGGCTTTTGTCTGGGA
Source organism: Treponema sp. (assembly GCA_031268975.1). Taxonomy (GTDB): domain Bacteria; phylum Spirochaetota; class Spirochaetia; order Treponematales; family Breznakiellaceae; genus JAIROH01. The sequence continues at coordinate 2,220 of JAIRWM010000065.1, read as the reverse complement.
AAAACGGCGAAGGACGCGGCCGCTTTCTTCGTTTATTACCACCGCGAAACCCCGCTCCATAATGGCCGAGGGGCTTCCCGCCTCAAGAATCGCCCTGCCCAGTTCCAGCCTGCGGCGCAGATCGGCGACACGGCCGGAGAGGTTTTCCAGAAGCGCTTCCTTCGCATCGTCCAGCCGGACGAGCCGGGGCTGCAATATGGACCTGAACCGGTATTCCAGATCTTCGACACTGAACGGTTTTACCAAAAGCCGCGCCCGTCCGATTCTGTCCGTCACACTTTCCGTTATTTTCCGCGCCAGGGACCTCACCGCTTCAAGGACCTCGCCGCGCTGGGCGCTGACCAGTTCGGCCGCCGCGGAGGGAGTGGGCGCCCGCAGATCGGAAGCCAGATCGGAAAGGGTGTTGTCTATTTCGTGGCCGACGGCGCTTATCACCGGGATATCCGACGCGGCTATGGCCCTGACGACAGCTTCTTCCGAAAACGGCAGAAGGTCTTCCAGCGAACCGCCGCCCCTTCCGGCAATGATCACGTCGGCAAGCTTCCATTGGTTTGCCTGTTCTATGCGGCGGGCGATGATCGGAGCGGCGTCGACCCCCTGAACCGGGGCGGGCAGGATAATCACCTGTATCCCCGCGGCCCGCCGCCTGAGGATGTTAAGTATATCCCGGACAGCCGCCCCTGTCGGCGAGCTTACCACGGCGACCGTTTCGGGGAAACGGGGGATGGGCTTTTTCCGCTCCGCGTCAAAAAGACCTTCCGCGGCGAGCGCGCGTTTGCGCATCTCAAGCATCGCCAGGATATCCCCCTGACCGGCAAGCTCCATTTCTTCGGCCACAAGCTGGTAATTTCCCCGCTGGGGATACACGGAGATCCGCCCCTTTGCCCGTATCAACATGCCGTCTTTGGGTTCAAAGCGCAGATGCAGCAGGCGGTTTTTGAACATCACCGCGTCAAGCTTCGCCCCTGAATCTTTCATGGAAAAATAAAAATGCCCGGTGCTTGACGGCTTGCAGTTGGAAAGCTCCCCTTCCACCAGCACGGAGGGAAAGCCGTCTTCCAGGCTGGATTTGATAAGGCCGGTAAGTTCCGAAACAGTAAGTTTCTGCCGCTCTCCGTTCATGCGGAGAGTATAGTACGCGGCGCGTGGTTTTTCCATAGGCCGCCCGGCAGCGGCCATGAAGCATGGCTCGTCCGGGGGTACGGCGGCGCGGCGGGTGCCATCCCTTCACCATGATTCAGGCTTCGCCTTCACAAATGGTTCAGGGACGGGCGCCCGCCCGCCGCGCCGCGGCAACGGTGGTGGGCCATGCTTCATGGTCATATCCGGGAAGTGTGTTGCCTTTGTTCGCGGGCCGCCGACCCGGCAAACGCGCGGGATCGCCGGATCCGTGGTGAAAATTCCCCCTCCCCTCCCCGCTCTAAACTTGACCCATAAATAAAGGAGAATTTGACCACAAGGGACTCGAAGGGCACAAAGGGGAAGAAGAAAGGTCAAAGGACGACCCAATTCCTGAATGGGTTCCCCCAAAGGGCACCGACGTTTGCTTTCAAGTACTGCGAAGCTGCCAAAAAGCTGAAGAATTTTTTACCGCAACGTCGAAAAAGTCGAAGAAGGAAGAGAAAACTCCAGCTTTGTACCGGAACTTCTTCGCCTTCTGCGACTCCGCGTTAAATTTCTTCCTCTTCCTTCCTTCGTGTCCTTTGTGTCCCGCCGTCCCTGGACGGCTTGGTGGTTACAATTCTTTTTATTATTTCTGTGGGTCAAGTTTAGTGCTTGCGGCGGGGTTCTTCATTTTTACCCCCAGACCGCCCACATAGAAGCCTCGCGGTGTTCAAAAAGCGGCGCGGATCCTCCTGACCGCGCCGCGCCGTACAGAAACCGCCGCCCCCGCCGTCTAAACGTGGCCCATAACTCAACGTGTGGCGAGCTATTTTCAGGAAGAATTCACTGCAAAGAAGGAAGGATAAATAAAGTGGAAGAAGCGTCCTCTTCCCTCCCTCCTCTTGCGTATTCGACTTTTTCGACTTTGCGGTGAATATCTTCTTCTTCTTTGCGGAATTCGGTGCCTGGCACCATATCCTTGCCGCCTTGCCTTACAGCTTCGTCCATGTTCCTGTCCCCGGTTAACGCTTCCTTTCCCAGGGGGGCTTTGCCCTATGGACCCCAGGGCGGCTGGATCAAGTCGCTGGTACTGATGTCGTCCCCGGCGAAGAGCGT
>JAIRWM010000050.1 GCA_031268975.1 Treponema sp. | reverse complement strand
TTCCCCAGCCTGTCCTGGACCCGCCTCATTTTATCCAGACAATCGGGAGATGACGAAAAGGGCGCCATCCACGCGTCTATTCCGTACTCCAGAAACGCGGTAATTACCGAAAGCGTCGCGTCCACTGTGGAATGATAATCCTTGATAAAGAGATCCGCCGCGTGCCCCGTATGGCTCCAGCCGAACATCCAGTTTGAACCTATCAGCATCCTGGGCAGGGAAACCCCCGCCACCATCGTTCTTGGAAATACCATGTTGACTCCTTGCTCTGTGTAATACTACAGGATAAGGCCCGCTTCTTCAAGAAACACGCGGCATTACGGCCCTTTCGCGGCTCCAAAAACCAAGGCCCCTGATACTCCGGCCTTTTTAATGGTTTCAAGGCCACCCCATGTATGAAATCGTTTACATAATTATGATACACGGTTTAAAATATGTCAATATTTTTCTTCGTTTTTATGTTTTTTTCACCGATTTCTGCTTGACAATCGGAAAAAATCGATCTAACAATATATGTAATCGGTAACATAAATGAACATTACCAAAAAAAGCCTCCTGGGACGCATCTGGTTTAACCGCCAGGTTTATTTACTCCTCCTGCCGGGAGTTTTGTTTTATTTCCTCTTTTGCTATGTACCCATGGCGGGGCTGCAGCTCGCGTTCAAACAGTTCAACGCCAGGCTGGGAATATGGGGCAGCCGCTGGGTCGGGATGCTGAATTATACCTACGTACTACGGGACCCCGTATTCTGGCGGGCCTTCAGAAATACCATCATCATCAGCCTGGAACGCATACTTTTTCAGTTCCCGGTTCCCGTTATTCTGGCGCTCTTGATCAATGAACTTAATTCCCGCAGGTACAAACGGGTTTTACAAACCATCTACACTTTCCCCAATTTTCTTTCCTGGGTAATCATCAGCGGAATCATGTTTAATCTTTTTGAGGCCACGGGTCTTGTGAACAGTATCCTTGGGATGTTCGGTTTTGAATCATTTCCCTTTCTTACTTCCACCAAATTGATACGGCCCCTGCTGTACATTACCGAAAACTGGAAAAGTGCCGGATGGGCGGCCATAATATACCTTGCGGCGATTTCCGGTATTGAAATGGAACAGTACGAATCGGCGATAATAGACGGTACTTCCCGCCTGCAACGCATGCTCTTCATTACCCTGCCGGGGATTCAGGGTACTATCATTGTCATGTTTATTCTTTCCATGGGCAACATAATGAACGCCGGTTTCGATCAGGTTTTTAACCTTACCAATGCGGTAGTTCAGGATCGAATCGATATTCTGGATGTCTATATATACCGGATTACTTTCCAGGGAAATACCGATTTTGGGTTTTCAACCGCCATCAGTTTAATGAAGGCAGTTATCAATTTTACGTTTCTTCTGAGTGCCAATCAAATCTCCAAATTGATAACAAAAACAGGAATATTTTCCTGAATGATAAAGGGGTTCATATTTTCATGACCGGTGAAACAAGGCAGACAAAAATTTCGGGATACCGTGCAAAGAAAAAAGGCCCGCCCTTTTTTGAAATTACAATAGGGGCTGTCTTGACCCTTTGGGCCGTATTGATTGTCTTTCCGTTCTTCAATGTCATTGCCGTTTCTTTCGCTACCGAAAAGGAATACCTTCTTGCGCCCTATATGTTTTTTCCGCTAAAACCGACTCTCGAAAATTACATCAAACTTGTCAATGACAGCAGAATTTTTATCGGCTATCGTACGACCCTGATTTTTCTGATAATAGGACTTCCCTATAATATGGGCCTCACCATGTGTACCGCCTATGCCCTTTCGAGACCTTCATTTCCGGGGAAGAAATTTTTTATGTATTATATCGTTTTTACCATGTATTTTTCCGGGGGTATAATACCTCTGTATTTGTGGATTCGGGATCTGCATTTGACCGACACCATCTGGTCCGTAATACTTCCCTACGGGGTAAATACCTTCTACATGCTGATAATGCGCAACTACATAATGGGACTGCCGGCATCGATTGCCGAATCGGCGCGGATGGACGGCGCCGGCGAATTGCATATTCTGGCAAGAATTATCCTTCCATTGTCCAAGCCAATACTCGCCACCTTCGGCCTTTTCTTTGCGGTGGACCGCTGGAACGAGTGGTATACGGCAATGATCTTTATAAAGAGCCAGAAGATAATGCCCCTCCAACTGGTATTGAGGACTATCACGATCTCGACGCAGGCCGCGAAAACAATGGCCCTGGGCGCAGTCGGTATAGATACCGCGCTTTTTTCCAGGGGCCTTAAAGCCGCCGCCGTTATTGTTACCATGGCGCCCATCATGTTCGCTTATCCGTTTTTGCAGCGTTATTTTGTCAAGGGCATTGCCCTGGGTGCGGTTAAATCCTGAAAAGAGACGTTTCGGGATGTTGTCAATATCTGCCTGTTGGTTTTGCGGAACCTGATCGGCCGTCTGCCGTGTTACAGAACGCGGTTCGAATAAAGGGTAGGGAAATGAGAGTGTTCCGGTTTTGGGACAGGCTCAAATAACTCTCTGACAAATTTGGAGGAAAGAATGAAACGGAAAAAGAAAGAATCAAGATGTGTCATGTGTTTGCTGTTGACCGGAGCGTTGCTGATACCGGGATTGGGATCATGCTCTAAAAAGGAACCGGCGGCGAAAATCTTTGACGATGACATGTCACAGCGTCATCACTTTACGTTCGCGATGCTGAACTGGGGTCAGCTGAATAAAAGCACCCCCGATTACAACTCTGATGATGTAGCCCGGATATTTGAAGAAAAACTTAATTTCGACTGGGATATTATACAGACTACCTGGGCAGACTGGATTGAAAAACCCCGCATCTGGATTAATTCAGGCGACATGCCCGACATGATGTTTGTCAATTTCAATTTTAAAGATATTCAAAGCTGGATGGAACAGGATCTTGTCAAGCGGCTTCCGGATAACTGGAAAACCAGGTATCCCAATATAACCAACGTTTATGAACGGACCGTCGTAGGGCCGGCGCTGGAAAAAGCGATCCCCGGAAATGCCGCCTTTTTGCCGAATGTGGTTTTTTTCAACATGCCTACCCGGCCCAATCTTGTGAGCCACTTTGCACTGTTTTTCCGCAAAGACTGGGCCAAAGCCCTGGGTTTTGAAGTAAAGGATCAATACACGCTCAAGGAATTTACCGGCATGATTGAAAAATTCCAGGCGCAAGGGGCTTCCCTGCCCGGCGCCGGCGGCGGCAGGGTTGACACCTGGAATCTGGATACCAGGCGTGTCGCCGAAACTTTCCTCCTGTATCAGTGGGCCGATTCAGGGGTTGGTCAAAATCAGAAGTTTTACAAAGACAGTTCGGGAAAATACGTCTGGGGGGCAGACGATCCGCAGGTCCTTCCCCTCCTCCAGAACATGAAAGACGCCATCAACAAAGGCATCGTATCGAGAAATTTCGCGTCTTTTTCCAATGAAGAGCAGGACGACCTGTTTTTCGCGGGCCAGGCGTTCGGGGCCTTTACCGGCGGATGGAGCGAATTTGTATACCGTTCCTACAATCGTTTCCAGGACATAACCGGGCTTGATCCCTTTGAGTGCATTCAGGAAGCCACGCTGACAGACGCGGAGGGAGATTACAAACCTTACGAGGAATTGAATTTCTTCGCGGGTATTGTATTTAACCCGAAAATGGACGACGCCAAATTTGACCGGCTTTTGAAATTCCTCGATTTTGTGGTTTCCGACGAAGGCCAGAATCTGGCGCGAATGGGGATAGAGGGGAAGGATTATACCAGAAACGGAGACGCCATAACCATAACCAGGGCAAAAGGTGACGGCGGGAATTTTGAAGAGATATACAACATCTATCCGTTTACCGGGAACCTGAGCCATCTGCTTATCTGTGCCGACAACTTCTCTTCCCAAAGCCCCGCAATTCCCCAAAAATACCGTGACGCTGTTGATACCATGTACGCCACCAAGCAGAAAATCGGCGTTGATACCGGCATGGTAAAGAATTTTAATTTTGATCTTTACTTTTTTGACGGGCCTAATTACCTCAAATTCAACGCGATTAACATAGGGGACGAGATGATACGGGTTGCCACGATGGACGGTGATTTGAAAACAAATTATGAGAGGTGGCTCAGGGATATGCATGTAATGGTGGACCCTGTTCTGAAGGAACTCAATGACGCCTTTGGAAATTGAAGAAGAAAAATGAAGATCCCGGGAGTAAGTTCCGGGGTATGGACCATTGCCTTCCAATCAGACTTGTTCAGTGGAGTTGTTCAATAACTTCAGGTATTGAACAACTCCCGCTACAAAATCCGGCTGGTTACCGGCCAATCAAAGATTAGCCGCTAATCTTTGATTGGTCTGCAAGCAGTGCGGTTTTTTATACAAGCTTCCGGTCTGTTTTCCGGAAAACGCGGCCGGGCATTGGCAGATGAAAAAGAAACCCATAAGGTTGTGGATGAAACCAAGGACTATTAATGCCTGATACCCGGATAAAGGACGTAGCAAAACATGCGGGTGTTTCCGAAGCGACCATAACCAGAGTTGTAAACAAAAAAGGCTATGTGTCCGAAGCGACCCGGAGGAAAGTTCTAAAAAGCATTAAAGAGCTTAATTATATACCCAACCGCATGGCCAGCGCCCTTAAAAATAACTGTACCGGCATTATCGGCAACGTGCTTCCCTTCGTGCCGGACAATTTCTTTTTCTCTTATATGGCGGCGGCCCTGAGAAGCGCGGCGTCGTCCTGCGATTATCAGCTCCTCCTCATGTACAACGAGACAAATAAAAATCTGCGGGAAAGACTGCTCCATGAAGTGATCAGCCGCATGGTCGAAGGGCTTGTCTTTACCGCAGAGATTGCTTCCAGCCATGGTGCCATACGGGAAGTATTAAACAAAAAAATACCGGTTATCATGATTGAGCGTCCCCTTTCCATGGCGGGCGTGGACAAGATACTGCTGGATGATTTTTCCGGTTCCGCGATGGCGGCCCGCAAATTCCTTGACATGGGACACCGGACGATGGGATTTATCGGAAAGGAATTGCGGGCCGGCGCGGTAGAACGGAACCGTTTTACCGGTTTCAAACAGGAGCTGAAAAAAGGCGGCGCGGCTCTGCGGGAAACGATGAGCGTATTTACCCCCGAGTACAACGCCGGGTACGGTTATAAAGCCATGAAACACATTATGGAGCAGGACAGGAAAAACCGGCCGACCGCCTGTTTCCTCGCCGCCGATGCCCTTGTGTGCGGCGCCCTGCAGTATCTCTATGACGCGCATCTGCGGATTCCCGAGGATATCTCGCTTATAGGATACGACAATACCCTTTCCGCCTTCTGTAGTCCGCCCATCACATCGGTAGCCGTACCCTACGATGAAATCGGCAGGCTGGCCATATCGCTTTTTCGGGAAAGACGCGACTATGACCGTCATGTCGACAAGACGATCCAACTGAGCCTTTCCATAATGGACAGGGGATCGGTGGCGGACATACGCGGCCTGAAAAGGGGATAGCGGTTTGTTGCGCTTCGCGCATGAATTTGAAATTGACTCTCAGGCAAGGCTGTTTCAAAACCAGCCGGGTTTTGGAACAAGCTCAGGTTATTAAGGAGGAATAAACAATGCAGATCGATATGCCTGTAGCGGAACTGGAGAAGTGGCGGGGAAGCAATCCGCGGCCGGATGATTTTGACGATTATTGGGCCAGGGCCCTGGCCGAGGCGGACACTGTCGATCCGGCGCCGAAACTTGAGACCGCCGGTTTTACCTGCCCTTTTGCCGATTGTTTTGATCTTTGGTTTACCGGAGTCAGGGGGGCGAGAATTCACGCGAAGTATGTCCGGCCGAAAAAGGCAGGGCCTTTCCCCGCGGTTTTCCATTTTCACGGGTATTCCCTTGACTCGGGGGATTGGGTACGGTTGCTGCCCTACGCCGCGGCGGGCATGGCTATTGCCGCCATGGATTGCCGGGGTCAGGGGGGGCCGAGCGAGGATACAGGCGGCGTAAAGGGGAATACCCTTCACGGACATATCATACGGGGTCTTGACGACGGGGTGGATAACCTTCTTTTCAGGCATATTTTTCTCGATACCGTCTGTCTTGTACGGGTGGTTTCCGGTTTCTCTGAGGTTGACAGGGAACGGCTGGGCTGTTTTGGGGGCTCCCAAGGAGGCGCGCTTACGGCAGCCTGCGCGGCCCTGTCGCCCGGAATCAGGCGGGCGGCGCCACAGTACCCTTTCCTGTGTGATTTCAAAAGGGTCTGGGAGATGGACCTTGCCGCGAATTACGGTTATGGGGAACTTACGGAATACTTCCGCCGTTTTGATCCCAGGCACGAAAGGGAAGACGAAATCTTTACAAAACTCGGGTATATTGACGTGCAGTTTCTCGCCCCAAGGATAAAAGCCGAGGTGCTCATGTTTACAGGTCTCATGGACGAGATATGCCCTCCTTCAAGCCAGTTTGCCATGTACAACAAGATAGGCGCGAAAAAACGGATTCTTCTTTACCCCGATTTTGCCCACGAGGAAACGTATCCCGGTGTGGGGGACATGACCTTTACCTTTATGTCCGCGCTGTGACGGATACGGGGGCTGTTCCGGGACATGACCAACTGATACCTGTTGTACAGAGGCGCATAATCACCATTCATGGGGGTAATAATTACCTTTCGGCTCGATAATGTTAAACGTGTCGCCGGACGGCTCAATTACATAAAAGCCCTTTTTCAGGGCATGGATTCTTTCACTCTCGCCGAAAACAACACCCGCAATGGCGCCCAAATACGCACGTTTGTCATTGTGTAAATCCGCGTATGTACGCAGTTTTTTCATTCGTTCAATATGGTCATTTATGTCATCAACAGTGGGTTTGGTCTTGATTTCAACAATCATCACTTTTTCGCCGTTTTCCAGAAAGGCGTCAACTTCCGCGAATATATTATGCTCCCGATCCGCTATTTCGGTACGGTTGGCCTTGGTAAAGCTGAAATCGAACTCGCTGAATTTCGCCAGCAAATTGGGGATTACCATATATTCAACCATTTCGCCAAAGCGATTGGTTATTTCTCCGACACGTTTATCGGTTGCCTTCATCTGTCGGGCGGTTTCTTCCTGCCGGCGGGCGGTTTCTCTCAGCATTGCCCAAATTTCATCGGCGGCGGCTTTCCACTCCGGTGTTGTCTGCATTGACCCCATAATTGTCCCCTGTTCCAATAATAACGCTTTTCAGGCCTTTGGGGAACCTCCACTTAAAAGGACAGGGAATCGGCGGCGGACATACACGGCTCAAAATGGGGGTAGCGCAAGACCGGAGGGCTTGCGCGACGGCTCCGTCCTTGTACGGGATGGTTCCGTCCTTGTACGGGACGGTTCCGTCCTTGTACGGAATGGTTCCGTCCTTGTACGGAATGGCTCCGGACTGGTACGGAATGGCTCCTGGGGCTGGTTCCGGGATTGGCCGGCAGGCCCGAACCGTCCCTGACCTGGGCTGCGGGACGGGCGCGGCGCGAAGCCCCGTTTCGGTGCCTGGCACCAGAATCCCTGGAGTTTTCGCTCCGCGAAAACTCCCCAGGCAAAAAAACCGAAGCCCTGCTTCGGTTTTTTTGCCC
>JAIRWM010000045.1 GCA_031268975.1 Treponema sp. | reverse complement strand
GGATCCTGAATGACCGTGAAATAGGTCATTATCGGCGCTAATGGTTTTCTTTCGTTTCCCATGGTTCCCCTCCCAGAAAACCATGCCAACTATAGCTCCTTTTCACGTTGTTTTATATGCGCTCGCCCTGCCATATAGAGCGCCAAGACTTGTTTCCGTTACCGTTACGGGGTATGCTGTGGGGGAAGCTATTCAAAGGAGTCAGAGAATGGATTTTGTAAAAGATATGAAGGACAAAGCCAGATCCATGCAAAAAAGGCTGGTTCTGCCGGAGGGAACGGAGCCCAGAACGGTAAAGGCGGCGCGGATTCTCGTTGACGACGCGCTCGCGGCATCTGTCACTCTTTTGGGAAAAGAATCCGGTATCAGAGCCGCAGCAGAACGGGAGGGGGTAAAGCTGGATGGAATTACTATCGTCGATCCCGCTTCTTCAGGCAAGGCCGGCCTTTACGCCGGCAATTACCATGAACTCCGCAAGCACAAAGGCATGACAATCGAACAGGCCGGAACGGAAATCACCGATCCGCTGCGCTGGGCCGCGATGATGGTCCGGCTGGGGGACGCGGATGTAAGCGTCGCCGGGGCGGAAAACACCACCGGCGATGTACTGCGGGCGGGGCTTACGATTATCGGGACGGTGCAGGGTCTTAAAACAGCGTCGTCCTGCTTTGTTATGACAGGCCTCGATCCGTTATGGGGAAAAGAAGGCTCCCTGATACTTTCAGACTGCGCCGTTGTTCCGGATCCGTCTCCCGAACAGCTTGCCGATATCACCCAGAGCGCCGCCCAAAGCTGCCGGGAATTCCTGGGAGTTGAGCCGGTGGCGGCCCTGATGTCGTTTTCCACAAAGGGGTCGGCAAAGCACGACGATGTGGCAAAAGTGCAAAACGCCGTTGAAATTCTTAAAAGCAGAAATCCCGGCTTTGTATTTGACGGGGAACTCCAGGCCGACGCCGCACTGGTTCCTTCCGTTACCGACAAAAAAGCGCCCGGAAGCCCGGTCAGGGGGAAGGTCAACACCCTTATTTTCCCCGACCTTGGTTCGGGAAACATAGGCTACAAACTGGTGCAGCGGCTTGGAAAGGCGGACGCCTTCGGCCCGTTCCTCCAGGGTTTTGCCAAACCCATCAGCGACCTTTCCCGGGGCGCTTCGGTTGAGGATATTGTCGTCACCTGCGCCGTTACCCTGTCCAGGGCGAAATAGCGGGAAAACGGTACGACAAAAACCGGCAGTTTCTACCGGCAGGCCGTTTCCAGGCGGAGCGCCCGTGAGGGCCGGCAAAAGCTTGAAGAAGCCATAAGAGCCGGAGCGCGGCGGGATTATAAAACCGCCGTCACGATACTTGAGGAGATTGTCTCTGAATATGAAGGCCCCGTTGAGGCGCTTCTTTTCCTCGGCAGGGCCCTGCACGCGGTAAAACAATATTCCCGGGCTTTGGCGGCGCTGAATGATTACATTGCCGCGGAGCCCCGCGCCGCGGCGGGATACTTTTTCGCGGGAAGAACCTGCCTCGTCCTGGGTTTTTACCGCAAGGCGGCGCGGTTTTTTACAAAAGCCCTTAAACGGGATAAAAAAAATCCCCTTGTCATGAGCCTCTTGGGACTGGCTTACCTGAAAGCCCGACATTCTCAGGCGGCAGTGGACATGTTCCAGAGGGCCGTAGAAACGGCGCCCGGCAACAGACGAATTTACCGCGCCTACCTTAACGCCCTGTTCATCCGGGGCGTGAGGCTCTGCCGAATCGAAGAATACGATCTGGGCGCCCAGATGCTCCGCTTTGTTCTTGAAAACGGCGAAGAGTCGGGGTTCCGTTCAGGGCCGCTTCTTCATCTGGAACTGGGCAGGGCGTACCGCGAACAGGGCGCCCTTGACGACGCGGTGGAACAGTATACCCAGGCCCTGGAATTTTCCCCCGGCGATTCGATGATCCGCTGGTACCGATCGTCAATCCTGATGGAACTGGGAAGAACCGACGAAGCCCTTGAAGACCTTTCGATAATCCGGTCGTCTGAACATTCACGGGGAATAGACCTGCCCGACCTGCCCTGGAACAGCGACCTGGTCGACCGCTATATGATCCTGTCTTTTATCGGCCTGAAAAAATGGCGTAATGCCGCCGAAGCCTGCCGTGACTGGATTAAGAAGCGCGGTCATTCCCCGGAGATACACGCCATGTACGCCGAAATACAGCGGAACATGAAAAACTATCCGGCGGCTGAAAATCATCTTATGCGGGCTATTGGCATGGACAGCGGCAGGCTGGATCTCTGGTACGCGCTGGCCCTGTGCGCCTGGGAAGGAAGGAACTTCAGCAGCCTAAAAAAAGTCCTGTACAAGACCAGGCAGATGGGCGGAGATCCGGAAATTCTGTCCCGGTTTTCCCTGTTATACGAATCCGAAACCGGGGGCAACCCCAAACGAATACTCACCCTGCTTCAAAAAGCGGTACACACACTGGGGCCGGAACCCGAGCTGATGTACGCTCTGGGAAAAAGCTATCTGCGGGTCGGGCTTCTGGATGAAGCGGTAATCTGGTTTTCCAAAACCATTGAAACGCGCGAAGATCATGAAGAAGCCTGGCTGGGCATTGTCGCCGCCAAAGAAGCGCTTTTTAACGAAAAGGCCGCCGGGTCCCGCGCCGGGCTTGAAAAGGCGTACCGGGACTACCTTGAGATATGGCCCGACAACCTTGCCCTTCGCCGGGATCAGGCGCTTTTTTTGGTGAAGGTCTGCGAATACGAAAAAGCGGCGAAAAAACTCGAAGCGCTTCTCGCCTGGGATCCCTCGAACCCGGGGCTCAGGCGGGTTCTGGCCTATTCGTACAGAAAAGCGAGCCGTTACCGGGACGCGTCAATTTTTCTCAAAACCCTGCTCAAGGAACGGCCCGGAGACGTACAGCTTCTTCTGGAATATTCCGGCTGCATAGAACGAACCGGAGGCGGAAACTACGCCAAAGTCATTCTTGAAAAAGCCATGAGCTTCTTTAGCAAATCATCCGAAATTCCAACGGCCCTTGGACTTTTGGCTTACCGTGAAGGGCGTCTGGAACGGGCTTTTGAACTCCTTCTTGAGGCAGCCGCGAGAAACAAAAACGATCCCCGGCCGTACCGCTGGATGGCCATTATAGCGAAAAACAAGGGCGACCGGGAAGGAATGGAACGCTACGAACGGCAGTTTAGACGCATTTTGCAAAAGCTCCCCAAAAACCGTTCGCGCTCAAAAAATACATAAATTCCGGAGTAACTGCTTGCTGAAATGGCAAAAAACTCTTATCATGGAAGTGTTGCATAAAAGTCATCAGGGGGAAAAAAATATGGCAAAAATCACCAAGCCCGTGAAACCGGCGAAAAAAACCGCGAAAGCGACAAAGACAACAAAGACCGTGAAAACGACAAAGCCGGCGAAAGCCGTAAAAGCGAAACCGGCAAGGACCGCCGGAAGACCCGCCGGGGCGGCGGCAAAAGCGTCCGGAACAGCCAGGCCGGTTAAATCCGCCAAAACAACAGTAAAGACGACGCGGGCTAAATCTCCAAAAGTAAAAGACGAGAACGTGCCGAAAGTTTTGAGTTTATTTGACGCATTCACGTCGGACAGGCTGCCGAGGGATCAGGGTTATATCGTATCTTCGTTTATCAACGGGAATACCGGATATTCCATCTATGAGGTTATTTCCTATTCGGGCGTCAAAGCCATTTACCCGGACGGAACGGGACTGACGTTCCAATCCCAGGGAAAAAAGCTGCATGCCCTTATTGAGCCTCCATCGTATCCCCACAAGAGCATTGAGCCGTATTTACGGGACAAGGCGGATCAGATTCCCCTTCGCTTTAAGGAAGTCAGTAAAATTATCGCAAAGAACCAGACGACCCTGTACTGGGCGAAAAAGCCGATCGAGTCCCTTTCTTCCTTCACGATAGCCCGGCCGGTTGGTTATAACGTTTCTTTCGTTTTCTACAACAGGCCGGATATGTACGTCACCCTCAAAAAGTTCTTTGAGCAGTCTTTTACCAACGACGCGGGCCTCCCCATGGCCGACGCCCGGAAAGGCGCCGAAGAAATCACGGCGGTCGTAAAAAAGGCCATGAATTTCAAGGGCGTGTACGAAGACTGACATCCGCGGCCGGCGGCCTCCGCCGGGCCTGCCCCGCGGATTTTGACCAGAGAAGAAACTTCACCGCGGACCAGGCTTAGTCTGCCTGCGCCCTTTCCAGTTCAACCTGCGCGACGGCAAGAAGGGCTATGGGAACCGAATACGGAGAGCAGGAAACGTAATTGATCCCTACATCCATGCAGAACCGGACATTGCCGGGATTCGCCCCGTGTTCACCGCAAAGGCCGCAGACAAGGTCGGGCCGGGTAAGTCTGCCGCGTTCGGCGGCCAGGGCGATAAGTTCCTTAACCCGGGGGTCCAGGGTGCTAAACGGATTTCCCACAATAAGGTCGAACAGGGTATAGTCAGGCATAAAAGCGGTAAAATCGTCCCGGGAAATGCCCAGCGTTGTCTGGGTAAGATCGTTTGTCCCAAAACTGAAAAAACGGCCGTACTTGGCAATGTCCCCGGCGCCCAACGCCGCGGCGGGCAGCTCTATCATCGTACCAATCTGGTACTCGGCCGGCTTTGCTTTTTTCGCCTTGCGGAAATTCTCTTCAATTTCGACAATCCCCGTATAACTTGAGCCCTCAATTTTTTTACCGTAGGCGATAAGCTTCAGCTCTGAGGCGTTCATGACAATGGGCACCATAATTTCGGGTCTGGCGTCAATTTTTTGGGCGCGCAGTTTGTACGTGGCGTCAAATATCGCCCGCACCTGCATCGCGTAAATTTCCGGATACGACACGGCGATACGGCAGCCCCGGTGGCCCAGCATGGGGTTAAACTCGTGAAGCGCCTCAATGCTGGCAAGAACATCCGCCCGTGAAACCTTTGCCTTCTTGGTTTTCTTGAGGTGGGAGATGTACTCCGCCAGCGTCGCGTCGTTCTGGGGCATAAACTCATGAAGCGGCGCGTCCAGAAGACGGATCGTTACTTCCTTGCCCGCCATAACCTTGAGAATGCCGGCGAAGTCCGCCGTCTGCATTACCTGAAGCTTATCCAGGGCTTTTTTCCGTTCTTTGGGATCGCTTGAAAGAATCATGTCCCGGAAAACCATGATCCGCTCGGGCTTGAAGAACATATGCTCGGTGCGGCAAAGTCCTATACCGTCCGCCCCGAAACTCAGGGCAAGCTCCGCGTCCTTCGGGGTTTCGGCGTTTGCCCGGACATGGAAATCCTTGATAAAGCCCTTTGTCAGGCCGATAAAGTCAAGAAGTCCCGATTCCGAGGGATTCGGTTCGATAAGCTTCGCCGTTCCCGCGTACACGGAAGATTCGCCGTAAAAAGGCACGTTAAGGGTAATGTAATCCCCTTCCGAAAAGCTAAAGTTTCCCAAAAACGCCTTTTTCCCCACAATCTTCATAACCGGGGCGACAAGCGACACTTTCCCGTACTGGCGGGCGACAACGGAGGCGTGGGCGGAATAACCACCCTCCGCGGTAAGGACGCCCGTCGACACCTCTATCGCCTTGACATCTTCGGCAAAGGACGATTCGGCAACCAGGATAAACCGGGTATCCTCGCTTTTCTGGGAAGCCTGTTTTCTGGCCTCAAGAAGCGAGTCCGTACTGAAAAACACCCTGCCAATTGCCGCTCCCGGCGCGCCCGCTATGCCGCCCTTCCAGCTTTTCAGGCCCTTGGCGCTGCCCGGATCAATAACCGGATGAAGTATCTCGTTGAGCCGCAACGGCTCAATGGCTTTGATAACCGACGCGTTGTCGATAACTTTCCGTTTGGCAAGATCCAGAAGAAGCCTGATATCCGCCTGGGTGGATTTTTGATCCACAAGGCGCTGTTCAATAAGCCACAATTTTCCATTTTCAACGGTAAAGCGGATCTGCCGTATTTCCCTGAACTTGTCTTCCAGGGCCCAGGCGATCTTTTGCAGCTCTTTAAGATGACCGGGGCCGATTTTTTCTATCGGCTGGCCGGAAGATCCGAATTCGTTGAATTTTTCCCGGTAAAAATCGCCCTGGAGTTTCTTCTCCCCGGTAACCACATTCCGGCTGAAATACGAGCCGGAGCAGGAATCTTTGCCGTAATTTCCGTAAACCATCGGGGCAATCATCAGGGCGGTATCCCTGTCGTTCTGATCATCCATCTGGAACATTTTTGAAATTTCACCAAGCGTTATAAGAAGCTGCTCTTCCGCGGTTTCAAAAAAACCTTTGGGAAAGAATTTGGCGAATTCGTCCATATATTCTTCAGCGCTCTTTGAAATTTTCGCCACTTTTTTCTTTTTGCCGAGCTCGTTGGAAGGGCCCCTGATGCCCAAAGCGGCATCCAAAAATTCCATGGCCTCGCCTATTTCCGCACGTTCTTTGGTTTTTTCTTCCAGTTCCTTAATCCGGTCTTCTACCTTAAGCATGCCCCGGACCAAAAAGAGAACTTCGTGGACGGCAAAATCTTTGCCGACCCAGCCGGCGAACCCGTCAATGACCGGCTTTACCAGGCCAAAGTTGTGAAGCGTCGGATAGGTAGAAACCGCCAGGTTCGGGGAAATAACCACCTTAAGGAGCATCGGATTATCCGAATCACCGTAGGATTTCCCCACAATGGCGGCGCATTTGCCCAGAAGGGAAAAAATGTCTTTCCGTATCGCCTGCGGGTTAATTTCCGAAGCGAGGTTTGCGTCGATAATGAAGCCGGGAAGAATGGGAAACCCCAGTTCCGCGAATTCGTTTGCCTGTCTGCCCCGAATACCCAAAAGTTCCGGCTCAACCTTTTTCGGGATTACATCAATTTGACTAAAAAAATGAATTCGGTTATCCATACTTTTTTCCTTTAGAACAGCTTGAGTACGTTATTGACCGGTCCGCGAAGGAACGCTTCAAACAGGTGGCTTGCGCCCTGAGCCAGATAGCGCTGTAGTTTCGCGACATCCTTGATATCACTCCCGGCCACGGCAAATTCAATGGCGCTGCCGTGTTTAACCTTGCCCCATTTAAACAGGGAATTTATATCGAGTATGCGCTCGCCGTCGTAGTAGATATATACCTGAAGATTGGGATATTTGGCGTTGTAACTTGCCACAATGCGTTTCCACGCCTCCACATTCCCGTTATGAAACAGCTCGTTCTGCACGACAACGGCGTAGCGGGGCGTCATCCGTACCGGGCCGGCGGGGACCGCGACGGGGGGCGTGGCGACGGTAACTACCGGCGGGGCAACCCGTTGGGCTTCACGAACCGGCGCCGCCTCGACTGCGGCGGCCCTGCGCTTAGTCTGCTTTGCGGCGCGCTTGGGGGCCTTGGGGGGTTTGGGCGCCGGAGCGGGCCTGGGCTTTTTCACCGCTTTTACGACAAAGTTCCCCCGCAGCAGGGCAGGGGGCGGCTTGACTTTGGATCCTTCAAAAAGCTTTACCGCCAGTTCGGCGGCTTTTTTGCAGTCCTCATCCGCGGGAGAATCACCTTTTCCCGCGAAAACGACAACAAGCTCATTTTTCCGGAGATCGCCAAACCCGGCCAGTTCTTCCGCGCTTTTGGGGTTTGCCACAAGCAATCCAAGTTCCGGGTGATGATAGGTAACTACAAGGTCTACCCCTTTCCACCTGCCGAATTCCTTTGCCAGCGAAGACGGATCGGCGACGACGGATCCGAGATTGACGGAAGCCGTCTTGTATCCCATTTTATCAACCAAAAGGATATTGAGAACCATGCCCGCCTTGCCGCCCGAAAACTCGTCGTCGCTTTCGGTAAAAAGCAAATCCGCCAGATTTTTGCGGGATCCCGCGTCTTCCATGACGGCTATGGTTTTTTTGATATACCGGACAGCCGAATTAAATCCCTTTCTTGTGGAAAGTACCTCAAGATTGGCGTCGTTTGTCATTTTTCGCTTACCCCCCAGAAAAAACGCCCCCTTGCCGGGGGCGTTTCGGTCTCTGTTTTTTTGCAACCGATGTCAGAAAATTAGATTTCTTTCATTGCCCCGCCGCTCGGCTTACGGCCCCGGCGTCCGCCGCCGGCCTTTTTCGGTTTTGCCGAAGCGGCCGACTTTGCCGCCCTGCCCCGCTTGGGAGCCTCAATGGCGGCGGTCGCGGTTTCTCCCGAATTAAGCATGTCGAGGTACGCCTGCCCGCCCGGAGCTTCTTTCACGCCCTGTTCCTCGGCGGGAACCACGTCGGCAAACGACTGGTTAATGTCTTCCCGCACCGTAGAGCGCCGGCGGCTGAACGAGGCGAACGCCGCGTCCTGGAAGCCTTTGGAAACCCCGTGAAGGAATTCGTTAAGCACGTTGGCCATCGCGTCAAGAGTCGCTTTTTTCCGCTTAATGGAGGTAATATCAACGTCCAAAAGAAGACCGGGCTGAATATGATAGGGATTGATCATATAGTCGAACCTGTTGTACTCCCGCTCGAGGGAAGAAAGCCTGTCTTCCATTACGCGCCGTTCCACCGGGTACTGATAGTCGTACATGGTCTTCATTTTGTTCCGCATGATGATAATCCGCTGGCGGATTCTGTCTTTTTCGTACAGGTACGTGCGGTTCATCCGCTCGACTTCCGTTTCCGCGGGCTTTACAAAGCTAATCTCGTCCCACACCTTGGCGATGTCTTCGTACAGCGGATCGCCGGTCTTGGCTTTGATGCTTTTGCGGATCCGGTTCCGGTTTTTGGCGGCCAAATCCTCGAAATCCGTCACTTTGAAAGCGGGCTTCCGGTTCTGGTAAATAACCTCGAGAACATCCCACAAATGGGCCACTTCGGTTTCGAAGCTCTTCATCTGGACATCGTAGGCCTTGCGTTCCTCGAGAAGCTGGGCATTGTCAAAATACCGCATGATAACCCCATACCGCTCGTCGGGCAGGTTGGCGACATCGGTATCTTCGTATTCCCTGATAACCAGCTCCCTGGCGTTTTTGAGGTTTTCGATGTACTGATAGCCCATTTTCGAGGTGTCGAGAATCGAGGTAATGGAGTTGATCGCCGTATTGAAACCCCTGTTCCGGATATTTTCAATATCGATGATCTTTTTGAGGTTTTCGCGGATATTCAGGGCGTCGAAGGTTTCAGGATCGATTTCCGCCCTCAGGTCGGAAATCCGTTCCATAAGGTTCTTCGCGATAATGCTGTAGCGCCTTGATTTGGGATTTTCGATGTCGTCGTCGGTGTAATTCTCGATTCTTCCCATCTTCGTAAAGATGATCTCGCTGTCGGTAAGCTCTTCAAGCCCCTGATCGATCCGCTGATCCTTGATTTTTTCGATTTCCCTGTCCAGCGCGTCGGTAATGTGCTTTGACAGCAGGTCCTTGATAAGGTACTCGACGGTGGCCTGATAATGGAAAATCGGGCTGATAAGCTCCGCGTCAAGAATATTGACGGAAAGCTTAACATCCGTAACGGTTTTGGGCTTGGAAATATTGTCCTTAAACGCGCATTTTACGATGGAGTAAGCGTTTTCACCCCGAATAAACGCGCCGGTGTCGGTTTTCTGCCTGAGCAGGCTGTTCGTCAGGTTTTCAAGGTCGTTTACACCGCGCTGGATGTGGCCCTGAAGGTGGCCGTACATGTTCACCATGGACTTTTCGATCTCGCCGGTGTTGAACTTGTCCGCCCCGCCGACCGCGTCAAGAAGATCCGCCACTTCCTTGGGGGTGTACCTGGCAAGTACTTTGGTTTCTTCCTTGTCGACGAAATTACGAACTTTTTTTACCATCTCATCTTCGCTGGTTACCATGTAGCGGTTGAACATGTTCTGGTAGTTCTGGTTGAAGTAATTGTACAGCTTCTCTTTTACGCCGCCCATGACGTCAAGGCGCTCGAGAACGTCTTTGGGAAGTCTGGACGCAAGATGATGAATAACCTTGTTGGTTTCTTCTTCCAACAACTGGTTTACTTCAGCTTGCTGATCCCGATATTCCTGGGCGAGAGAGTTACGCGATCCTACAGCACTCGGCTTTTCCGGATGAAATACATTAGGACTTTTGGGCAGGTCAATGGCTCCCATACTCTTGTCTCCTTACATAAATAATTAATTTCATAGTCAAAAACTTTTCTTGCTCATCAATATACTATTCACATTTTAAAAAAAATGTAAAGGGTTTTTTTGATTTTTTTGAGATTTCTATTCCACAAATGGTTAAATGTGTGATAAAATGCGGTTTATGAATCGAAGTACTGAAAAATTCAGCGTAAAAAAGCTTTTCCCGACGGTTTGTCTTTTAACGCTTTTAACATCCGCCTACGGCTGGGGCCAGAACGGCCGTACTATCCCCCTTGACGTGTACGTTATTGTAGACAGCTCCACCTCGATGGAAAAAGGACAGCAGGAAGCGGTAAATTGGCTTTGTACCACGGTTATTGACGGCATTGTCCAAAACGGGGACACCCTCTCCATCTGGACCGCGGGGGCAAAACCGGAACTGATTTACTCAAAAGCCGTTTCAGCCGAGACTAAGGAAGAAGCGAAAAAGCTGGTCAGGCAGATCAGGTTTTCCGGCAGCGCCGCGGATTACAAAGGCGCCCTGAGCGAAGCCCAGGAGCGGTCGCTTGCCGGTCCGGGCGGCCGCATGGTATACACGCTTCTGGTAAGCGGGGCCAATCCCAAAGATCCGCCCATAAAAGAAGCCGAATCCGCGGGCCTGCTTCTTTACTCACGGGTGGAAAGTTTTACCGGGTGGAGGGTTTTTACCGTCGGCCTTGATATACGTTCCCGGGTCAGGGAATCGGCCGATTCGTACATGAAAAACAAATGACACGGCGTAATTTTAAGGTTTTCACCATTTTGGTCTTTTTTCTCACCGCCCTGGGCATAGGGGCCCTGGTTTTTCTCCCCAAGGACTTTTTTTCCCCGGCAAACCGGGAAGTAAGCCAGGCGCGGGTGGTCATCCCCCAGAATGTGGGGCTGGGTGGCAGTTCTTCGGATCTGGTCGACAGTCAGAACTTTGAAGAAAGCTCCGCGGCCAGGGTTTCGTTTAACGAAAACGAGTCCGTCATTTCCATAATTACCAGGGATTTTGACGACGATTCCCGCGAAGAACAGATAATCGCGTACCGGAATCCCCGGGAAATGGATACGCCGATTTTCCTTACCTACGTGAAAATGGACGAAATAACCGGAAAATACTCCCGGACCTGGACGGCCCCCGCCGCGGCGACCCGGCCGAACAGCCTTATTCTGTACAGCGAAGACCTTGTGGGAGACGGCGGCCTCTGCGTTCTCGCCTCCGGCATGAACGGCTCAGGCGAGCAAACCCTGACGGTTTTCCGGAAAAACACCCGCGCCGGGAACGGACGGGAAGAGCAGGAAGAAGCGTTCGGCAAAATCGCGGAATTTATCATCGAAGGGTCCATCGCCGTCGAGGAAGTACAGCGAGCCCAGGACTACCAGCAGGGCGCCCGGGCAAGCCTGTCCATTTCCACCTACGGCAGGGACTATGAATCGTCCAATATGCTGGATCAGATTGAGACGGCCTATGCGTATAACCCGGCCAACGGCCTTTACGAGCAGGCAAGCGTGGTAAAAGTGCCCGGCCGCCAGATAGAACAGCGCATGGTCACCGAACTTTTAAGCTCCCCCGGCAGGTTCGAGGAATTTGTGGGCGGCCTGTGGTCACATACCATGAGCGACGGGCAGGTTCAGTACGTCCATTTCGATATCCCGAATTCAGAAGTGATTTTTTATATCAACAATACGGAAGAGATTTTTTCCCTGCAGGAGTCCAACCCCACCCGGTACGGGCTCCATATCATCGGCAGAAACAGTTCCCTTACAAAGCTGCGCTGTACCATAAACGTCGAACTTGAATCCCTGGAAACCATACGGCTGCGGGTATTCCAGGACGCCTACCTCCGCACCGGTCCGGGCGCCGTGTGGGACGGCTCGTACAAAAAGATACAGACCGTTGAAACCGCCGCCGCCGAAAAGCGCCCCGCGCCCTATCTTGAAGGCGCGTACCGGAGCGGGGACGGCGGAATCGTGTTTTCCCGGGACGGCTCCTACGACCTGAGCGGGCCGGGCGGAAGCGCCCAAAAAGGCAAATACGTTTTTTTCAACATGGAACGCGAGGAATTCCTCGAACTCCGCCCTTCCGAACCGGAGGGCCTTCCCCGGGTTACGTTTCGGATAAACCGGGGCGGGGAAACCATGACCCTGACCCGCGTCCGCATAGGCGCCCGGGGGGTTCAGGAGCTTGAACTGCCCGTCTCCCTCGCCAAAACCGGGTAAGGCCCCCGTTACGCCGGGCGGCTCCCCGCCCCGTCGGAGAATATTAACCACCAAGCCGTCTATCATAAAGCATTGGTGGTTACAGCGCGGTCTCGTGCGCGCAGCAGATGGCGGCGGCAAGGGCGTCGGCGGCATGATCCGGGCGGGGGATGACCGGAAGGCCCAGGACAAGGCGGACCATTTCCTGGACTTGCCGCTTTTCCGCCCGCGAAACGCCGACGACAGCTTGCTTGATTGCGTGGGGGGTAAATTCCGCCAGGGGCAGGCTTCGTTCCGCCATTGCCAGGGAAAGAACGCCTCTGGCTTCGGCCACGGCAATGGCGCTTGATACATTTTTACCGAAATACAGGGTTTCCATTGCCGCTTCGGAGGGGTTCCATGTTTCAAGGACTTCGTTTATCCGCCGGTAAATAAAAAAAAGCCGCTGTGCTCTGGGCAAAGCGGCTTCCGTTTCTATACAGCCGTGGGCAAGATAACGAAGGCGGCTTCCGGCGTATTCCAGCATCCCCCAGCCGCTTGAAGCCAGGCCGGGGTCGATGCCGATTATCCGCCGCGCGGCATTCACCGGGCCGGTCCGGGGGGGACGCCCCGTCCCGCCGGGCGTTTTTCCGGCAGGTTATTCAGACTCAAAGCCTTCGGGGACGGCCAGGTTGTGGTATACGTTCTGGACATCGTCGTTTTCTTCAAGCTTGTCCACCATCTTCATGACCTTGGCCGCGGCTTCGTTATCCAGGTTTACTTCCACATCGGCAACCATGCTGATTTCCGCGCTCATCGTCTCAAAGTTTTTGGCGTTCAGGGCTTCCACTACTGTCTCAAAGTCTTCGGGGGAGGTGGTTACCTCAACAATGCCGTCCGAGAGCGCCACGTCTTCGGCGCCGCCGTCAATGGCGGCTTCCATTACCTGATCTTCGGTGTACTTTTCCCCATCCAGGGTAACAATGCCCTGGCGTTTAAAGAGCCGCGACACGGAACCGGCTTTGGCAAGCTCGCCGCCGCTTCTGGTCAATATGTTCCGCACATCCGCGGCGGCCCGGTTTTTGTTGTCGGTAAGCACTTCGATAAGAACCCCGACCCCGCCGCCCGCGTAGGCTTCGTAGGTAAGCTCTTCGTAGTTGACCCCTTCCAGTTCGCCGGTTCCTTTCTTTATGGCCCGGTCTATATTGTCTTTGGGCATATTCGCGCCCCGGGCTTTTATAATCGCCGTCCTCAGGCGCGGGTTTCCTTCCGGACTCCCCCCGCCCATACGGGCCGCGATGGAAATTTCTTTAATCAGCTTTGTGAACATCTGGCCGCGTTTCGCGTCCGCGGCGCCTTTCGCGTGCTTAATCGTCGCCCATTTACTATGGCCGGACATAGAGTCTCCTTACCGTCAAATCAGAATTTGCACTGTCCAAGATACGAAAAACAGAAAACCGGCGGACAAAACCCGCCGCCGGTTTATATTGTTACCATCTGCCCCGGGCAACCGCTTTTGCCAAAGTATCCCGCTCAAGCCGCTCGTACCATTCATAGCTGAAGGGCTGTTTTGTCCTGATGACCGGCTTTAATTCGGCTTCCATTTTGTCGTGGCAATCTTCGCAGATGTCAATGTGGGCCACGTGGTAATACGTCCGTCCATTCACCGCGGTGGTGATGTCTTTATGGCAGACGTCACAAGTCAGTTTTTTCATAACAATCTCCTCGGTTATTGCAGAATAATGTGCGTTCTCTCTGGTTGAGTATACTTTGTTCGATAGAGAATGTAAAGTATGAATCCATGAAGAAATGCCGGATTATTGCCGAAATGGGAACTTCCCACGGAGGGGATTTAAAAAAAGCATTGGAAATCGTCGCCGCGGCGGCGGAATCGGGGGCGGACGGCGTAAAGTGTCAAATCGTATACGCCGATGAGATTCTTCACCCGGAAACTGGCTTTGTGCCGCTTCCCTGCGGCAGCGTACCGCTGTACGAGGCCTTTAAGAGGCTTGAACGGGAGCCGGAATTTTACCAGGCCATGAAACAGGAGGCCGAAAACCGGGGGCTTCTCTTTCTGGCAACTCCTTTTGGACCGAAGAGCGCCGCAATATTGAAGGAAATGGGCCCGGAAGCGGTGAAAATTGCCTCGCCGGAGCTGAATTATCATTCCCTGATAGCGGAGATCGCTTCATGGAACGTTCCGGCCTATCTTTCCACCGGGGTTTCCCGCCTTGGGGATATCGAGGACGCTCTCGAACCGTTCCGGGACGCCGGTGGGAACATTCCCCGCAGGAAAAAGGTGTGCCTGCTTCACTGCGTTACTGCGTATCCGGCCCCGGCGGAGGAATACAATCTGCGGGTTATCCCCCTTTTGAGCGGTATTTTCGGCTGCGGGGTCGGGGTAAGCGATCACAGCCTGGACCCGGCTTTGATCCCGGTGTTGGCCCAGTCCCTGGGCGCCGCCGTCATCGACAAACATTTCTGCCTTTCCCGGACCGATTCCGGGCTGGACGATCCGATTGCCCTGCCGCCCGAGAAATTTACCGCCATGGTAAAAATTCTGCGCAGGACGTTTCCCATGGGAAAAGAAGCCGCCGCCGAAATCGCGGCGGTTTACGGGGCGGAAACCGTGGAAAAGGTCCTTGGGGACGGCGTCAAACGGCTTGCGGCCTGTGAAAAAGCAAACTAT